>NZ_JBIWJA010000006.1:65646-170641 GCF_044764905.1 Streptomyces sp. NPDC093586 | reverse complement strand
CCTGGTCGAAGTCGACCAGGCCGGTCCTCTCCAGCACGGTGATGTGATCGAGGACGGTGCCGTTGGCCTGGTCGGCCAGCTGCCGCACCAGGGAGTTCTTGGTGTTGGCGCGGATCTTGGCGATCACCGGGAAGATCTGGCCGTGCGTGACGCGCATGATGTTGACCGCGGTGGTGTCGAACTGCCTGCCCGTGGTCCCGCCCACGGTCGACACGAACTGCTGCTGCTGCGGGGAGGCCAGGTTGGGCAGGGTGATGCCCAGCTCCGGGGCGATCCGGCGGCACGTCGCGTCGAGCCGGGAGTGGCCGGCGACCAGGTGCTCGCCGGCCTCCCTCATCTCCGGTGTCGTCCCCCGTTCCATGGCCAGCAGCCCGAGCGGGTGCTCCCACAGTCCGGCGGCGCGCACCTTCACCACGAAGTCCCGGTCGGCCTCGGTGAGCGGCCCGTAGCGCGTCTCGGCGATGACGCGGGCCTGGGCGCTGCCCGCGTTCCGCACGCCGAGCACGGCCGGGTAGGCGAGCGCGGTGAGGGTGAGGACCAGGGAACCGGCCACGAAGGCCGTCCCCGCCGTGGTGCGCGTGATGCGCATCGTGCCTCCTGGGGCGACGACAGGCTCGGACACCAGGAGGTACGGACGCGGGCCGCGCTCTGATCAGCGCCGCGGGCAGAATCAGCACGCGACGGATGTGTTCTGCGTCTCGTCGGCCGCCGTCACCTCACGTACGACGCCTTCCGCGCGGTCCCCACCACCCGCTCGCCCTCGTCGTGCCGGAGCAGCCCGGCGCCCACCCAGGCGTCCACAGTGGTCCGCACGTGCGCCACCAGGGCACCCTTGCCGCGGAACGGGGCCGCGGCCCAGATCTCGTCGAGCAGCGTGGTGCCGTCCTCCTTCGCCGGGTTGGCGACGCCCGAGTCGGTGCCGCCCAGGACGACCCGGGGTTCCGAGCGGCGCACGTACACGTGCGTCGGATCCTCGGTCCCCTCGGCGAACGGAGCCCACTCGATGCCGTCCAGCGTGTAGTGGAGCGGCTTGCCGGGGACGGGGGTCAGGGAGGGCAGCAGGTCGCCGGAGAGCGACGCGTTGCGGTACAGCCCGACGTTCAGGTGGCCGGTCGCGGCGCTGCGGGCGACCAGGTTGACGGGGCCGTGGAACAGCGCCTGCAGCGACGGGTCGTCGAGCGCCTTCTCCACCCGCAGCCGGAAGGGGACGCCGACGCGCACGGTGTCGCCCCGGCGCCAGGCCCGGGACACCGTGAAGTAGCTGCCGGGCGTCGCGGTCCCCGGCACCGCACGGCCGTTGACGGTGACCCGGAAGCCCGCGGAGGCCCAGGACGGCACGCGCAGCCGCAGCGCGAAGGAGGCGCCGGCGCCGCCGATCACCAGGGTGCTGCCCTGTTCGCGGGGATAGTCCGTGGTCTGCGTGATGGTGACGCCCTTCTCCGCCCAGGTCAGGGTGGAGGGGCTGTAGAGGTTGACGTACAGGGCGCTGCCGTCGGCCGCGGCGAAGTACACCGAGTCCTGGTACTTGGTGGCGCTCTCCATCCCCGTGCCCTCGCAGCAGGTCGTGCCCTGCTTGGGCGTGTAGTCCCGCACGTGACCGGGCGTCAGCCCGATGAAATAGGTGACGAGGGGTTTCTCGGCGTCCGGCTCGTCCTGCTTCGAGCCGAGCACCTGGTTGTACAGCGCCCGCTCGTAGTAGTCCATGTACGCCGGGTCCTGGTCGTGGAAGAACAGGGTCCGGCTCAGCTTGAGCATGTTGTACGCGCAGCAGGTCTCGGCCGTGGCGGCGCCGATCGTGCCGGCGATCACGTCCCGGGCCTTCCAGAACTCGCCGGTGCTGGTGCCGCCGATGGCGTACATGCGGTGCGGTACGACCATGCGCCAGAAGTTCTTCGCCGCGGTGAGGTAGCGCTCCTCGCCCGTCTCGTCGTACAGCCGCACCAGACCGGTGAAGACCGGGATGTGCTGGTTGGCGTGCAGTCCGTCGAGGACGTCGGTGTTCGCGGCGCAGGCGTCGATCAGCCGGTCGAGGTCGAAGAGCCGGGCCAGCGCGAGGTGTTCGGCCCTTCCGGTGAGGGCGTGCAGATCGCAGACCGCTTCGACGATGCCGCCGAACTCCCCGCTGGAGAAGATCCCCCACATGCGTTGCAGCGTGGCGGCGGGCAGCTTCGACAGCCGGGAGTGCATCCAGTCGCCCATGCCCGACGCGAGGTCGAGCGCCCGGTCGTCGCCGGTGGCGAGATGGGCGTCCAGCAGGCCGCGGAGGATCTTGTGTGCGGTGTAGTACGGCGCCCAGACCTTGGTGTAGTCGCTGCCGGTCATCGACTCCAGTTGGATGAACTGGGTCTCCGGGTACGCCGCGAGGAACCCCGGGTGGCTGGGCCCGCCCCAGGTGCGGCGCAGGGTGGCGGTCAGGCCGCGTCCCGAGGCGTCCGCGAAGGTGTCGCCGCGGGTCTCGTCGAAGGCGTACGACGCGAGGTCGCCCCGGCCGGCCGGGGCGTCGGCCGCGCGGCTGCCCTGCAGGGCGGCGATCTCGGCGGCGCTCAGGGCGCGCGACCAGACGTTGAACTCCTCGAAGGCGCCCGCGAAGACCGGGTCGGCGGGGTAGTGCGAGCGGCCGAGCCAGTGGTGGGCGAGCGGGCCGAGGGTCGCCGGCGTCAGGGACATGCCCGTGTTGCGGGCCACGGCCCTGCCGTCGACGTAGAGGGTGCCGGTGCCGTCCGCGAGGGTCACGGCCAGGTGGCTCCACTCGTCCAGGGGCAGCGCGGCCGTGCCGTCGAGGCTCTGCTCGCCCGCGGCACCCCGGTCGGTGATGGCGAAGCGCGGCACGCCGTCGGCGTTGCGGGCGGCGAGGTAGAGATAGCGGTGGGTGTCGTCGCCGAAGTCGAGGACGCGGGCCCAGTCGCCGTCGTGGGTGGGCCTCACCCAGGCGGCCAGCGTGATCGTGGGGGTGTCGGCGAGGACGCCGGCGGGCAGGTCGACGTACTGGTGGGAGCCGCGCACGTTCTCCGCGGCGGTACCGAAGCGGCCTTCCGTGCTCAGCACGACGGGGCCGTGCCGCAGGGCCTCGCGCACCTCGGTCAGCGCTCCGACCATGGTGCCGATCCGCTCGGCGAAGAGCCGCTCCCCGGTCCCCCGGTAGGTCTGCGACAGCATGGTCAGGAAGTGGCCGGTGTAGTGGCCGCGCAGGTTGCCGTTGGCCTCGCCGTCCAGCCCCTCCCAGCCGCCGGGTGCGACCGCGCCGAGGGTGGAGAGGCCGGCGTTGGCACGGAAGACCTGGAGCAGCCGGTTCACGTCGTAACCGCGGGCGTGGTCCAGCATCAGCCGCCGCTTGTCGGCGAAGACGCCCTTGCCGAGTGCCACGTCCTCCAGCTCGAACGGCCGGACGGACCAGGTCGCGGGTGCCGGGAGGGCCCGGGGCGCGGCCGGGGTCCGGGGCGCGGCGCCGGGCCGGCCACCCGCCGCGTAGGCCGGGCCGGGCGTCGTCGCGGCGATCGCGGAGGCCAGCAGGAGGGTCCGCCGGGAGAGGGGCGCTGCCATGTGCTCCTCGTTTCTTCGCTTGTCACGTGAGGGGAGCGGTGTCCAAGTCGTTCGATATATCGATCGATGTTCGAAAGGTCGCCCAGAAGATAGGCAAGGGGCACAGGGGCGTCAACGGTACTGACGAGTTCGGTCAGGAGGACCGCGCCCCGCGCGCGAGCCAGTCGTGGGCCACTCGCGCGGTGAACTCCTCCTGACCGCCCCGCAGCAGCAGCCCGGCGGTGGCGAACTCCGGGGCGTCGGCCTGCGCGGCGACGTACGGGACCGCGATGCAGCGCATGCCGGCGGCGTGCGCCGCGGCGGCCCCCGGGGCGGCGTCCTCGACGACCACGCAGTCGGCGGGGGACGCCCCGAGCCGACGGGCCGCCTCCAGGAAGACGTCGGGGGCCGGCTTGCCGTGCGCGACCTCGTCGGCCGAGACGACGGTGCGCAGGTACGCGTCCAGCCCGGTGCAGGACAGGATCGCCTCGATGGCCTGCGGCGAGGAGCCCGAGGCCACGGCGAGCGGCACCCCCTCGCCCGCGAGCAGCTCGACGAACTTGCGCATCTCGGGGTACGCGCGCGTCGAGGTGCGGGCCAGCTCCAGGTAGCGGCGGTTCTTGGCGGCGAGCAGTTCCCCGACCGGGGCGCGCAGGCCGTAGCGCCGCTTCCAGTCGGCGACCGTCTCCTGGGTGCTGATGCCCACGTACTCCTCGTGATCGGCCCAGGTGAAGTCCGCGACGCCGTACTCGGCGAGGGTCCGCCGGCCCGCCTCGTAGTAGTTCGGCTCGCTGTCCACGAGTGTTCCGTCGAGATCGAAGACGACCGAGATACCGCCGAGTGTGCTCATGGGTCCAGGATGCCAAGGCTCATTTCCGTGCCGTGCGCCCGATCGACTCCACCAGCGGCAGCAGCCGGTGCGGGACGCGCTCGCGCAGGGCGACCTCGCTGCGGGTGCGGACCACGCCGGGCAGGCTGATCAGCTTCTGGATCACGTCCTCCAGGTGCGCGTTGTCCCGGGCCACCACCCGGGTCAGCAGGTCACCGCCGCCCGTGATGGAGAAGGCCTCGACGATCTCCGGCACGGCGGCCAGCGCCTCGCCCACCTCGTCCAGGTGGCCCTGGGTGACCTCGATGTGCACGAACGCGAGCACGGGATGGCCCAGCGCGGCGGGGGAGAGGGACGGCGCGGTGCCGGTGATCACGCCGTCGCGCTCCAGCCGGTCCAGCCGGGCCTGGAGCGTCCCGCGCGCGATCCCGAGGAGGCGGGCGTACTCGCGCACGCTGGTGCGCGGCTGCTCCAGCAGCAGTCGCAGGATGCGGGTGTCGAGTTCGTCGACGGCCATGGAGTCCCGGTTCCTCTCGTCGGCCAATGGCCCTTCGGTGGCCGTGGAAGAGCCGTGATCACTGTACCAATGGACCAATTACAGGAGCAGCAGTTGAGCCACTGGTGGAAGGGATGCTCATATGGAGGGGTCGATGGCGCTGCGGATCCCGCGGCGCCTTTTTCATGTCGTGATGGTCGGGTCAGTGTGCGAGGGGGCGGTAATCAGTGCTGAAGAGGGTGTTCGTGAGCCCGGACCCGGGGCGGGCGCGGCTGCGCTTCGCCGCGCGGGCCGTCGTCGGCATCGGGCTGGCCGTCGTCGTCTGCGGCCTGGCAGGCATCTCCCTGGTGGGCACCGTCGTCGGCGGGCTCGCCGCGCTGCTGGCCCTGTTCACCGTCACCGACGCCACCGTGCGCGGCCAGGCGGTCACCACCGCGCTGCTGCCGGTGGTGGGGCTGCCCGTGCTGACCGCAGCGGCCGCACTGCACGACCATCCCGTGGCCCGTGACCTCGCCTTCCTCGCCGTGGTCGGCGCGGGCGTGTACGCCCGGCGCTGGGGTCCGCGCGGTCACAGCCTCGGCGTGTTCGCGTTCATGACCTTCTTCATCGCCCAGTTCCTGCACGCGACCGTCGGCCGGCTGCCCGAGATGCACGCCGCCGTGCTGCTGTCCGTGGCGACGGCCGCGGCGGTCCGCTTCGGCCTGTGGTGCTACGAGCGCCGCCTGCCCCCGTCCGCCGTGCCCGCCCCGCCCGGCGGCACCGGGCTCGCCCGCATCACCACCCGCCAGGCCGTCCAGGCCACCGTCGGCGCGGGCTTCGCGCTGGTCGTGGGACAGCTGGTGTCCGGTGACCGCTGGTACTGGGCCGTCGGCGCCACCTGGTGGGTCTTCGTCAACACCACCTCGCGCGGCGAGACCCTGGTCCGCGGCTTCCGGCGGGTGCTCGGCACGGTCGTCGGCATCGGCCTCGGCTTCCTGATCGCCGTTCCCGTCGCCGGGTCCGCGGTGCCCACGGCCGTGCTCGCCGCCGCCTGCGTCTTCGGCATCTTCTACACCGCGGCGGTCTCCTACACCTGGATGATGCTCTGCGTGACCCTGCTCGCCGAGCTGCTCTACGGCCTCCTCGGTGTCCTCGGTCCCGGGCTGCTCGCCCTGCGGTTCGCCGAGACCGGCGTCGGCGCGCTCGGTGCCGTGCTCGCGGTGCTCCTCGTCCTGCCCGTCACCACCCACGCCGTCACCGACGCCTGGATCCAGCGGGCCCTGCGCTGCGTCCACGCCTGCACCGCCGAGGCCGCCGCCCGCCTCGCCGGCACGGAGGGCGCCGACCCGGCGCCCCGCGTGGCCGAACTGGAGCAGCTGCTCGGCCGGGTCCGGCTCTCGGTCGCCCCGCTCGTGCACCCGCTCAACCCCATGCGCGGCCGCAAGCGCCGCGCCCGGCAGGTGCTCGCCCTGCTCGACGACTGCGCCCGGGAGATCCGCGGCCTGGTCGCCGTCGCCGCCGACCCGGAGGCCTCGCACGACGCCCGCCTGGCCGCCGCCTGCTGGCGTGTCGAGACCGCGGTCGAGGCCCTCACCGGCGGCGGAGCCGTCCCCGCCCACCAGGAACGGCCGCTCGCCGCCGAAGGGGCCCTGGCCCACCTCCACGGCCTGGAACGCGCCCTGGCCGAACTCGCCGCCCCCCTGCGCGGCCCGTCCGGCTCCCCGCTGGTCGGCGCCTGACCCGACGCGGCCGTGCCACCCATTTGGTCTAGACCGCCTGTGACCGGCTGCTACGGTCGCTCCAGGGCGACGACCAGTCGGCACACGGACACGGTGCCCGGCGAGGCACGGGACGAGAGGGGCCAGCGGTGGCGGACGGTGGCAGGCGGCAGCGGCGGGCGTTCATCGGGTCGTTCACGGCGGCCGGGGGCCCCGGGATCGTGACGGCGGCCGTCACCCCCGACGAGGGCGCACTGACGGTCCTGAGCAGCGTGGACAGCGTTCCCGACCCCTCCTACCTGGCCCTCGCCCCCGACGGCGGCACGCTCTACGCCGTCAGCGAGACCGCCGAGGGGGCCGTGGCCGCGTACCGCGTCGACGGGGACACGCCCGAGCCGGCCGGGCGGCCGGTGCCCGTCGGGGGCGACGGACCGACCCACCTCAGCCTGTTCGCCGGACACGTCCTGACCGCCAACTACAACTCCGGAAGCGTCACCGCCGTGCCGGTCCGCTCCGACGGCACCCTCGCCCGGTCCGCGTCCGGCGTGCTCCAGCACACCGGCTCCGGCCCTCACGCCCAGCGCCAGCAGGGACCGCACGCCCACCAGGTGCAGCCCGACCCCAGCGGGCGGTGGGCCGTCAGCGTGGACCTCGGCACCGACTCGGTGCGGGTCTGCACCCTGGTGGACGGCGCCCTCGCCGTCCACCGGGAGATCGCGCTGCGCCCCGGCTCGGGACCCCGGCACCTGGCCTTCCACCCGGACGGCACCCACGCCTACGTGGCCAACGAACTCGCCCCGACCGTCACCGTCTGCCGGTGGGACGCCGCCGAGGGCACGCTGCGGCCGCTCACCGAGGTTCCGGTGCTGCCCGGCGCCCCGGCCGGCGACGCCTACCCGTCGGGCATCGTCGCCTCGTCCGACGGCCGTTTCGTGTGGACCGCGACCCGCGGGGAGGACGTGCTGTCCGTGTTCGCCGTCGAACCCGACGCGCTGCGGCTGGCCGCCACCGTCCCCTGCGGCGGCCACTGGCCACGGGAGATCACCGTGTCGGACGGCTTCCTCTACGCGGCCAACGAACGCTCCGGGGACGTCACCTGGTTCGCCCTCGACCCGGCGACGGGCGTGCCCCGCCGCACCGGTTCGCTCGCGGTCGCGGCGGCGTCCTGCGTGGTCTTCGGCTGACGTTCCGCCGCCCCGCGGACACGGCGGAGGGTCCGCCCCCGTACCGGGGCGGACCCTTGCGGCCGTACGTGCCGTGGTCGTGCGGGCGCCGTCCGCCTCAGCGGACCGGCGTGCCCTGCGGCTGCTGTGCCGAGATGCCCAGCGCCGTCGTGTACTTCGCCAGCGCCAGCTTGCCGATCGCCGGGTACGGGCCGAGCGGCTCGGCGGCGGAGCAGCCCGCCTCCGCGGCGGCCTCCTCCAGCAGGGCCGCGTCGATCTCCGGGCCGATCAGGTACGGCGCGAGCGCCAGCTGCTGCGAACCCGAGGACCGCAGCTGCTCGGCCACGGACGCGATCGAGCCCTCCTGGTCCAGCGCCGCCGCCATCACCGGCACGGCGAGGCGCGCGGCCAGCAGCATGCCGGTGATCCCGGCCGCCTGCACGGCCTCCTCGCCACCCACGGAGGCCAGGATGATGCCGTCCGCGGCGGTCGCCACGGTGAACAGACGGGCCCGGTCGGCGCGGGCCAGACCGGCCTCGGAGAGCCGCACGTGCAGCGCCTCCGCCAACAGCGGGTGCGGACCGAGCACGTCGGTCAGCTCGGCCGCGACCCGGCTGTCCATCACGGCCTGCCGGATCCGGCGCAGCAGCGCGCCGTCCGGACCGGCGAGCAGCGGCACGACGACGGCGACGGGTCCCTCGGGTTCCTTGACCTCCAGGCCGGCGTCGCGCGCCTGCTCGTAACGGGCCGTGCGTTCCTCGGCGGCCCGCGCCAGCACGGTCGGCAGCGCCGGGAACTCCTCGTCGTCGCCGTCGAGGTATCCGATGCGGGCGTCGACGCCGGGCAGCTCGGAGCGGGCGATGCTCACGATCTCGTCGGCGAGGCCCCGGGTGGCGCCACTGGGCGTGCCCGGCACCGCGAGGACGAGCGCGGGCGCGCCCTCGGGAGCCACCAGAGGCTCGGGTCGGCGGTGCCGCCCGGGCTGTCGGGGGCGCGGCATTCGTACTGGCAGGCCGGACGCGGGCCCAGTGGGGGAGCTCATGGCGCCGCATGTTACTGGTTTCCCGGGCTCCCCTGTTCGGGGAGGGTGCGGGTGCGCGGTATCCGTCCGGTTTTGTCTGATGACCGATGTACGGATCGGACGACATCGGTACGATTCCCCTCTCCGGGGGACGGTTGTCAGCCGCCCGGAACCGTCGTCACGAACAGCATCCGTTCATCGCCCGGAAGGGTGAGGGAACCGGTCGCCAGGTCGGTCGCGATGCGCACGGAACCGTGCAGCGGATCACCCTCGGCCGCCACCCGCCGCGCATGCGGAAGCCGCTTCTCCAGCTCCTCCCGCAGCGGTACGACCAGCGGGTCGCCCATCTTCAGCAGACCGCCGGTGACGGCGATCCGGGGCTCGCCCCGCGGCGGGCAGACCGCGGCGGCCGAGTCGGCCAGGTGCCGGGCGGCGGCGCGCAGGATGCCCCGGGCGACGGGGTCGGCGTCCGCGCAGGCGGCCACCTCGGGCGCGAAGGAGGCGAGGACCGCCGGACGGTCGGGACGCGGATACAGCGCCCCGGGCAGCCCGGCGACCGGCCCGAACCGCTCCTCGGCGCGCTCCAGCAGCGGGACGGAACCACCCTCCCGTCCGTCGTGGGCGCGCAGCGCCGCCTCCAGGCCGGCCCGTCCGATCCAGGCGCCGCCGCCGCAGTCGCCCAGCAGATGCCCCCAGCCGTCCGCCCGGTGCCAGCGGGTCAGGTCGGTGCCGGTCGCGATCAGACCCGTACCGGCGGCCACCACGGCACCGGCGCGCGGGCCGAGGGCGCCGACGTAGGCGGTGACGGCGTCGGCGACCAGCGCGACCGTCCGCGCACCCAGCTCCCGGCCCAGGGCGTCCGGCAGTTCGGCGCGCAGGGCGTCGCCCAGGGTGGCGAGCCCGGCGGCCCCGACGACGACGGTGCCGATCCGGTTCACGCCGGTCTCCCCGGTCAGCGCCCGGGCCATGGGCACCAGTTGTTCCAGCAGGTGCCCGGGGTCGATGCCGCGCGTCCCGGTGCGCACGGGCTCCCGCGACGCACGCCGCCCCAGCGGGCCCCGCCCGTTCTCCCCGGCGGTGCCGACGACGACGCGGAGCCCGGAACCACCGGAGTCCACGGCCAGGAAACCGGGACCGGCCGCCGCGTCGGGCACAGGACGCACCGTGTTCCTCCCTCTGCGATGACCGGCTGGGCGAGCTGTCCGGCCGCCGGCCGACGTCGATGAGGAGGAAGAGTAGCGTCCGGTGGCGCGGCGGGCCCCGCGGGGCCGGTCCGCCGGTACGGGCTGTCGGTACGGACTGTCGGTGTCGGCCAGTAGAGTGACGCAGCGTGGCACCACGACCGTTGCATGAACTTGTTGAAGCCGGCTGGGCGAAGGCCCTGGACCCGGTCGCCGGACGTATCGCGGGCATGGGTGACTTCCTGCGCGCCGAGGTGGCGGCGGGCCGGACCTACCTCCCGTCGGGGGCGAACGTCCTGCGGGCGTTCCAGCAGCCTTTCGACGACGTACGGGTCCTGATCGTCGGTCAGGACCCCTACCCGACGCCGGGCATGGCGATCGGCCTGAGTTTCGCGGTCTCGCCGGAGGTGCGGTCGCTGCCGGGCAGCCTGGAGAACATCTACCGGGAGATGCACACGGACCTGGGCCTGCCCAGGCCCTCCAACGGTGATCTGACCCCGTGGACCCGCCAGGGCGTGCTGCTGCTGAACAGGGCGCTGACCACGGCCCCACGCAAGCCGGGAGCACACCGCGGCAAGGGCTGGGAGGAGGTCACGGAGCAGGCCATCCGCGCCCTCGCCGCGCGCGGCAAGCCGCTGGTGTCCATCCTGTGGGGACGCGACGCGCGCAATCTGCGCCCCCTGCTCGGGGACTATCCGGCGATCGAGTCGGCGCACCCCTCACCGATGTCCGCGGACCGGGGCTTCTTCGGCTCCCGTCCCTTCAGCCGCGCCAACGACCTCCTGATGCGGCAGGGAGCCGAGCCGGTGGACTGGCGACTGCCGTAGGGCGTCGGCGGTCCGCGCCCGCGAGGGCGTGACGCACCGGTGTCACCCCGCCCGCCGGGGCGACACCGTTCGACCGGCGGGGCAGGTCATGCGACGACCGCGGCCCGCACGCACAGCACGTCCGGCAGGTGGGAGGCCAGCTGCCGCCAGGTGTCGCCGTCGTCGGCCGAGGCGAACACCTCGCCGTTGCGGTTGCCGAAGTACACACCGGCCTGCTCCGCGTCGTCCGTGCTCATCGCGTCGCGCAGCACCGTGCCGTAGTGGTCCTCCTGCGGCAGGCCCGCCGTCAGCGGCTCCCAGCTCTTGCCCGCGTCGGCCGTGCGGAACACCCGGCAGCGGCGGCCGGCCGGTACCCGGTCCGCGTCGGCGTTGATCGGGAAGACGTACGCCGTGTCGCCGCGGTGCGGATGGGCGGCCACCGCGAAACCGAACGTGGACGGCAGCCCCTCGCCGATGTCCGTCCAGTGGGCGCCCGCGTCGTCGCTGCGGTACACCCCCCAGTGGTTCTGCAGATAGAGCCGGTCCGGGGTGACCGCGTCCCGCGCGACCTTGTGCACGCACTGGCCGAACTCCGGGTTCGGATCCGGCAGGAACACCGCGGAGACCCCCGAGTTGGACGGCGCCCAGCTCGCGCCGCCGTCGGTGGTGCGGAAGACGCCCGCGGTCGAGACGGCGACCGTCACCGCGTCCGGGTCGCGCCGGTCGGTGAGGACGGTGTGCAGCCCCTCGCCGCCGCCGCCCGGCACCCACCGCGACCGCGTGGGGTGCTCCCACAGCGGACGCACCAGCTCGAAGCTCTCCCCGCGGTCCTCCGACCGGTACAGCGCCGCCGGTTCCGTGCCGGCGTACACGACGTCCGGCTCCGCGGCGGACGGGTGCAGCTGCCACACGCGCTCCAGCGAGGCACCCGTGTCCTTGGGGAACCTGACGGCCGGCCGCGCCGGTTCCGTCCAGGTCCGGCCCAGGTCGTCGGAGTGGAACACGGACGGGCCCCAGTGCGCGCTGTCGCCGCCGGCCAGCAGCCGCGGCGTGGCGCCGCGGGTGTCGACGGCGACCGAGTAGACGGCCTGCGCGTTGAAGTAGGGACTCTCGTCGAACTCCCAGGTGCCACCCCGCCGGCGCCCGATGAACAGGCCCTTGCGGGTGCCCACGGCGAGCAGTACCTCGGTCATGCCGATCACCTCCGCGGCGTCGCCGTCGACGCCTTCGTCTCGGACACCGGCCAGTCTGCACCCCGCCACTGACAGTCACCTCTCCGAAGGCCCCCGTCGCAGGTCGAAGCGGTGGTGTCGGGCCCGGTGAGGTGCCCGGGCGGGCCGCTCAGGCCTCGTCCGGCAGCGCCCGCCCCAGGATGCCGCCGAGATCGGCCCCGTCCGGGAGCGTGCCGAAGGCGTGTCCCCAGTCGCCGCCCAGCCGGCTCGCGCAGAAGGCGTCGGCGACGGCGGGCGGGGCGTGCCGGACGAGGAGGGACGCCTGGAGGGTGAGGGCCATCAGTTCCACCAGGCGGCGGGCGCCGGTCTCGGACGCGGACGCCAGCCCCGACTCCAGCCGGACCACGGCCGCGTCCAGCCGGGCGTCCGCCCCGCGCGCGAGGGCCAGCTCCCCGAAGAGGGCGTGCGCGGTCTCGGGTGAGCGGCCCAGCGCCCGCAGTACGTCGAGGGCGTTGACGTTCCCCGAGCCCTCCCAGATCGACAGCAGCGGCGCCTCGCGGTAGTGGCGGGGCATGCCGGACTCCTCCACGTAGCCGTTGCCGCCCAGGCACTCCAGGGCCTCCGCGGTGAACGCCGGGCCCCGCTTGGTCACCCAGTACTTGCCGACGGCGGTGGCGATCCGCCGGAAGGCCGCCTCCCCGGCGTCCCCGCGCACCGCCCGGTCGGCGGCGCCGGCCAGCCGCAGGGTGAGCGTCGTGGCGGCCTCCGACTCCAGCGCCAGGTCGGCCAGGACGTTGCGCATCAGAGGCTGGTCGATCAGCCGGGCGCCGAACGCGCGGCGGTGCCGTACGTGGTGACCGGCCTCGACGAGCGTCTTGCGCATCAGCGTCGCCGACGCCATCACGCAGTCCAGCCGGGTGCAGTTGACCATCTCGATGATCGTCTTGACGCCCTGTCCCTCGGGCCCCACCAGCCAGGCGACCGTCCCGTCGAACTCCGGCTCCGAGGAGGCGTTGGACCGGTTGCCGAGCTTGTCCTTCAGCCGCTGGATGCGGAAGGTGTTGCGGCTGCCGTCGGGCAGCACGCGCGGCACCAGGAAGCAGGAGAGCCCGCCGGGGGCCTGGGCCAGCACGAGGAACACGTCGCACATCGGCGCCGACGTGAACCACTTGTGCCCGCGCAGCGTGTAGACGCCGGGTTCGGCGGTCGGCGTGGCCGCCGTGGTGTTGGTCCGCACGTCCGAGCCGCCCTGCTTCTCGGTCATCCCCATGCCGGCCAGCAGACCGCGCTTCTCGGTGGGCATGCGCAGGCCGGGCTCGTACTCCCGGCTGGTCAGCAGCGGCTCGTAGACCTTCGCCAGCTCCGGCTGCCGGCGCAGCGCCGGGACGGCCGCGTACGTCATCGACGTCGGGCAGCCGTGACCCGCCTCCGTATGTCCCCAGACGAGTCCGCCGGCGGTCCGCGCGACGTGGGCGCCCGGCCGGTCGTCCGCCCAGGCGGAGGCGGCGAGGCCCTCGCCGACCGCCACGCTCATCAGGTGGTGCCAGCTCGGGTGGTACTCGACCTCGTCGATCCGGTTCCCGTACCGGTCGTGGGTGCGCAGCACGGGCTCGTGCCGGTTGGCCAGCTCGCCCCACTCCTGGGCCTGGACGCTGCCCGCCCGCAGACCGAGCCGCCGCAGCCCCTCCTCGGCCCACCCCGCGCCCTCCCGTCGCAACCCCTCCAGCAGGGCCGCGTCCTCGGAGGCGTCGTACGGGGCCGGGGGAGGGGGCTGGTTGGTGACGTCGTGCGTGGCGTACGCGGCGTACCCCTCGGGCCGGTCCGCGGGTCCCTCGTACTCGTACGGCCCCTGCGCGCGTGTCGTCATACGGCGAGTGTTGCACTGTCTCGACAGTCGCAGCAATAGTGCAACACGCCGGGCGCGCACGTACAGTACGTGCCGTGTCCCCGCGGAAGAACGACCCCGCGCCCCCGGGCGAGCTCGCGCTGCGCCCGCTGTCCGCGCGGTCGGTCGTGCTGAGCCTGCTGCTCGGCACCCATCCGGCCGAGCTGCCGGTGAAGGACCTGGTGCGCCTAGTGGAGCGCTTCGACGTCGGCGGGTCCACCGTGCGGGCGGCGCTCAGCCGGATGGCGAACGCCGGCGACCTGCGGCGCACGGACACCGGGTACCGCCTCGGCGACCGGCTGCTGGAGCGGCAGCGGCGCCAGGACGAGGCGGTACGCCCGCACACGCGCGTGTGGGACGGCGACTGGGAGATGGTCGTGATCACCGCGACCGGACGCGGCCCCGCCGAACGCGCCGGGCTGCGCACCCGGCTGGCCGGCCTGCGCCTGGCCGAACTCCGCGAGGGCGTGTGGCTGCGCCCCGCCAACCTGAGCCGCCCGCTGCCCGGCGACCTCGACACGGTGGCCGAGCGCTGCACCGCCCGCCCCGAGCGGCCGGCCGGCGAACTGGCCGCGGACCTGTGGCCGCTGGACGCCTGGTCCGCGACGGCCCGGGCGCTGCTCGTCCACGTCGACGGAGTGCGGCGGCCGGCCGACCGGCTCACCGCCTTCGCGGCCGTCGTGCGCCATCTGCTCGCCGACCCGGTCCTGCCGCCGGACCTCCTCCCGCCCGACTGGCCGGGCGCCGCCCTGCGCGAGGCGTACACGGACTACCAGCGGGAGCAGGCCGGTCAGGTCCGGGCGGGCGCCGCCCGGACCTGACCGGCGGGATCACCCGTACGTCACTCGAAGCGCCGGGAGGGACCGGCTGCTTCCTCGAAGCCCGCGCGGCCGGCTCACACGGCCCAGCCGTACTGGTCCGGCACCCGGACCTCGCCGCCCAGTTCGCGCGCCGCCCGCTGCGCCCACGACGGATCGCGCAGCAGCTCGCGGCCCAGCAGCACCGCGTCGGCCTCGCCGTTGGCCAGGATCTTCTCCGCCTGCTCCACGTCGGTGATCAGACCGACCGCGGCCACCGGCAGCGAGGTCTCCGCCTTCACGCGCGCGGCGAACGGGACCTGGTAGCCGGGCCCGGTAGGGATGCGCGCGGCGGCGTTGCCGCCGGTCGACACGTCGAGCAGGTCGATGCCGTGGGCCTGCAGGTCGCGGGCGAAGCGGACGGTGTCGTCCGGCGTCCAGCCGCCCTCGTCCAGCCAGTCGGTCGCGGAGACGCGGAAGAACAGCGGCTTGTCCTCGGGCCACACCGCGCGCACGGCGTCGACGACCTCGAGGGCGAAGCGGGTGCGGTTCTCGTAGGAGCCGCCGTAGCCGTCGGTGCGGTGGTTGGAGTGGGGCGAGAGGAACTCGTGGATCAGGTAGCCGTGGGCGCCGTGGATCTCGACGATCTCGAACCCGGCCGCGAGGGCCCGGCGGGCGGCGTCCGCGAACTGCCCCACGATCTCCTGGATCTGCGCGGCCGTCAGCTCGGTCGGCACCGGGTGACGCTCGTCGAAGGCCAGCGCGCTGGGTGCCAGCGGCTGCCAGCCGTGCGCGTCCGGTCCCACAGGCGCCCCGCCCTTCCAGGGCCGGTCGGTCGAGGCCTTGCGGCCGGCGTGGGCGAGCTGGACGGCCGGAACCGTGCCGTGTGCGCGGAGGAAGCCCGTGATCCGGCGGAACGCCTCGGCCTGGGTGTCGTTCCACAGTCCGAGGTCCTGCGGGGAGATGCGGCCCTCCGGCGATACGGCCGTGGCCTCGACGACGATCAGGGCGGTGCCGCCCGTCGCGCGGGCGCCGTAGTGCGCGAAGTGCCAGTCGCCGGGAACGCCCGCCGACGGACCCGCCGGTTCGGCCGAGTACTGGCACATCGGAGGCATCCACACCCGGTGGGGGATGGTGACGTCGCGCAGCTTCAGGGGCTGGAAGAGGGCGCTCATGGGGGCTGCTCCATCTGTCGCGGTACGGGGAACGGCTCGTACGGTAACCCTCGTAGTACGGCAGATGTCAAACTACGGCGGTCTTCGTACAATGGAAACCCCTCCCGCATCGCTCCCGAGCGGTGGGACCTCCCGGACGAACTGGAGCCGCCGTGCCCCCCGCCACAGCCGTCAGCAGCCGCGATCTGCCGCATCCGGCGCGCGCGGAGATCCGCCTGGAGGGCGTGCTGCACGCCCTGTCCGACCCGATGCGGCTGCGGATCGTGCGGGACATCGCCGCCGGCAGCGACGAGCTCTTCTCCTGTTCGTACTTCGACCTGCCCGTCACCAAGTCGACCACCACCCACCACTTCCGCGTACTGCGCGAGAGCGGGGTGATCCGGCAGACCTACCGGGGCACGGCCAAGATGAACGGGTTGCGCAGGGACGACCTGGACGCCCTCTTCCCGGGGCTCCTCGACGCCCTCCTGGCCGCGGCCGACCGCCAGGCCGCCCGCCTGGGCACCGGCTGACCGCACGCGGATGCGCTGACGGGGTGCCGCCCGAGGGGGTGGGCGCGTGTGTCGGGCGTAGGGAATGTGATCACGCGGTTACGTTGCGGATGTGCTCGAAGCATCCTTTGTTGATCGTTCTCTTCAGCTTTCCGATCGATGTCCGGACGACGGTGAGATGTCCGTGCGGCACACCTGGGTGGTGCGGGAGGGGGGCGCGACCACGTCGTGGTTCGATGTCCGCTGGACGTTCGCCGACGGTGCCCGCATCGACGCGCTCGCCGTGCTCTGCGGCGACGGGGTCCGCGTCGAGGACGTACGGGCCGAGCCGGCCCTGTCCCTCGACGACCTGTCCGTGCTCGCCGAGTGGCTGGAGGACCCGCTCTTCGAGGCCTGTGTGCGGCCCCTGGCGGACCGTCCTGCGGCCGCGCCGCGGCGCTCCCGTCCCGCCCGGCCGGGCGGCGACGAGGAACGCCGGCTCGTCGCACAGGAGTACCGGGCGGCCCGGGAGGAGGGCGCCGACCCGGTCCTCGCGGTGATGCGCGCGACCGGACACGGCCGGAGCCGGTCGCTCAGGCTGATCGGCCGGGCGCGCGACGACGGCCTGTTGCCCCCGCGCCGCGCACGGCGCTGACCGCCCGCCCGTCGGGATCCCGCCGAAGAGCCGTCAGAGCATTCCGCGCATCCGCGAGATCTCGCTCGTCTGCTGGGCGACCACGTCGTCGGCCATCTCCTCGATCTGCACGTTGTTGCCCTGCGCCTTCACGTCCGTGGCCATGGTGATCGCCCCCTCGTGATGGGTGATCATCAGCGTGAGGAAGAGCCGGTCGAAGGCCTTGCCGTGCGCCGCGCGCAACTGTCCGAGCTGTGCCTCGGTCGCCATCCCCGGCATCGCGGCGTGGTCGTGCCCGCCGCCCGTCTCCTGCCGGCCGTGGGCCGCGAGCCAGCCCTTCATCGCCGTGATCTCCGGCCCCTGGGCGGCGGAGATGCGCTCGGCGAGCTTCTTCACCTGCCCGGACTCGGCGTGTTGCGGCACGAGACCGGTCATCTCCAGAGCCTGGGCGTGGTGCTGGATCATCATCCGCGCGTAGGCGACGTCCGCCGAGTTGGGGGAGTCGTCGTCGGTGCGCTGTCGCTCGGCCTCCTCGGCCGAGATCGTCCGGTTGGCCCCGCCGGGCTCACCCGGAACGATCACCGAAGGTCCGGCCGCCGCCGCCGACTTGGTGTCCGGAGAGGAGTCGCAGGCCCCGAGCCCGAGCACGGCCAGTGCGGCCAGCGACGCCGTGACGAGTGACGCGCGGATCGACGCGGGACGGATGGGCACGGCAACCTCCTGTGGCCGGGGGTGCCCCTTCGAAGGGAGGGACACGGAACACCTCGTGAGCGCGATGACCGTCCTAGCACGCTTCCGCGCCCTGCTGATCAGAAAACTTCATTACGTGTTTGTTGCCCCCTGTTGGTATGTGCATGGCGAAGACGATACTGCGGGTGCGCGAACCGTTCCGACGGGAACGGACGTAGGGAGGAAACAGTGACCCTGTTGAGCGATCCGCGAACGCGGCGCAGACGCCTGGGAGTCGCGGCAGCAGCCGCCGGACTCGTGGCCGCGCTGCTCACGGCCGTCCCGGCCGCGGCGACCCCCGACCCGGGGGACGGCCCGGCCACGTCGAAGGAGGTGTCCTCGAGCGTGCGCGCCGAAGCACGCGACGCCATCGCGAGCGGCGAGATACCCGGCCGGGACGAGATCGTCCACTCCGACAACATCCAGCACCTGGCCAACATCCCGAAGGACGCGCTGCCCGGTACCAACTCCGACCTGGCCTTCCAGGGCAAGTACGCCTTCGCCGGCAACTACGACGGCTTCCGCATCTTCGACATCGGCAACCCGAAGAAGCCCAAGACCGTCGCCCAGGTCCTGTGCCCGGGCTCGCAGAACGACGTCTCGGTCTCCGGCGACCTGCTGTTCCTGTCGACCGACTCCTCGCGCAGCGACAGCAGTTGCCACAGCACCACCCAGCCCGCGACGGAGAAGTCGTCCTGGGAGGGCATGAAGGTCTTCGACATCAGCGACAAGCGCAACCCGAAGTACGTCGCCGCCGTCGAGACCGCCTGCGGCTCGCACACCCACACGCTGGTGCCCGAGCGCCGCGACGTCTACATCTACGTCTCCTCGTACTCCCCGAACGCCGCCTACCCCGACTGCCGGCCGCCGCACGACGGCATCTCGGTCATCAAGGTGCCGCGCGACGCCCCCGAGCGGGCCGCGGTCGTGAACTTCCCGGTGCTGTTCCCGGGTGAGGGCCCCGACGGCGGCGGCAACCCGGGCGGACCCACCAACCCGGGCGTCTCCAAGACCACCGGCTGCCACGACATCACCGTGCTGCCCTCCGAGGACCTGGCCGCCGGCGCCTGCATGGGCGACGGCATCCTGTTCTCCATCAAGGACCCCGAGCACCCGAAGGTCATCGACCGGGTCCAGGACAACGTCAACTTCGCGTTCTGGCACTCGGCCACCTTCAACCAGAAGGCGAACAAGGTCGTGTTCACCGACGAGCTGGGCGGCGGCGGCGCGCCCACCTGCAACGCGGAGATCGGCCCGAACCGCGGCGCCGACGGCATCTACGACATCGTCGGCAAGGGCGACCACCGCAAGCTGGTCTTCCGCAGCTACTTCAAGATCCCGCGCCACCAGGCCGACACCGAGAACTGCGTCGCGCACAACGGCTCGCTGATCCCGGTCAAGGGCAAGGACCTCATGGTCCAGGCCTGGTACCAGGGCGGCCTCTCCGTCTGGGACTTCACCGACTCCTCCCGCCCGAAGGAGATCGCCTACTTCGAGCGCGGCCCGCTGTCCACGGACAGTCTGGTCACCGGCGGTTCCTGGTCGGCGTACTACTACAACGGCTACATCTACTCGAACGACATGGCCAAGGGCTTCGACGTCCTGAAGCTGGACGACCGGCGCACCGACCCGGCCAAGCGGATCCACCTGCGCGAACTCAACGTGCAGACGCAGCCGGACTACTTCGACTGACCTGACCGGTCCGGCTGATCCGCCGGACCGGCCGGCGGCGGGCACCCGGGTGCCGTGCCGGTCGCGAAGAACCGCGACAGATCCGTGTCGCACGTCCCGCCGGGCGCCTCGGCCTCCGGCGGGACACCCAGTTCCCAGTCCAGCCGGTAGCGCTTGAACAGCTCGGCGCGCAGCACCGGCACGGGCATCGGCACCCCGGGTACCAGGGCGGCGAAGACGGCGCCCATCAGCAGTGCCCGCAGCATCGGATAGTCGTGGTCGACGTCCCGGGAGCCGTGCCGGGCCACGGTGTCCCGCAGCAGTTCGGCCAGCCGCCGCTGCTCGGGGCACGGCACGAACCCCTCGGCCTGGAGCAGTCCCGCCATGTGCTGGCGCATGAGGACCGGCCGGTCCCGGGCGAGCCCCAGGATCGCGTCGATGGCCCGCGCCATCCGCTCCCGTCCCTCGGCGGTGCGCGGCTCGCGATCCAGGGCCTCCTCGAGCGTGCGGTGCATCAGGCGGTGCACCGCGGACTGCACCAGCTGGCGCTTGCCGGGGAAGTAGTACGAGACCAGACCACGTGCCGAACCCGCCCGGTCGGCGATGTCGCCGAGCGTGGTCGCGTCGTACCCGTGCTCACCGACCAGTTCCACCGTGGCCTGCAGGAGCCGCTCCTTCGAACGCCTCCGCAACTCTTCATTGACCGAGGCGCTGCGCGGGGACATGCTGTACTCCTGCGTTGACTGGCTGCCAGCCAACTATACTCGGCGCAGACGGACCGGCCCCCTGGCGGGCTCGTCCGACCACCGTCTGCTCCGGGCGACGCGGGGGATCGCCCGGAGCGGGCGGGCACGACGATGGTTGCTTCGGGCTACGGCCTTCGCAGCCCCCGTGGTCGGCGCGTCGCCGCCGCGTCAGCTCCGCGGGACGTCCTTGACGAACACGATGCCGTCGCTGCCCGTCAAGCGGACCGGGTCGAGCGGGGCGTAGCCGAACCAGGGAGTCACGCGGGGCGCGGGCAGGACGTCGCCGAGGACGGCGGCCAGCCGCGAGACGTCCACGACGCAGCGGTCCTCCGGTAGGGCGTACAGCAGTCCTTCGACGGTGTCCGGCGGCGGCGTGTCCACCCCCCGGTGCCGGATCGTGCCGAGGGCCGTGGCCACGAAGGCGTACTCCTCGCCGAGCCGGGCGCTCACCAGCGCACCGGCGCTCCACCACTCCACCGGCCCCTGCCACATCTGCATCGAACTCTTGTCCCGCTGGAGATGGGAGTTGTGGGCGTGGACGAGTGCCGGCCCCCGTTCGGCGACGGCGAGGAGGTTGTGGGCCATCATCGAGTCCCGCAGCGCGCACAGCCGCGTCATGCGGCTCGGTGAGGTGTCGGCCATCCAGTGGTGGTAGCGCAGCAGGCCGGTCGCGGTGCGCCCGTACAGGCGCGCCCGGTCCCAGTCGTCCCGCGAGGCCGCCGCGATCAGGTGCGGCGTCTCCGCGTCGAGCAGCGCCACCAGATCGTCGGCCAGCAGCCGCAGTCGGCCGGCCTCGGCCGACTGCCCCACCGACCGGGACGGGGCCGTCATCGCGGCGGGATCGGTCCACCGCTCGTCGGGGCCGAGCAGGCGGTCGAGCGTCTGCCCGGTACAGGGGAGCAGGTCCGCGTCGACCCGGGCCGCGAGGTAGCCGTGGAGCGCGGTGAGGGCCTGCCGCGGGCTCGCGGCGCCGGTGATCTCCAGCGGGCCGTCGAAACCGGCGAAGCGGATCCGCTCGGACGCGGGCCGGCCGTCGTTGTCGGCGCGAACGTTGTAGGCGCGCATCCAGCGCACGAGTTCGCGGTTGGCCGCGGACGCGCCGAACCCGTGGCTGAATCCGCGCTCCATGACCTCGTCGAGGGTGCCCGTGCCCGCGGTGACGTAGTCATCCACGACCAGGGCCGCCACGCAGTCGCTCTCGATCGCGATCGTCCGGTAGCCCTCCTCCTCGACGAGTCGCCGGAAGAGCTCGTTGCGCAGGTCGAGCAGAGTGTCCTCGCCGTGCGTGGGCTCGCCCAACGCGAGCAGCCGCGGCCTGGCCGGGAGCAGCCCCATGAGGGCGGTGGCCTCGACGGGATGGACGCCGTCCTTGATGTCAGTAGCCATGGATTCCACCGTATCGTTGAACCTCCGGTGGAAACTTCTACGCGGTACCGTCGGCCTCATGGGGCGAAACCTTCAAAACAGTGAGCGGCTCAGGCCGGTCGATCTCGCGCGCGGGAACGGTCTGTCCACACAGGCGATCAGGAACTACGAGGCGGCCGGCATCCTCCCGGCCGCCGCGCGCACGCCTCACGGCTACCGCACCTACACCCCGCTGCACGCGGCGGCCCTGCGCGCGTTCCTGGCCCTGGTGCCCGGTCACGGCCACCGGACGGCGACGTCGGTCATGCGGGCCGTGAACCGGGGCGCGGACGACGAGGCGTTCCGCCTCCTCGACGAGAGCCACGCCCAGCTCCTCGAGGACCGGCGCACCCTGAAGGCCGTGGAGAGCGCCCTCCGCGACCTGGAGCCCGTCCGGGCGCCCGAGTCGGCGGTGGTGTCCGGGCCCGGCGGTACGTTCATCGGGCCACTGGCACGGAAGCTCGGCATCCGGCCCGCGACGCTGCGCAAGTGGGAACGTGCCGGGCTGGTGCGTCCGCGCCGCGACCCGCGGACCGGATACCGCGTCTACGACGAGGCCGACGTACGGGACGCCAGGCTGGCCCACCAGCTCAGGCGGGGCGGCTACCTGCTGGAGCAGATCGCCCCGCTGATCGCCCAGGTGCGGGCGGCCGGCGGCCTGGAGCCGCTGGAGGGCGCCCTGGGCGACTGGCACGGCCGGCTGACCGCCCGCGGACGGGCGATGCTGTCCGGAGCCGCCGAGCTGGACGCGTACCTGCGCCGACGCGGATGAGACCGTGGGCGGATCAGCGCACCAGGGCCGGCACCGCCCGGTAGCGCGTCGGCCGCCTCGAGCGCCCGGGCGGTCCCCGCCGACTCCGGGCCGGACAGCGCCGCTCCCCGGTCCTCCAGCACCGCGCGCCGCCAGGTGTCGGCGGATTCGACGCGGAAGAGGGGCCCGGAGAAGTCGAACAGGACGGCGGCCACGGGCGGGTCCTACGGGGCCGCGCGGCGCCGGCGTGCCGCCCTCGTGCTCACCGCACCCACCGCCCGTGGACGAGCACCGCGACGGCCACCATCAGTGAGCCCAGGAGCCAGCCCCCGACGACGTCCGTCGGCCAGTGGACGCCCAGCCACACCCGGGTCACGCCGACGCCGGCCACGGAGATCCCCGCCGCTGCCGACGCGGCCAGGCGCAGACCACGGGCGGCGCCGTGGTGGTGGAGCAGCCACACCAGCAGAGCGCACACGAGGGTGGCGGTCATGGCATGGCCCGAGGGAAAGGCCGCGTAGTGCGCGGAGTCCACGGGGTCGGGCCAGACGGGGCGGGGGCGGTCCACCGCGGCCTTCAGGAACTGTTGCAGCAGGTTGCCGAGTACGCAGGCCGCCGCCAGCCACACGGCCGTCCGCCGGTCCCCGCGCCGCCACCACAGCCACACCACCACCACCGCGCACAACAGGCGCATCGTCCATGGGTCCCACACCCAGTCGCTGAGGACGCGCATGACGTGCGTGACGCCCGTTTCGTCGACCGCCCAGCGGTGCGTGGTCCGCGAGATGTCGTCGTCCAGGCCGGTCAGCGGGCGCCATCTGGCGGCGACCAGGACGAGCAGCACCACGGAGCACAGGGCCAGGACCCAGGCCGTACGGACGGCAGTGCGCGGCTGCGGCGGACGGGGCGGGGAGTCCACGGTCGGCGAGTGCATGCTGCGATACTCGCCGACCCGGGGTGCGGGAGGCCACTTTCCCCGTGAGTGACCCGGCTGCGGGGGAGTGGCGGGCAGCTACCGGGCGTCGGTGCCTTCGCCGCGACACGGCGCAGGCGACGACGGCGCACCCGGTGTGCGGCACCCCCGGCGTGTCCGGGCCGGGGTGTCACATGGTCAGCAGCATCCCCAGCATCGCGATCCCCATCGACAGTCGGCACGCCCGCGCCAGCTCCGGCCGGTCGCCCCACCCGGCCGCCGTCGCGCCGCCGCCCGCCACGGCCGCGACGGGTATCAGCCGTACGCCGGTCACCAGCACGTACCCGGTGAAGTAGAGCAGCAGCACCCCGGTCAGCAGCGGGATCCCGGAACCGCCGTGCCCGTGGCCGTGCCCGTGCGCGCCGGCGGGGGAGCCCGCCATCACCACCGCCATGTAGACCATGGCCGCGGCCCCGACGAGGTGGTGCAGATGATGCCGGGACGAGCGGGCCGCCCACAGGGCGTGCAGCCCGGCACCGCCGAACACCACCGCGTAGGCGGGCCACGTCCACGGGGGCGGAGTGAACACCGCCGTGGGCACGGCCATGGCGGCCATGCCGAATCCCATGAGGGCCTCGCCGCCGGCCGCGCGGCGCTGCTCCTCGACGTCGCTGCGCATCCGCAGCAGGCAGTAGGCCCCGGTCGCCGCGCACAGCGCGACCAGCAACCAGCCGGACGATGCCGGTCCGTGCACGGGCACCTCCCCGTTCGGCGCTCGACGGTCGGTCAAGGCCTGCCCGGGCGAGGCGGCGCGCACGCGAGCGCAAGGGAGTGCACGGGGGGCATCCGGCGGAGCACGGCGGAACCGGGCAGGTCGTAGCCGGGCGCGCGTCACACCGTCGACCATCTTTCACTAGTAAAACACCTGTTAAAATTCATCGTATGAGCAGTGCGACCCCCACCTCCGGCACCTCACTCGTCCGCCGCCTCTCCCTGTCCGGCGTGCTGCGGCTGCGCCGCCCCTCCGAGATCTGGTTCAAGCCCGCCCTCAGCTCGGTCGCCGCCATCGCCCCGCCCAACCTGATCCTGCTGGCGCTCGGCCGGCTCGACCTCGCGATGTACACGATGGCCGGGTCCCTGTGCGCGCTCTACGCCCACAACCGCCCCTACGCCGCCCGGGCCCGCACCCTGGCGTGGGTGGTGCTCGGCATGCTCGGCGGCGTCGCCGTCTCCCTGGTCACCGCCTCCCTCACCCGCGACGCCGTCGTCCTCGTCACCGTCGGCGCCCTCCTGGCCGCCGTGCAGAAGACCCTGTGCGACGCCACCCGCGTCGGCCCGCCGGGCAACGTGGTCCTCACCTTCATCAGCTCCGCCTCCCTCTTCGTCCCGCAGACCCTCGGCCAGGTCCCCGGCCACCTGGCGCTGGGTGCCGCGGCCGGTGCCTGGGCCTGGGTCGTCGGCATGGCCCCCGCCCTCGTCCGCCCGCACGGCCCCGAACGCCGCGCCACCGCGCAGGCCCTGAACGCCGCCGCCGCGTACGCCGACACCCGCGGCACCGGCGACGGCCACGCCCCGGCCCGCGCCGCCGGGTACGCCGCCGTCCAGGCCGCCTGGCAGACCCTGCTCTCCCTGCCCGCCACCGGCACCCGCGCCACCACCCGGCACGCCCTGGAACGCCTCGTCGTCCGCGCCGAGGTCGCGCTCGCCGCGCCCGCCGACACGGACCCGGAGCGGCTGCGCGACTGGGCCCGAGCCCTGCGCGGCACCGGGCGCGTACCCCGCACCGCCGACCCCCGCGCCGACGCCGCGGCCACCGAGGAACTGCTGGGCGTGGACGCCGAACTCGCCGTCCGCCCCGCACCCCTGTGGCAGCGGCTCGGCCCGCTCGCGCCCGTCGCCGTGCGCACCGCCCTCGGCTGTGCGCTGGCCGGCTACGCCTCCCTGGCGCTCGGCATCGGCCGCCCCTACTGGGCGCTGGTCACCGCCGCCGCGCTCTACCAGGCCAATCTGTCCCTGACCTGGGGCCGGGCCGTCCAGCGCGTCGTCGGCAACCTCGCCGGAGTGCTGCTGTTCGCCGCCCTGGCGCCGCTCGCCCATCTGGGGAAGATCCTCCTCGTCCTGCTCTGTCTCGCCCTCAACTTCGGCGCCGAGGCACTCATCACCCGCAACTACTGGCTCGGCAGCGTCTGCGTGACGCCGATGGCCCTGCTCATCACCGAGTTCCCCGGCTACCAGGCGCCCGGCGAGCTGATCACCGAACGGGTGGTGGACACCCTCGTCGGCGCCCTGGTGGGCTTCCTCGCGGCCGTCGTCGTCACCAACCGGCGTGCCGGCGACCGCGTCGGGCAGGCGGTGACCGCCGCCGACCGCGCCCGCGAGCGCGCCGCCCGTCTCCTCGCGGAGCCCGAGCCCGCGCCCGCCGCCCTGGAAGCGGCCCGCCGGGGCCTGGCCGCCGCCCTGACCGACCTGCGCGCCGCGGCCGACGCCGCGGCCGGCGAGTGGTGGCAGCGCGCCCTGCCCCAGGAGAGGGTCGTGCTCGCCGAGCAGGCCGGACACCGTACGCTCGCGGCAACGGTGCGACGCCAGGCAGCGCGTGCGGACCGGGACACGGGCACGAGAACGGAGGACGTACGGCCATGACCGCAACCGACGGGGGCTCGGCGACCGGGGGCAGCGCGAACGGCGGACCGGGCGGGGACACCGTCGCCGCCGTCGTCCGGCAGTGGCGGGCCGTCCATCCCGGCCTCGACACCGGCCCCATGGAGATCATCGGCCGCATCAACCGCTGCGCCGCCCTCCTCCAGCAGGCCGAGGACGCCCCGCTGCGCCGGGCGGGCCTCAGCCGCGCCGAGTTCGACCTGCTCGGCGCGCTGCGCCGCACCGGACACGAGCTGACCCCCGGCGAGCTGGCCCGCGAGACCTTCTCCTCCGGCGCCGCCGTCACCAAGCGCCTCAAGCAGCTCACCGAGCGCGCCCTGGTGGAGCGGCGCGGCGACACCCGCGACCGCCGGGTCGCCCACGTCCGCCTCACCGACGCCGGACGCGACCTGGTCGACGGCATCCTGCCCGACCAGCTCGCCTACGAGTCGGCCGTCCTGTCCGGCGTCGACGCGTCCGAGCTGGACCAACTGGCCGCGCTCCTCGGGGCACTGCTGGGCCGGCTGGAGGGCCGCCTGGACGCGCTGCGGATCTGACACCGTCCGGTGTGCCGCGGCCGGCTCAGCGCTCGTCGCCCGCCCGGTACACGCCGAACATCGCGCCCTGCGGATCCCGGAGCACCGCGATGCGCGGCCCGTCGGGCAGGGAGGTGGGCTCCATCAGCACGGTGCCGTCGCTGTCGGTCGTGTCGACCGCGGCGGTGTCCACGTCCGCCACGGCGAAGTACGGCAGCCAGTGCGCCGGCACCTCGTGCGGGAACTTCTCGTCCATCGTCACCATGCCGCCGAAGTCCGCGCCGTCGACCGACCACCGGGGATAGCGCGCGGAGGCGGTGACGCCCCAGCCGAACACGGTGGTGTAGAAGTCCGCCGCCCGGCCGGGCTCCCGGGTCAGCAGCTCCACCCAGCCCAGCGAACCGGGCGCGTCGAACAGCCCCGCGCCGGGGAAGGTCCTGGCCTGCCACAGCTGGAACACCGCGCCGGTCGGATCGACGGCCACCGCGGTCCGGCCCGCGTCGGACACGTCCACCGGGCCCTGCGGGACCGCCCCGCCCGCCGCGGACACCCGCCGCACGGCGGCGTCCGCGTCGGCCACGGCGAACGAGACGTTCCACGCGACGGGCTGCGCCCGCTGGTACAGGGGCGCCAGTCCGGCGACGGCCGCGCCGTCGAGACGGGCGACCGCGTAACCGCCCGTCTGCCGCCGGGAGTCCGTCTCGGGGCGCCAGCCGAACAGCTTCGCGTAGAACCGCTTGGCCGCCTCCAGATCGCTGGTCCCCAGCTCGGCCCAGCAGGGCCCGCCGGGCACCGGTCCGTGGAGCTTCATCGCGTCGGGGTTCTTCCGCCGGGCCGCAGACCGTCCCCTCCCCTCCAGCACGCTAAGGCCGGGCGGGCCCCGCGGCCATCCGGCATCCTTCGCCCCGGTGGCTCAGATCCCGGGCCGGTAGCGCAGCGGATGGTCCGCCGGCACCTCCACCAGCACGATCCGCGTGCCGTCCGGGTCCTCGATCCACATCTCCACCAGCCCCCACGGCTCCTTGACCGGCGGCCGGACGATCCCGACGCCCTTCGCCCGCAGCTCCGCCTCGGCCGCCGCGGCGTCCTCGACCTGGAGCCACAGCCGCAGCGCGGGGGACAGGGGCGCCTCGGAGCGGCCGGAGACCTCCAGGAAACCGCCGCCGAGGAAGTACACGGTGCCCCGCTCGGGCCCGGTGCCGAACTCGCGGTGGACGGCGAGGCCGAGCTGCTCGCCGTAGAAGGCGCGGGAGCGGTCGGGGTCGGTGGGACGGAGCAGGATCCGGCTGCTGAGTACATGCACCATGCGTCCGGAGCCTAACGGGAGCGCTACGCTCGTCGGTGCCCGCGCCGCGCCCGAGAACGAACCGGAGAGACACCCATGGACACCGCCGCCGGCCGACTGACCTTCCGCGACGCCACCGACGCCGACGTGGACGCGCTCGTCGCGCTCGTGGAGTCCGCGTACCGGGGCGAGTCCAGCCGGGCCGGGTGGACCACCGAGGCGGACATCCTCCAGGGACAGCGCACGGACCCCGAGGGCGTGCTGGAGGTCGTCAAGTCGCCGGACAGCCGTCTGCTGACGGTCGAGCGGGACGGCGGGATCGTGGCCTGCTGCCAGCTCGAGCACCGCGGCGAACACGCCTACTTCGGGATGTTCGCCGTCAGCCCGGCGCTCCAGGGCGAGGGGCTCGGCAAGAGGGTCATCGCGGAGGCGGAGCGGCAGGCCCGCGAGGTGTGGGGCGTGGCGGAGATGCACATGACCGTCATCTCCGTGCGCGAGGACCTCATCGCCTGGTACGAGCGCCGCGGCTACCGCCGTACGGGAGAGACGACCCCCTTCCCGTACGGCGACGAGCGCTTCGGCATCCCGCAGCGGGACGACCTGTGCTTCGAGCTGCTGGTCAAGCCGCTGGCCTGACGACGGGCGGGCGACGTCCACGCCCTGGGACTCACGCGGTGAAGCGGCCCGTCCGTTTGATCTCCGGGTAGTCGGTGGTCGCGCCGTCCAGTCCCAGGGCGCGCACCAGTCGCAGATGGTCCTGGGTGTTCACCGTCCAGGAGAAGACCCGCAGGCCCGCCTTGCGGGCCCGCTCCACGATCTCCAGCGTGATCCGGTTGATGTCCAGACACAGGGTCGCGGCGCCGACCGCGAGGGCGCGGTCCACCACCTCGGGCCCGTAGTGCTCGGCGACCAGGGCGGTCCGCGCCCCCGGCACGAGCCGGGCGATCTCGGCGATGGCCTCGTCGTGGAAGGAGATCACCTCCACCCGGTCCACCAGATCGCGCCGGCGCATCACCTCGGCCAGCGTCCGCGCCGCCGCCGCGTCCTTGATCTCGGCCTGGAGCGGCACCGAGACGGCGTCCAGCACCTCCTCGAAGACCGGGATCCGCTCCCCGCGGCCCGCGTCCAGCGCGCGCAGCTCCTCGAGCGTCTTGTCGGCGATCGCGCCGGTGCCGTCGGTGGTGCGGTCCACGTCCGCGTCGTGCATGACGACGAGCGCGCCGTCCTTGCTCAGGTGCAGATCCAGCTCGACGGCGTCGAGGCCGGCCTGCTCGGCGGCGACGAAGGAGCGCAGGGTGTTCTCGGGTTCGACACCCATGGCTCCGCGGTGACCGATGGTGAGGAAGTTCACGGCTCGACTCGCTTCCGTCGACGTCGGCGATGGCAGGGGGCGACCTGACAGCCCTGCGGGATCGTTTCCCCTCTGCTGCGCCTGGTATACGGACTGTGGCGCCCCGCAGGAAAAAATGCGGTCATGGGTGGGATGGGGCAGGATAATTTACGGAGGTGCCCCTTGCTGGGAGGAACCTCGTATGCATACGGTGTCCTGACGCAAGCTTCTCCCGTGGAGGATGGGACATGACGGAAATTCTTGTGCAGACGGGTTCGGAGGAGAAGGTTCCTCCGGTGAGCAGGGTGGTGGAGCACCCGGCGTGGCCCGTGCTCAAGGATGCCGTGGAGCGGATCCGGCCATGGCAGTCCAAGGACGGGTCGATCGACTTCGACGCCGAGGGCGCCCCGGAGCGTGCCGCCGCCGAGGACGCCGTGCGCCGTGTCGCCGAGGCCGTCCGCGAGCTGTCCCCGCTGCTGCCGCACGACCGCGCCTACCACGAGGCGCTGGCGAAGGACCTCGGCCGCTGGGCCGACGGCGGTTTCCAGGTGCCCGACTTCCTCGACTCGCTGCTGGCCTTCCAGCCGGCCGCCGACCGCCGGGACGGCCTCCAGCACCTGGTCGTCTTCCCGATGTACACGCAGAACGGCAACCCGGACCGCAACCTCGAGGCGGTCGTGCTGCGCATGGTCTGGCCCGACTGGCTGGCCGAACTGGAGCGCACCCGCTACGACAACCCGCTGTTCTGCGGCATCACCTTCGAGGACTTCACGGCCGGTTACGACACCAACTCGGCCGTGCTCTTCCCGGAGACCATCGCGGTGCGCGAGGCGCCCGAGCGCTTCTCCTGGGGCGGCATCTTCTGCGACCGCGAGGCCGCCCGCTTCCGCCGCGTCACCGACGCCGCCGTCGACATCCTCGGCCTCGAACTGCCCGAGGACATCGCCGCCATGGTCCACGACCAGAAGCGCTGCGAGGAGGCGTTCGTCCTGTGGGACATGGTCCACGACCGCACTCACAGCCACGGCGACCTGCCCTTCGACCCGTTCATGATCAAGCAGCGCCAGCCGTTCTGGATGTACGGCCTCGAAGAGCTGCGCTGCGACCTCACCGCCTTCAAGGAGGCCGTGAAGCTGGAGGCGGACGGCGTCCCGCAGGCCCGTGACGTGCAGTACGCGGTGCTCTTCGACCGCATGTTCCGCTTCCCGGTCACCGGTGAGCGCGTGCGCAACTACGACGGCCTCGGCGGCCAGCTCCTCTTCGCCTACCTGCACAAGCACGACGTCGTCCGCTGGACGGACAACAAGCTCTTCATCGACTGGCAGCGCGCCCCGCAGGTCACCAACCAGCTGTGCGCCGAGATCGAGACGCTCTACCGCGACGGCATCGACCGCCCCAAGCTCGTCCACTGGTTCGCCGGCTACGAGCTGGTCTCCACCTACCTCGCCCCGCACCCGGGCTCGAAGTGGGCCAAGGGCCCCGACGCCCTGGACCTGACCCTGCCGCCGCGCAAACTCGTCGACGACGTGCTTCCGGACGAGTTTCCGCTGAGCATGTTCTACGAGGCGCTGGCCAAGAAGCTGAAGAACGTGATCGCCTCCACCAAGGGCATCACGGCGGACGGCGCCGAGCGGGCCGCCGCGTGAGCGACGGCACGGGCGCGCGGGAACAGGCTCAGCGGGAACAGACCCAGCAGGTACAGGCTCGGGAGGCGAGGACCATGGGGAACGGGGCGCTCGACGGCGCGGTGATCGCGGTGGCCGGAGCGGGCGGACCCGCCGGACGGGCCGCGCTGCTGCGGCTCGCCGAGGCGGGCGCGACCGTCGTCGGTTCGGACAACGACCCGCAGCGGCTGGCGGAGGCGGTGGACGCGGCGCGCTACGCGCACGGCGGTGCCACGGTCACCGGTGAGACGGTCGACCTGCTCGACCTCGATTCCGCCCGGGCCTGGGCCGACCGTATCGAGAAGGACTTCGGCCGCGTCGACGGCCTGGTCCACCTCGTCGGCGGCTGGCGCGGCAGCCAGACCTTCACCAAGACCGACCTCGGCGACTGGGACCTGCTGGAGAAGCTGCTGGTCCGCACCGTGCAGCACACCTCCCTCGCCTTCCACGAGGCGCTCCAGCGCAGCGACCGGGGCCGCTACGTCCTGATCAGCGCCGCGGGCGCGTCGCAGCCCACCGCGGGCAACGCCGCCTACTCGGCCGCCAAGGCCGCCGCCGAGGCGTGGACGCTGGCCCTCGCGGACTACTTCCGCAAGGCGGGGGGCGAGCAGGGGCCGACCTCCGCGGCTGCGATCCTGGTGGTCAAGGCGTTGGTGCACGACGCGATGCGCGCCGAGCGCCCCAACGCGAAGTTCGCGGGCTTCACGGACGTCAAGGACCTGGCCGAGGCGGTCGCCGGAGTCTGGGAGAAGCCCGCCGCGGAAGTGAACGGAACCCGTCTGTGGCTGACCGAGAAGCCGTGAACCCACCGAAGACCGACGCGCGTCGCCACCACGACCCGGAGATCCGCGGATTCGCCAGCGACAACTACGCCGGCGCCCACCCGGAGGTGCTCGCCGCCCTGGCCCTGGCCAACGGCGGGCACCAGGTCGCGTACGGCGAGGACGACTACACGGCGAACCTCCAGCGGGTGATCCGCAGTCATTTCGGGGCGACGGCCGAGGCGTTCCCGGTCTTCAACGGCACCGGCGCCAACGTCGTCGCGCTCCAGGCGGTCACCGACCGCTGGGGCGCGGTGATCTGCGCCGAGAGCGCGCACATCCACGTCGACGAGTGCGGGGCGCCGGAGCGCGTCGGCGGCCTCAAGCTGCTCACCGTGCCCACCCCCGACGGCAAGCTCACCCCCGAGCTGATCGACCGGCAGGCGTACGGCTGGGACGACGAGCACCGGGCGATGCCGCAGGTCGTCTCGATCACCCAGAGCACCGAACTCGGCACGCTCTACACGCCCGACGAGATCCGGGCCATCTGCGAGCACGCCCACGCGCACGGCATGAGGGTGCACCTGGACGGTTCCCGGATAGCCAACGCAGCCGCCTCCCTGGACGTCCCGATGCGGACGTTCACCAACGCGGTCGGGGTCGACCTGCTCTCGCTCGGCGGCACCAAGAACGGCGCCCTGTTCGGCGAGGCGGTCGTGGTGCTCGACCCGGACGCCGTGCGCCACATGAAGCACCTGCGCAAGCTGTCGATGCAGCTGGCGTCCAAGATGCGCTTCGTCTCGGTGCAGTTGGAGGCTTTGCTCGCCAAGGACCTGTGGCTGCGCAACGCCCGGCACGCCAACGAGATGGCGCAGCGCCTCGCCGAGGGCGTGCGGGCGGTGCACGGCGTGGAGATCCTCTACCCGGTGCAGGCCAACGCGGTCTTCGCCCGGCTGCCGCACGAGGTGAGCGAGCGCCTGCAGAAGCGGTTCCGCTTCTACTTCTGGGACGAGACGGCGGGCGACGTGCGCTGGATGTGCTCCTTCGACACCACGGAGGACGACGTGGACGCGTTCGTCGCCGCCCTCAAGGAAGAGATGGCGCGCTGAGAGGGAGGCCGTCGATTTCTGCATAGGTATGCGATCACCTGGAAAGTCATTGACTGTCGGGTGATCGCGTTCCTATGCTCTGACGTCATGGAACTCATCCAGCAAAGCCTTGACCTGTCCGCCTACTTGGCTGCCGACGAGGTCATCGACCATGAACACCCGTATGTGCGGGAGGTGGCCGGACGCCTCGCGAAACAGGCGGAGGACTCGTATGCCTATGCGCGACTGGCGTTCGAGTTCGTGCGCGACACCATCCCGCACTCGCAGGACGCCGGTGATCCGCGCGTCACCTGGCGCGCCTCCGACGTCCTGGAGCAGCGCACCGGCATCTGCTATGCCAAGGCGCACGCGCTGACGGCGCTGCTGCGCGCCGAGGACATCCCGACCGCCCTGTGCTACCAGCGCTTCGACGTGGTGCACGGGCTGGTCGCCGTACGGTTCGACGGGGCCTGGCACCGGCAGGACCCGCGTGGCAACAAGCCCGGTGTGAACGCCCAGTTCTCCCTGGGGCGGGAACGACTGGCCTTCGTGCCCGACCGCGAGGCGGGCGAAGCGGACTACCCGGAGCTGTACGCGGCCCCGCATCCGGCCGTGCTGGCCGTTCTGAGGGCGGCCGGTGACCGCGCCCGGCTCTGGGCCGCTCTGCCCGCCGCCCTCTGACGCGCTCGGTTCAGTGGGCCTCGACCGTGCGCAGCTGCTCGGGCGTCGGAGCCGTCCCCCCGAGGTGGGCCGGCATCCACCACGTGTCGTCGGCGCCCCTGGGGCGTACCGGGTAGGCACGCTGGGCGGCCTCCAGGAGCTCCTGGACGCGCTCGCGCAGCCGGCGGGTGAGGGCGCCCGCGTACTGATCACGGGGGGCCTCCATCGCCTCGCCGACCCGGATGGTGACCGGGGTGTGGCTGCGCTTGAAGTTGCGCGGGTGTCCCTTGGTCCACAGCCGCTGCGTGCCCCACACCGCCATGGGCACCAGCGGGACGCCCGCCTCCTGGGCCAGGCGAGCGGCGCCCGACTTGAAGCTCTTGAGGGTGAACGACTCGGAGATCGTCGCCTCCGGGAAGACGCCGATGATCTCGCCGGACCGCAGCGAGTCCAGGGCGTGCGCGTAGGCGGCCTCGCCCTGCTTGCGGTCCACCGGGATGTGCTTCATCCCGCGCATCAGCGGACCGGAGATCCGGTGCCGGAAGACCGACTCCTTCGCCATGAACCGGACCAGCCGCTTCTGCGGAAGCGCCGCCAGGCCGTTGAAGATGAAGTCCAGGTAGCTGATGTGGTTGCTCACCAGCACGGCGCCGCCCGAGCGCGGGATGTTCTCCGACCCACGGCAGTCGATCTTGAGGTCCCACACCTTGAACATGGTGCGGGCGAGACCGATGACCGGGCGGTAGACGAGTTCTGCCATGGGCGGGTCGGACCCTTCCTTGTCTGCCTGGGAAGGGGACTCCCAGTCGAAAGTTACGCAGTCGTAGGTTCTACGTCTTGTCGAGATCGTGCCCCAAGAACGGCCGGGGTACCAGCCCTGGTGCCCGGCCGTGGCGAGATCCTCATCACGTCATCGGCCGCGCTGTGGCCGAAACGCGCCGGTGAACCGGGAATCTTCACCCGCCCCCGGGCGCTGGACCTGGGGAAGACCGGACCGGGGCGCCGTCGAGGCGCGCCACGAATGGCCGCGATGCGGCGGAGCGGGAGACGTGCGAGTGCGCGGGGACGACGAGGGCGAGCGGCGCCGCGGCCGTCGGCTGGACGCGGCGGATCTGGGGGCGGAACTGGGCGCGCGCGCCACGCTCGTGCAGTTCTCCAGCGCCTTCTGCGCCCCCTGCCGGGCCACCCGGCGGATTCTCGGCGAGGTGGCCGGCATGGTCCCCGGCGTCGCCCACGTCGAACTGGACGCCGAGGCCCGGCTGGAGCTCGTCCGCGCGCTGGACGTGCTCAGGACGCCGACCGTGCTGGTCCTCGACGCCGAGGGCCGCGTCGTGCGGCGGGCCGTCGGCCGGCCGCGCAAGGCGGACGTGATCGCCGCCCTGGGGGAGGCGGTGTGATCATCGCCACGCCGCCGATGAGACGTTCTCCGTAGCCCCCGGATTCCGGGACGTATTTGACTGTGTATGCCACCCATCGTCAGCCTGCCCGTATGCCTTCGCTCCCCTCTCCCCGGACCGAGGCGCCCGGCGGAAGGACATCCCCCATGACGGCCACACCCGACCTCGCCGCGCCCCGGACCGCCGCCGGCGGCGACCTGCTGCGGTCCGTCTTCCGGCGCCACGCGGCGGGCGTGGCGGTGATCACCGCGCGCAGCGACGCGGGCCCGGTCGGCTTCACGGCCACCTCCCTCACCTCCGTCTCCGCCGAGCCGCCGCTGCTCTCCTTCGGCATCGGCACCGGCTCCTCCAGCTGGCCCACGGTGTCCGGCGCCGAGTGCGTCGGCGTCCACCTGCTCGGTGAGCACCAGCAGGAGCTGGCCGCCACCTTCGCGCGCAGCGGCGCCGACCGCTTCGGCGCGCCCACCGTCTGGCACGAGGGCCCCGAAGGCGTCCCCGTCCTGGACGGCGTCCTCGCCTGGCTCGTGTGCCGGGTCGTCGGCCGCGTCCCCGCGGGGGACCACCGCATCGTGCTGGCCGAGGTGCTCATCGGTGACTCGACGGGCCCCGGCAGCCCGCTGCTGTACCACCAGGGACGTTTCAACGGCCTGCGTGACTGAGAGCCCCTCGGCCCCTCCGCCTCCCCCATCCCCTCCGTCCCTCCGTCTCCTTCCGCCCCTTCTGCGGAACGGTCGAGTTCCGGTTACGCTGCGTTGCGAAGGTCACAGTTCAAAGCGCTTGCTTAGTGGGCAGGAACTGGGTGTACTGACGAGTAACGTTCCGGGTGGAGGCGTGGGTCGCCCCGACCGGAATCGGCCGCTTGGGGCGCCTATGCTGCCTGCAAGCAGGCAGCACTGAAATGACGATGCAGTAGGAGAGCCGGCGTGAGCTTGAGGATCGTTGTCACTGTGAAGTACGTGCCCGACGCCACTGGCGACCGGCACTTCGCCGATGACCTGACCGTCGACCGCGACGATGTGGACGGTCTGCTCTCCGAGCTGGACGAGTACGCGGTGGAGCAGGCGCTGCAGATCTCGGAGAACTCGGACGACGACGTGGAGATCACCGTCCTGACGGTGGGGCCGGAGGACGCCAAGGACGCGCTGCGCAAGGCGCTGTCCATGGGCGCGGACAAGGCGATCCACGTCGAGGACGACGACCTGCACGGCACCGACGCCATCGGTACCTCCCTGGTCCTGGCCAAGGCGATCGAGAAGGCCGGCTACGACCTGGTCGTCTCCGGCATGGCCTCCACCGACGGCACCATGGGCGTCGTCCCCGCGCTGGTCGCCGAGCGTCTCGGCGTCCCGCAGGTGACGCTGCTGTCCGAGGTCTCGGTCGGGGACGGCGTGGTCAAGGGCCGCCGCGACGGCGACTCCGCCACGGAGCAGCTGGAGGCGTCGCTGCCGGCGGTCGTGTCGGTCACCGACCAGTCGGGCGAGGCGCGTTACCCGTCCTTCAAGGGCATCATGGCGGCCAAGAAGAAGCCGGTGGAGTCCTGGGACCTGTCCGACCTCGACATCGACGAGGACGAGGTCGGTCTCGAGAACGCCTACACGGTCGTCGAGTCGGCGGCGGAGCGTCCGGCGCGCACCGCGGGCACCATCGTCAAGGACGAGGGCGAGGGCGGCAAGCAGCTCGCCGAGTTCCTCGCGGGCCAGAAGTTCATCTGAGCCCCGGAATCGCCGACCGCCCCTCACATCTCGCAAGCAGGAGAGAAGTCCCATGGCTGAAGTTCTCGTCTACGTCGACCACGTGGACGGTGCCGTCCGCAAGCCCACGCTCGAGCTGCTGACCCTGGCCCGCCGCATCGGCGAGCCCGTCGCCGTCGCGCTCGGCAACGGTGCCGGTGACACCGCCGCCGCCCTCGCCGAGCACGGCGCGGTCAAGGTCCTCACCCACGAGGCCGCCGAGTATGCCGACTACCTGGTCGTACCGAAGGTCGACGCCCTCCAGGCCGCCGTCGAGGCCGTCTCCCCGGCCGCCGTGCTGGTGCCGTCCTCCGCCGAGGGCAAGGAGATCGCCGCCCGTCTGGCGCTGCGCATCGGCTCCGGCATCATCACCGACGCCGTCGACCTGGAGGCCGGTGACGAGGGTCCGGTGGCGACCCAGTCGGTGTTCGCCGCCGCGTTCACCACCAAGTCCCGCGTCTCCAAGGGCACCCCGGTCATCACCGTGAAGCCGAACAGCGCGGCCGTCGAGCCCGCCCCGGCCGCCGGCGCGGTCGAGGCCCTGTCGGTCACCTTCTCCGCCGCCGCGACCGGCACCAAGGTCACCTCGCGCACGCCGCGCGAGTCGACCGGCCGTCCGGAGCTGACCGAGGCCGCGATCGTGGTCTCCGGCGGCCGTGGCGTCAACGGCGCGGAGAACTTCGCGATCATCGAGGCGCTCGCCGACTCGCTCGGCGCGGCCGTCGGTGCCTCGCGCGCCGCGGTGGACGCGGGCTGGTACCCGCACACCAACCAGGTCGGCCAGACCGGCAAGTCCGTCTCGCCGCAGCTGTACATCGCCTCCGGCATCTCGGGCGCGATCCAGCACCGCGCCGGCATGCAGACCTCGAAGACGATCGTGGCGATCAACAAGGACGCCGAGGCCCCGATCTTCGACCTGGTCGACTACGGCGTGGTCGGCGACCTCTTCGACGTCGTCCCGCAGCTCACCGAGGAAGTGAAGGCCCGCAAGGGCTGAGCACCCCCGCCGCAAGTCCGGCCGAGGCCCCCGCGACCGTCCGTGGTCGCGGGGGCCTCGTCGTGTGCGCAGGATGGTGAGGGCCCGCCGGGTGCCGCCGGGGGACGGTTGACCGGGGCAGAGGTGGCAGATAACTTCGCTCTACGGATTATTGATTCCGTTCAGCGGAAAATAGGAGAGTGTGGGATGGGTCAGCAGGAGAAGGTGGCAACGAGTCTCGCGGGCGCCGTCGGCGAGGAGATCAGTGCCTCCCTCGCGCCGGTCGACGCGGAGCTGGAGCGCCGCTACCCCGGGGACCCGGGCACCCGCCAGCCCGTCCACACCGTCTACGTCCCCGGTGACGTCTTCGCCGCCGACACGATCCGCTCCTGGGGGGACCGGGCGCTCGCCGCGCTCGACGAGCACGCCCCCGACGCCACGTCCTTCGCCGCAGTCCTCGGCCTGTCCGACGAACTGGCCGAGCCGGTGTACTCCCGGGTGCGCGCCAAGCTGGAGCGGGAGCCGATCGAGGACCTGCGCATCGACTTCGAGGACGGCTACGGCAACCGGTCCGACGCCGAGGAGGACGAAGCCGCCGCCCGCGCGGCCCGGCTCGTCGCCGAGGCCTACGACCAGGGCACGGCGGCCCCGTACATGGGCATCCGCATGAAGTGCATGGAGGCCCCCGTGCGCGCGCGGGGCATCCGGACGCTCGACGTCTTCCTCAGCGGTCTGATGGAGGCCGACGGCCTGCCCGACGGGCTGGTCCTCACCCTGCCGAAGGTGACGTACCCCGAGCAGGTCACCGCCATGGTGCGGCTCCTGGAGGCCTTCGAGAAGGCCCGCGGCCTGGAGCCCGGCCGGATCGGCTTCGAGATCCAGATCGAGACCAGCCAGTCCATCCTGGCCGCCGACGGCACCGCCGCCGTCGCCCGCATGATCCAGGCCGCCGAGGGCCGCGCCACCGGACTGCACTACGGCACCTTCGACTACAGCGCCTGTCTCGGCGTCTCCGCCGCCCACCAGGCCAGCGACCACCCGGCCGCCGACCACGCCAAGGCGGTCATGCAGGTCGCCGCCGCCGGCACCGGCGTACGCGTCTCGGACGGCTCCACCAACGTCCTGCCGGTCGGCTCCACCGAGAAGGTCCACGACGCCTGGCGCCTGCACTTCGGCCTCACCCGCCGCGCGCTGGCCCGTGCCTACTACCAGGGCTGGGACATGCACCCCGGCCACATCCCCACCCGGTACGCGGCCGTCTTCGCCTTCTACCGCGAGGGCTTCGCACAGGCCGCCGCCCGCCTCGCCCGCTACGCCAACCACGCCGGCGGCGACGTCATGGACGAGCCCGCCACCGCCAAGGCCCTCAGCGGCTACCTGCTGCGCGGCCTGGACTGCGGCGCCCTCGACACGGGCGAGGTCGCCCGGCTGACCGGCCTGACCCGCGCCGACCTGGAGGGCTTCTCGTCGCCCCGGCGCGGCGACCTCACGGCCTCGGCGCAGTAGGCGGCGACCGGGGCGGGGGGAGCGGCCCGCCGGTCCGGCCGGAGCCCACACGGCGCTCCGGACCGGAAGCCGTCGACCGCCGCTCCCCGGTGAACAGCCGCGTCCCCCGTGCGCGCGGCCGCCGGCCGGCCCGCGCCCGCGCGCGGAACTCCTCGGGCGTCCCCGAGCGCTCCCGCAGGCCGGGCCGGCCCGCACGGCGGCTCACCGAGAACCACCGCACGGTCGCCCTCGGGCCCGGTATCCCGCGCGTCGGCCGCGGGCCGCTCAGTCCGCCGGGGGCAGTTCGCCCGAGCCGCGGGTGATCAGGCGGGTCGGCAGTTCGATGCGCTCGGGGGCGAGCAGGGTGCCGTCCAGCTGCCTGAAGAGACGCTCGGCCGCCGTGCGGCCGAGGGCCGCCGCGTCCTGGGCGACCACGGTGACGCCCGGCCGCAGCAGGTCGGCGAGCTCGATGTCGTCGAAGCCGACGAGGGCGATACGCCGGGCGTGCTCGGCGAGGACGCGGATCACGGTGACCGTCACCCGGTTGTTGCCCGTGAAGACCGCGGTCACCGGGTGCGGGTCGGCGAGCATCTCCTCGGCGGCCCGGCGCACCCGCTCGGGATCGGTGACGCCCAGCGACATCCAGGAGTCCTTCACCGGTATGCCCGCGTCCTCCATCGCCGCCCGGTAGCCGCGCAGCCGCTCGGCGGCGGTGTGGATGCGGGGCATGTCGCCGATGAAGCCGATCCTGCGGTGCCCGTGCGCGATCAGGTGGGCCACGCCGTCACGGGCACCGCCGAAGTTGTCGGACACCACCACGTCCGCGTCGATCCGCCCCGCCGGACGGTCGACGAACACCGTGGCCACACCGGCCTTGAGCTCGGGCTCCAGATACCGGTGGTCGTCCCCGGCCGGAATCACCAGCAGTCCGTCCACGCGCCGCGCGCACAGCGCCAGGACCAGCTCCCGCTCGCGGTCCGGGTCCTCCGCGCTGGAGCCGTTGATCAGCAGGGCCCCGTGGGCGCGGGCCACCTCCTCCACGGCACGGCTCAGCGGCCCGTAGAACGGATCCGCGAGGTCCTCCAGCACCAGTCCGATGCTCGCCGTACGGCCCTTGCGGAGCACCCGCGCGCTGTCGTTGCGGCGGAAGCCGAGCGCGTCGATGGCCTCCTGGACGCGCCGTTCGGTCTCCGGGGTGACACCCGGTTCCCCGTTGACCACCCGGGAGACGGTCTTCAGCCCGACGCCCGCGCGGGCGGCGACGTCCTTCATGGTGGGGCGGTTGCCGTAGCGGCTCCCGGGAAGCCGGTCCGCGCGGCGGGGCGTGCCGGGCTCGGTGCGATGTCCTGTCCTGTCGTCCACGGGATTGCGTCGGCTCCTGTCGTCCACGGGGGTGCGCGGCTCGTGCGCTTGTATGAGGATGTGGCGTCGAGCATAGAGCCTGGACAACGTTGTCAGATGCGGGAGACACTGTTCATCGCACTCTTCGGTCCGCGCCCCCACCGCGCGGCCGGCCTGCTGCTCCGCTCGTGTTCCTCACTTTTCCTCACTTTCCTTCCGCCGACGGGGAGATCCGACTCTGATGCACACCGACCTCGTGGCAGCGCTGGACATCGGCGGCACCAAGATCGCCGGGGCGCTGGTGGACGGCCACGGCCGGATCCAGGCCCGCGCGCAGCGTGCGACGCCCGCCCAGGAGGACGGCGAGACCGTGATGCGGGCCGTGGACGCGGTCCTCGCGGAGCTGGCCGTGTCGCCGCTGTGGGGGCGGGCCAGGGCCGTCGGCATCGGCAGCGCCGGACCGGTGGACGCCTCGGCGGGCACGGTCAGCCCGGTCAACGTGCCCGGCTGGCGCGACTTCCCCCTCGTCCGGCGCGTCCGCGCCACCGCCGGTGACCTGCCCGTCGAGCTGGTCGGCGACGGAGTGGCGATCACGGCGGCCGAACACTGGCTGGGCGCGGCCCGCGGGCACGACAACGCGCTGTGCATGGTCGTCTCGACGGGTGTCGGTGGCGGTCTCGTCCTGAACGGGGCGCTCCATCCCGGCCCGACCGGCAACGCCGGACACATCGGGCACATCAGCGTGGACCTGGACGGCGACTCGTGCCCGTGCGGTTCGCGCGGCTGTGTGGAGCGCGTGGCGAGCGGCCCCAACATCGCGCGGCGCGCGCTGGCCGACGGCTGGCGGCCGGGCCCGGACGGCGACACGTCGGCCGCCGCGGTGGCCGCCGCCGCCCGCCTGGGCGACCCCGTCGCCGTGGCCTCCTTCGAGCGGGCGGCACAGGCGCTGGCCGCCGGCATCGCCGCCACCGCGACCCTCGTCGAGATCGACATCGCCGTGGTCGGCGGGGGAGTGGCCAAGGCGGGCGAGGTGCTCTTCGGTCCGCTGCGCAAGGCCCTGGCCGACTACGCGACGCTGTCCTTCGTGCGGCGGCTGACGGCCGTGCCCGCCCGGATGGGCACGGACGCGGGACTGGTCGGGGCCGCCGCGGCCGCGCTCACCAGGACGACGGGCGTGACCGCGGCGGGGGTCTGAGCGGCTGTGGATCAGCGGGCCGGCCGGGCCCGTGCCCAGCCGGCGGGGACCGGGTCGGCATCACGTGGGTGAGGACCCCGGCCGAGGCCGCCCCGCTGCCGTCCGCCCGGAACCGGAAGGCGAGGTCCCCTCGGCGGGCCGGGGCAAGGTGCCCGGCCCGCCGCACACGGGCCGCGCGGCACCGGCGTCGCTGTCGTACGCCCTCAACTGGGCCTGGTTTCCGTGGCAGGGTGGAGCGGGCAAGCCACAGGGGGCCAAGACAAGAGGGGGACCTGTGACCGTCGTCTGGATCAACGGCGCGTTCGGTGCGGGGAAGACGACCACCGCACGGGAACTGATCGAACTGATCCCGAACAGCACGCTCTTCGACCCCGAGGTCATCGGTGCGGCGCTCGCACACCTGCTGCCGCCCAAACACCTCGCCGAGGCCGGCGACTTCCAGGACCTGCCGATCTGGCGCCGCCTCGTGATCGACACGGCGGCCGCCATGCTCGCCGAACTCGGCGGGACCCTCGTGGTCCCCATGACCCTGCTGCGCCAGGAGTACCGCGACGAGATCTTCGGCGGCCTCGCCGCTCGCCGGATAGCGGTCCGGCACATCCTGCTGGCTCCGGCGGAAACGATACTGCGGGAGCGGATAGCGGCCCGCGAGATGCCCGAGGAAGCGGACGGGGAGACGGACGGGGAGATACGCGTACGGCAGTGGTCGTACGACCACATCGAGCCGTACCGGGCCGCCCTCGCCTCCTGGCTGACGGCCGACGCCCATCCGGTCGACACCAGCGCCCTCACCCCGTACGAGACCGCCGTCCGCATCGCCGAGGCCGTCGGGACCGGGGCGGTGCCCGCCTGCGACATCGTGCAGACCCCCGAGCCCACCGGCGAGACCCTCGCCGCCGGCGTCCTCCTCTTCGACGAGCAGGACCGGGTGCTGCTCGTCGACCCCACCTACAAGCCCGGCTGGGAGTTCCCCGGCGGCGTCGTGGAACCCGGCGAGGCGCCCGCCCGCGCCGGGATGCGCGAGGTCGCCGAGGAGACCGGGATCCGCCTCGACGAGGTGCCCGCCCTGCTGGTCGTCGACTGGGAACCGCCCGCGCCCCCCGGCTACGGCGGCCTGCGCCTGCTCTTCGACGGCGGCCGGCTCGACGCCGCGGAGGCCGGCCGGGTGCTGCTGCCGGGCCCCGAACTGCGCGACTGGCGCTTCGTCGACGAGGACGAGGCCGCCGCCCTGCTGCCCCCGGTCCGCTACGAGCGGCTGCGCTGGGCCCTGCGCGCCCGGGAGCGCGGGGCGGCCCTGTACCTGGAGGCGGGCACGCCGGTCGGCTGACACCGGACGGCCGCGGCGCACGTCCACGCTCGCGGCGCCCGGCCAGGACAACCGCGGGGACGGCCCGCGTCCCGCGACGAGGGCCGTCCGCCGTCCCGCGGGGCGCGGACGGGCGGCGCGCTCAGTTCGCCGCGTAGTTCCGCAGGAACAGCGCCTCCGCCACCGACAGCCGCTCCAGTTCCTCGGGGGACACGCTCTCGTTCACGGCGTGGATCTGTGCCTCCGGCTCGCTCAGGCCGATCAGCAGGATCTCCGCCTGCGGGTAGAGCGACGCGAGGGTGTTGCACAGCGGGATGGAGCCGCCCTGGCCGGCGTACTGCATCTCCTGGCCCGGGTACGCCACCGCCATCGCGTCCGCCATCGCCTGGTACGCCGGGCTGGTGGTGTCGGCGCGGAACGGCTGGCCCTGGCCGATCTGTTCGACCTCCACCCGCGCGCCCCACGGCGTGCGCGCCTCCAGGTGGGCCTGGAGCAGCTTGGTGGCCTCGGCGGCGTCCACGCCCGGCGGCACCCGCAGGCTCACCAGCGCCCGGGCGCTCGCCTGCACCGACGGGGTCGCGCCGATCACCGGCGGGCAGTCGATGCCGAGCACCGTCACGGCGGGGCGGGCCCAGATGCGGTCGGCGACCGAGCCGGAGCCGATCAGCTCGACGCCGTCGAGCACCTTGGCGTCCCGGCGGAACTGCTCCTCGTCGTACGCCAGTCCCTCCCAGGTGCTGTCCGACGCCAGACCGTCGACGGCCGTGGAGCCGTCCTCGGCGCGCAGCGAGTCCAGGACGCGGATCAGCGCGGCCAGCGCGTCGGGCGCGGCGCCGCCGAACTGGCCGGAGTGCAGGTTGCCCTCGAGGGTGTCGACCTTCACGCGCAGCAGCGTCATGCCGCGCAGCGTCGAGGTGACCGTCGGCAGACCGACGCGGAAGTTGCCGGCGTCGCCGATGACGATGGTGTCCGCCGCCAGCAGCTCCGGGTGCGCCTCGGCGTACCGCTCCAGACCGCCCGTGCCCTGCTCCTCGGAGCCCTCGGCGATCACCTTGACGTGCACCGGCACACCGCCGTTCGCCTTCAGCGCGCGCAGGGCGAGCAGGTGCATCAGCACGCCGCCCTTGCAGTCGGCGGCACCCCGCCCGTACCAGCGGCCGTCGCGCTCGGTCAGCTCGAACGGCGGCGTGTCCCAGCCCGCCTCGTCCAGCGGCGGCTGCACGTCGTAGTGGGCGTAGAGCAGCACGGTCCTGGCGCCCTCGGGGCCGGGCAGGTAGCCGTACACCGACTGGGTGCCGTCCGGCGTGTCGAGCAGGGCCACGTCCTCGAAGCCCTCGGCGCGCAGCGCGGACGCTATCCAGTTGGCGGCGCCCACGCTCTCACTGCGCGGGAACTGGTCGAAGTCCGCCACCGACTTGAAGGCCACCAGCGCGGCGAGCTCCTCCTTCGCCCTGGGCATCAGCGAGGAGACGGTCTCGGCGACCGGATTCGACGACATGGGCACGCTCCTTGTGGGTGCGACGTTGTACCGATCGGTGGGCGGGCGCCGCCGGCGGCGCCCGCCCACCGCTGTGTACGGGTGATCGTGCGGGTGCGGACACCTCCCGGAGGGCGGGCGGCGTCCGTCGCCGATCCTCCCACAGTGGCCTGCGGCGATGCCCGCCGTAGGATGCGGGGGTCAGGTGCGGCATGCGGTTTGATCGGAGCAGTAGACCATCGTGAGCAGCGAGAACTCTTCGGCGGACGACACGCGTCAGGTCTGGGACGTCGTCGTGGTGGGCGCGGGACCGGCGGGGGCCTCGGCCGCCTACGCGGCGGCGGTCGCGGGGCGGCGCGTGCTGCTGCTGGAGAAGGCGGAGCTGCCCCGCTACAAGACGTGCGGCGGCGGCATCATCGGCCCCTCGCGTGACACCCTGCCCCCCGGTTTCGACCTGCCCCTGCGGGACCGCGTGCACGCGGTGACGTTCTCCCACAACGGCCGCTTCACCCGCACCCGGCGTTCCAAGCAGATGCTGTTCGGCCTGATCAACCGGCCGGAGTTCGACCAGCAACTCGTCGAACACGCCCAGAAGGCGGGCGCCGAGCTGCGCACCGGGGCGACGGTGACGCGGGTCGAGCAGCACGGGTCGGCGGTGCCGGACCGACGCACGGTCGCCGTCGTCCTGCAGGGCGGCGAGACGGTGCTGGCGCGGGCCGTCGTCGGCGCGGACGGCAGCGCGAGCCGGATAGGCGCGCACGTGGGAGTCAAGCTCGACCAGGTCGACCTCGGCCTGGAGGCGGAGATCCCGGTGCCCGACACGGTCGCCGACGACTGGAGGGGCCGGGTCCTCATCGACTGGGGGCCGCTGCCGGGCAGTTACGGCTGGGTCTTCCCCAAGGGCGACACGCTCACCGTCGGTGTGATCTCGGCGCGCGGCGAGGGAGCGGCGACCAAGCGGTACCTGGAGGACTTCATCGGACGGCTCGGCCTCGCCGGCTTCGAACCCAGCATCTCCTCCGGCCACTTGACCCGCTGCCGCGCCGACGACTCGCCGCTGTCGCGGGGCCGGGTGCTGGTGTGCGGGGACGCGGCGGGGCTCCTGGAGCCGTGGACGCGCGAGGGCATCTCGTTCGCGCTGCGCTCGGGACGGCTCGCGGGGGAGTGGGCGGTGCGGGTCGCGGAGGCGCACGACGCCGTGGACGCGCGCAAGCAGGCCCTGAACTACGCGTTCGCCGTCAAGGCCGGGCTGGGCGTCGAGATGAGCGTCGGCAAGCGGATGCTGGCGGTCTTCGAACGCCGCCCGGGGCTCTTCCACGCGGCGCTGACCGGTTTCCGCCCCGCCTGGCGGGCGTTCCGGGACATCACCCAGGGCTCGACGTCGCTGGGCGAGCTGGTCCGCAGCCATCCGCTGGCGCAGCGGGCCCTGTCGGCCATGGACCGGCGGCCCGTGGAGCCCGCGGCCGACGAGGCCGGTTCCTGACCTCGATCCGGAACACCGGGTGGCCGGCGGCGCGCGGGGGCCGGGGTGCCCGCGCGGGCGGGCGGCCGTTGCGGGCGAGGGACGGCGCGGGCTGTGCGGGACGCGCCGCATCCGGCCGCTCTCGCGACCGGGGCGGATCTCTGTGCCTGCCGGGCCGGCCGCGGCCGTGCTTCGCGGAGAAGCCGGTACCGCGCAGGGAAGTCGTACTTCGTGGGAAGTACGCGCGATCACCACGCGCGGGTGACGCCGTCCGGTGCGACGGCGTCTAGCGTGGCGGGCATGGACGGACAGCGCGAGCACGGGGGCGAGTCACCGCGGTGGTGGCGGTACGGGCCCCCGTGGTGGAACCACCGGGGCGACGAGGAGCGCGGCCCCCGCCTGCCCTGGCTCTCCACGGCGCTGATCACGGCGTTCGTGCTGCTCGGCTCGAACTTCGCCGCCCACGCCCAGGCGGGGGAACGGACCCCGCTCGACCTCTTCGCCCGCGTCCTGCTGCTCGTGACCGGCATCGCCCTGCTGGGCCGGCAGCGGTACCCCGTGGCCGTCGTGTTCGGCACGGCCGTCACCACTCTGGTCTACCTGGGCGCCGGATATCCGTACGGGCCGGTGTTCCTGGCCGTCGCGGTGGCCTGTTTCAGTGCCGTCGTCGCCGGGCACCGCAGGGCCGCGTGGACGGCGATGGCCGCGCTGTGGGCCGGGCACGCCCTGCTGGCCCACTGGCTCTACCGGTGGCTGCCCCCGTCCGGGGACCCGGCCGCCTCCTGGGGGCAGGAGCTGGTGATCGCCACCTGGGTGGTGGCGATCGTCGCCGTGTCGGAGCTGGCCCGGACCCGGCGCGAGCAGTGGGCGCGGGAGCGGGCCGAACGCGCCCAGGCCGCCAAGCGGCGCGCGGACCGGGAACGGCTGCGGATCGCCCGCGAACTGCACGACGTCCTCGCCCACAGCATCTCCGTCATCAACGTACAGGCGGGCGTCGGTCTCGCCCTCCTGGACAGCGACCCCGAACAGGCCCGCACCGCGCTCACCACCATCAAGGACAAGAGCAAGGAGGCGCTCGGCGAGGTCCGCCAGGTCCTCGACACCCTCCGCGCCCCCGGCGACGCGCCGCGTGCGCCGGCCCCCGGCCTGGACCGGCTGCCCGAGCTGGTGGACCAGGCGGCGAGCGCCGGCCTCACCGTGGAGGTCGAGGGGGAGCCGCCGCGCCTGCCGCCCGGAACGGACCTCGCCGCGTTCCGGATCGTCCAGGAGGCCCTCACCAACGTCGTACGGCACTCGGGTTCGCGCCGCGCCCGCGTCCGCCTCGCCCGGGACGGCGGCACGCTGCGGCTGCGCATCGACGACGACGGACCCGCGACCGGCGCCGACGCCGGCGGCAGTGGCAACGGGCTGGCCGGAATGCGGGAGCGGGCGGCGGCACTCGGTGGCACCATCGAGGCGGGCCCGCGCCCCGACGGCGGCTTCCGGGTGCTCGCGTCCCTGCCGCTCACCGTGCGGCACGCCGAGGAGGAGGACCGGTGATCCGCGTACTGCTCGCCGACGACCAGTCACTGGTACGGGCCGGCTTCCGGGCGCTGCTGGACGCGCAGCCGGACATCGAGGTGTCCGGTGAGGCCGCCGACGGCGAGGAGGCGGTGCGCGCGATCCGCGAACTGCGCCCCGACGTCGTCCTGATGGACATCCGCATGCCCGTCCTCGATGGTCTGGCCGCCACCCGCCGGGTCACCGGGGACGAGGAGCTGAGGGACGTGAAGGTGGTCATGCTCACCACCTTCGAGCTCGACGAGTACGTCTTCGAGGCCATCCGCTCGGGCGCCTCCGGATTCCTGGTCAAGGACACCGAGCCCGACGAACTCCTGCGCGCCGTACGGGCGGTGGTCGCCGGGGACGCGCTGCTCTCACCGGGGGTGACCCGCCGCCTGATCGCCGAGTTCGCGGCCCGCTCCAAGGAACCCGCCGCCGCCGACGCGCTGGCCCGGCTCACCGAGCGGGAACGGGAGGTGATGGCCCTGGTCGGCATGGGCCTGTCCAACGAGGAGATCGCCCGCCGGCTGGTCGTCAGCCCCCTCACCGCCAAGACCCACGTCAGCCGCACCATGGTGAAGCTGGGCGCCCGCGACCGCGCCCAACTCGTCGTCCTCGCCTACGAATCGGGTCTGGTGCGGCCGGGCTGGCTGGGCTGACCGGCCTGGGCCCGTGGCCGGAAGCGGACCAGCACGCTCACCACGCGGGCGAAGAACACCACGACGGCCAGCGTCACCCCCGTCCCGGTCAGCGTGGAACGCGCACCGCCCGACAGGTCGAACACGTACGCCGGTCCCGCCACGGCACCGAGCAGCACCGCCGCCGCGAACGCCGCGCTGCACAGCGCGTACCCGATCTCGACGGTCATCGCATCCCGCTCGGCCTGCGTCCGCCGTCCCCCATGACCGGTCATGGCGGAAGTGTCCCAGCGCCGGCGGGGGCGGACAAGCGGGGTCGGCCCGACGGCCCGGCGTCAGATGACCGCAGAGGTCTCCCGCCACAGCGCGGCCGGGGCGGGGTCGCCGGTCACGGAGGGGAACGGCACCCGGTTCCACAGCGACAGGTACAGCTGCGCCGCCGGTCCCGCGATCTCGCAGTCGGCGTCCGCCGCCTCGCCCCGCTCGGCCACGGGCGGCCCCTCCGACAGCCGTACGGTCCACACCGCGCCGTCGGCGTCGGTCGCCCGGACCCGCAGCGCCCGGGGCCCGTCGGTGCGGACCCGGCTCTTCTCGCGGGCGTGGAAGCCGGTGAGGAGTTCGTCGATGCCGTCCACGGCGAAGGCGGCGTCGATGCCGGAGGGGGCGCCGCCGCGGGCGGACTCCGCGTCGTAGCGGTGCACCGTCGTCTCGTGCGCCTGCCGCCGCGCCCAGAACGCCAGCGGCGACGGGGCGGGCAGGAAGTGCCAGCACCGAACGTCCGGCGAGGCGCCGGAGAGGGTGTCGACGAGATACCGGTGGCCCTCGCGGAACCAGGCCGTCAGCTCGGCTCCGTCCAGGTCCGGCGGGCCCCCTGCGGGCCGGGGCCCGGTGTGTCCCTCGGCGAGGAACGCCGCCGCCCAGCGGTGTACCGTCCCGGTGTGCCGCAGCAGGTCACGTACCTGCCAGCCGGGGCAGGTCGGTACGTCGGTGCCGGTTCCCGCCTTCTGCGCGGCGGCGGCCAGCAACTCGCCCTCGCGGTCCAGTGTCTTGACGTACACGGCGATCTCCATGGCGGAGAGTGTGCACGATGGAGTGCGCTCCAGGGGAGGGCGGACCGCGTCAGGGCGAGGCCGCCGCGTGCCGGGTCACGACCGTGATGAGCACCGCCACGGCCGCCAGCGCCGCGACGCTGGTGAGCGCGGTCGGCAGCGAGAACCAGTCGGCCATGAAACCGATCGCGGGCGGTCCGAGCAGCATGCCGCCGTAACCCAGAGTGGACGCGGTCGCCACGCCGTCGGGGCCGCCCAGCGCACCGGCCCGTTCCACCGCGACGGGGAACAGGTTGGCGAGCCCGAGCCCGGTGACCGCGAAGCCGAACAGCGCCGCCCACACGGAGGGTGCGAGCGAGCCGAGCAGCATGCCGGCCACGGCGACGGTGCCGCCTGCCACCACCGCCGTCGTCCGGCCGAGGTGTTCCAGCAACGTGGTACCGGTCAGCCGGCCCGCGGTCATGGCGAGCGCGAAGCAGGAGTACCCGGCCGCCGCCAGGCCCGGCGAGGCGTCGAGGTCCTGCTCCAGATGCAGGGCACCCCAGTCGGCCATGGCCCCCTCGCCGTACGCCGTGCACAGCGCGATCAGGCCGAAGGTGAGCACCAGGCGGCGCGCGCGGCCGTCGAGCCGGCGCGGTGCGCCGTCCGCCCGGCGCGGCGCGCGGTCCGGCGGCACGGCGGGCGCGCAGCGCAGCAGGGCGCGGCCCGCGACCAGGGTGACCAGCAGGCCGGTCACGGTGAGGCCGAGCAGATGCCGGGTCGGCGACAGCGCCCCGGCGACGAGTCCGCCGAGCCCCGCCCCGGTCATGCCGCCGAGGCTGAACGCGGCATGGAAGCTCGGCATGACCGGGCGCCGCAGTACGGCCACCAGATCGACGGCGGCGCTGTTGAAGGCGACGTTGATCCCGCCGTACGCGCTGCCGAACACCAGCAGCACGGCACCGAGGGCGAGCGGGGAGTGGGTCAGTGGGGGCAGCGCGATGCTGAGACAGAGCAGGACCGCGCAGGCGACGGTGACGGGATGGCTGCCGTAGCGGCGGCACAGCCGTCCGGTGAGGGTCATGGTGACCACGGCGCCCGCCGAGACACCGAGCAGGGCCAGCCCGAGCGCGGCGGCGGAGGCGCCGGTCTGCTCCTTGACGGCGGGGATCCGCACGACCCAGCCCGCGAAGACGAAGCCGTCGAGGGCGAAGAACGCGGTCAGGGCGATACGGAGACGGGTGAGGTCGTTGCGGGGGCCCGGCACGGCGCTGTGCGAACGGGCTTTGTTTATCTGCGGCACAAAACAGCAGGCTAGGCGCGGGCCCCGGTGAGCGGCAAGGCCGTCCCCGGCCGCCCGCCCCGCCCGGCTCCGTCCCTGGTGAGGGCCGGGATGCCGTCGCATACGCTCGAAGGATCATGATGAACAACCTGTCCCCCCTGGGACCGAAGGCCGACAAGGCCACGGTCAGACGGCACAACCTCAGCCTCGTCCTGAGGGCCGTGCACGACGCGGGGGAGGCGACCCGGGCCGGGATCGCCACGCACGTCGGACTGACCCGCGCCGCCGTGTCGTCCCTGGTGGAACAGTTGCTGGAGTACGGCTTCGTCACCGAGTGGGGCAAGACCAGCAGCGGCCAGGCGGGACGGCCCGGCACCGTTTTGAAGGTGTCCCGGTCGGGTCCGGCGGGCCTGGGCGTCGAGATCAACATCGACTACGTCACCGTGTGCGTGGTCGACCTCGCCGGCACCGACCGGGTACGCCTCGTGGAGCACTGCGACAACCGCGGGGTCCAGCCCTCCGAGGTGCTGGCGCGCGCGGCCCGACTGGCGGCCCGCGCCCTCGGCTCGGCGGCCGAGCAGGACCTCGCACCGGCCGGCGTCCACGTCGCGCTGCCCGGCCTGGTCACCGGCGGCACCGTACGCCAGGCACCCAACCTCGGGTGGCAGCGGGTCGCGGTCGAGGGGCTGTTCGCGCAGGCGCTCCTCGCCCTGCGCCCCGACCACCGCCCCCTGCCGGTCAGCTCAGACAACGAGGCCAACGCCGCGGCGCTCGCCGAGCTGTGGTTCGGGGCGGGCACCGCGGGCGTACGCAGCTTCCTCTACCTGACGGGCGAGATCGGCATCGGCGGCGCGCTGGTCCTGGGGGGCGAGCTGCTGCGCGGCGCGCACGGCTTCGCCGGGGAGATCGGGCACATGGTGGTCGACCCGGACGGTCCGCTGTGCCGGTGCGGGGCCCGCGGCTGCCTGGAGCAGTACGCCGGTCAGGCCGCCCTGCTGGAGGCCGCGGGCATCGACGCGGGCACGGGCGTGCGGGGTGTCGCCGAGCTCGGACGCCGGGCCCGGCAGGGCGAGCCGTCCGCGCTGTCGGCCGTCGAACGGGCGGGACGGCAGCTGGGCGTCGTGGTGTCGGGCGCGGTGAACCTCTTCGATCCCGACGCGGTGATGCTCGGCGGTGTCTACCGCGAGCTGATGGACTGGCTGGCGCCCGCCGTCGACCGCGAACTGGCGCTGCGGGTGGTCTCCGGGCTGTGGACCGAGGACGGCAAGCGGCTGCGGGCCGCCTCCTCGCTCGGCGACGCGGCCCGGGGCGCGGCCGGCGTGATCGTCCGCGAGGTGCTGGCCGACCCGGCCGGGCACGCGGAACGCGGCGGGGACTGAACGGGAACGGGGCGAAGACTGAACGGAAGGCGGCGGGGACTGAACGGGAACGGGGCGGGGCCGAACCGGGAGGGGGCCGCCCGACTGCCCGGCGGCCCCCTCCTCGACGCACGTCACCCGCGGTGCGCGGCGATCAGGTCCCGGTACCAGCGGTAGCTGTCCTTCGGCGTGCGCTTCTGCGTGTCGTAGTCGACCCGCACGATGCCGAACCGCTTGTCGTAGCCGAACGCCCACTCGAAGTTGTCCAGCAACGACCACACGTAGTAGCCGCGGACGTCCACGCCCGCGTCCATCGCCGCCTTCAGCGCGGTCAGATGGCCGCGCAGGTACTCCACCCGGTCGGCGTCGTGCACCGCGCCGTCGGCGGCGACCGTGTCGTCCTCCGCCGAGCCGTTCTCCGTGATGTGGATGGGCGGCAGCGCGTCACCGTACTGCTTCTTGAGCTGGACCAGCAGGTCGGTGAAGGACTCGGGGACCACCGGCCAGTTCATCGCGGTGTGCCGCACGCCGGGAAGCCGTACCTCCTCGTACCGGTTGTCCGTGGCGACGCGGAGCGCCGGGTCGGCCTCGCGGTGCGGGGCGTCGGCGACCACGATCGGCCGGTAGTAGTTGATGCCGAGGAAGTCCAGCGGCTGGGAGATCAGTTCCAGGTCGCCGTCCCGCCGGAAGTCCTCGCCGGTGATCAGCTCGCCGAAGGTCTCCTCCTCCGTCGCCGGGTACCGGCCCGCCAGGATCGGCTCGGTCCACACCAGATTGTGCTGGGTGTCCGCGCGGACCACGGCCGCCAGGTCGGCGGGGGAGTCGGTGGCCGGCAGGTTGCGGTCGAGGTTGAGCGTGATGCCCACCTCCCGCACCCCGGCCGCCCGCAGCGCCTTCACCGCCAGACCGTGGCCGACCAGCAGGTGGTGGACGGCGGCCAGGGCGCCGCGGCCCTCCTTGGCCCCGGGGGCGTGCCGGCCGATGGAGTAGCCGAGGAAGGCGCTGCACCACGGCTCGTTCAGGGTGATCCAGCGCGGCACCCGGTCGCCCAGGTGCTCGGCGACCACCGCCGTGTACTCGGCGAACCGCTCCGCCGTCTCCCGCACCCGCCAGCCGCCTCCCGCGGCGGAGCCGCTGTCGGCCGGAGTCTCCAGGGCCTGCGGCAGGTCCCAGTGGTAGAGGGTGGCGGCCGGTTCGATGCCCGCCGCGAGCAGTTCGTCGACGAGGCGGGAGTAGAAGTCCAGGCCCTTGGTGTTCACCGCGCCCGACCCCTCGGGCACGATGCGCGGCCAGGCGATCGAGAAGCGGTACGAGTCCACGCCGAGGTCGCGCAGCAGCGCCACGTCCTCCCGGTAGCGGTGGTAGTGGTCGCAGGCCACGTCACCGGTGTCGCCGTTCGCGGTCAGGCCGGGGGTGTGGCTGTAGGTGTCCCAGATCGACGGGCCACGGCCGTCCTCCCGCGCGGCGCCCTCGATCTGGTACGAGGCGGTCGCGGCGCCGAAGACGAAGCCGGGCGGGAAGCGGGGGAAGTCACTCATGCGGGGAAGCCCCTCTCCTGGTGTCGGTGGTCACTTGACGGACCCGCCGGTGATGCCGGCGGCGATGTACTTCTGGGCGAGGACGAGCAGGATCGCCGCCGGGACGGCGGACAGTACGGAGGCGGCCATCACCGAGCCCCAGTCGCCGACGTGCGCGCCGATGTACTGGTAGATGCCCAGGGTGACCGGCTTGACCTCGTCGGTGGTGTTCAGGGTGAGCGCGAACATGAAGTCGCTCCACGAGAACAGGAACGCGAACAGGCCCGAGGTGATCAGGGAGTTGCGGCTCATCGGCAGCACCACCCGCAGGAACGTCCGCACCGGTCCGGCGCCGTCCATCTGCGCGGCCTCGATCACCTCGCCGGGGATCGACACCATGAAGGACCGCATCAGCACGATGGAGAACGGGATGCCCAGCGAGGCGTCCGCCAGCATCAGGCCGAAGTAGGAGTTGACCAGGCCCAGGTCGACGTAGGAGTTGTACAGCGCGTTGGCGATGACGATGCCCGGCACCATCTGGGTGATCAGCGTGCCGAACACGATGGTGCGCGAGCCGCGCAGCCCGAACCGGGCGAGCCCGTAGGCCGCGGGCGCCGAGATCGCCAGGCAGATGACGACCGCGCCGAGCGAGACGGCCAGCGAGGTCAGCAGGTGGCCGCCCTGGTCGCTGATCGCCTTGGAGAAACCGGACAGGTCCAGGCCGCCCGGCACCGGGTCGACCTGGAGCAGCCCCGACTCGGGCTGGAGCGCGGTGTTGAGCATCCAGTACAGCGGGAACAGCATCACGCACAGGATGAGCACACCGGCGACGGTGGAGCCCCAGCGGCGCCGGGACCCGGTGGGAGTCTGGTCGGCCATCGTCGGTCACTTCCCTTCGGAGCGGTTGGCCCGCAGGTAGAACACCGCGAACACGGCGGAGATCAGGATCAGTACGTTGCCGACGACGGCGCCCGCGCCGAAGTCCAGCTGGACGAACGAGTTCTGGTACGTGAGCGTGCCCAGGGTCTGCGTGGAGTCGGCGGGGCCGCCGTCGGTCAGGGCGAGGATCAGGTCGAGGATCTTGACCGTCGACATGAAGCCCAGCACGAGCACGACCGTGATGACCGGCTTGAGCATCGGCAGGGTCACGGACCGGAAGGTCCGCCACGCGGAGGCGCCGTCCAGGGAGGCCGCCTCGTGCAGTTCCTTCGGGATCTCCTGGAGACCGCCGTACAGGATGACCATGTTGAACGGGATGCCGATCCAGATGTTGACCAGGATGACGGACAGCAGCGCCATGTGCGGACTGGTCAGCCACGGGGTGTGCCCGCCGAGGCCGAGGGTGTCCAGGAACGAGTTGAGCACGCCCGTGTCCTGGTCGAGGATGCGCCGCCAGACGATGCCGGACACCACCATCGGCACCAGCCAGGGCAGCAGGATCAGCGAGCGCAGCACGCCGCCCAGCGGGAACCGGCGGCTGAAGAACACCGCGAGCGCCAGCCCGATGCAGAACTGCCCGAGCAGCGAACCCGCGGTGAAGACGAGCGTGTGCCACAGCGCCTTGCCGAACAGGGCGTCGTGGAAGACGGCGGACCAGTTGTCGGAGCCGTTGAACGGCGCCTCACCGGTGAAGAAGGTCTTCGGCGTGTAGTGCTGGAAGCTCATCACGACGTTGCGGACGAGCGGGTAGCCGAAGAACAGCAGCATGAAGACGACGGCGGGGGCGACGAACCCCCACTGGGTGAGCCTGCGCCGGCGCGCGGCCCGGGCCGGGTCCGGCGCGGCCTTCGAGGCCGCCCCGGCGGGTGCCTGTGCGGTGACGGTGGACGTGGTCATGGTGGCGATTCCTCAGTTCCCGCTCGTGGCCCGCTGCTGGGCGCGCTTCAGGGCGGCCTCGCTGGACTGGCCGGTCAGGGCGGACTGGAAGGCGCTCTGCAGGGCGAGCGACACACCCGACCAGCCGGCGCCGAGCTTGGCGGTCCGGGACCGGGCGGTGGCGACCTGGTCGGCGAGGGCGTCCAGCTCGGGCACCCGCTCGCGCCACACGGCCGCGGCCTTGGCGTTCGCCGGGACCATCCAGCTGTTGAGAGCGTAGGTCAGCTGCTCCTTCCGGCTGGACAGACAGGCGACGATCCGGCCGGCCGTCCTCTCCCGCTCCGGGTCACCCGTCTTCGGCACGGTGAGCACCGCGCCGCCCAGCGGGCCCACCGAATCGCCTCCGGCCTCGGGCACCGGGATGCGCGCGATGCCCCAGTGCAGCGACTTGTCGGTGTTGAGGGTCTCCACCTGCCACGGGCCGTTGATCATCATCGCCGCGTTGCCGGCCATGAACTGGTCGTTGACGTCGGCCTGCGTCCAGTTGACCGTCGACTTCGACAGCGAACCGTCCTTCAGCAGGCTCTTCCAGTAGTCGAGCGCCTCGGCGACCTGTGGACTGTCCAGCTTCGTCTCGTCGCCGCCGTTGGACCACATGAACGGCGTGAACTGGAAGACGCCGTCCTCGGCGCCGCCCGCGCTGAGCGCCAGCCCGTACTGCTTGCCCCGCGTGAGCTTCTTCGCGGCCTCCCGCAGCTCGGCCCAGGTGCCGGGTACCTGGACACCCGCCTTGTCGAGGACGTCCTTGTTGTAGAAGAGGGCGAGCGTGTTCACGGACCGGGCGGCGCCGTAGTACGTCCCCTTGTACGAGCCGAAGTCGACGATGCCCTCGGGGATGTCGGTCGTGCTCAGCCCGAGCGCCCGGAGGTCGACGAGGCCGCCGGCGTCGGCGAACGTCGGCATCTCGGAGGCGTCGAACTGGACGATGTCCGGCAGCGACTTGGACGACGCCATGCGCAGTGCCTTCGTCATCACCTGCGCCGCGGGGACGCTCTGCTGCTCGATGGTGACGCCCAGCTGCTCACCGCAACGGGCCATCGCCTCCGCGTCCCAGCGGTGGTACGACTCGTCGGTCGAGGAGTTCATCACGGTGTACACGTCGGCGTCGCGCTGCTGCCCGCAGCCGGTCAGTGCCGTACCCGCGACCAGGACGGAGACGGCGGCGAGCGGGACGACGGCTCTGCGTGAGCGTTCGCGCCCGCAGTGCGCGGCGTTGAAGCGCTTCGACATCATGCGGCCCTTGCTGTCGTACGGTCCGGCTTCCTTGCCGGACTGTTTTGTTTGTTGTGATGACTAATACGTCAGGGGCGGGTCCCGGCGCTAGGGGGAAGTGGCCTCCGTCTCGCTGTTCCGCCGCGTGAGGGAGGCGTTCTTTTCGGTAATAACCCCTGTTCAGAGCGATTATATCGGTGAGGAGGCCTCGGTTTACCGGTTTGTTTTGTGTACGATCAAAACGCTGTGGGACGGCCTCCGTGCGCCCACTCGACCGCTCCCGCCCCACCCAAGGAAGATCATGAAGTTCACTGACGGCTTCTGGCTCATCCGCGAGGGCGTGCATCTGTCGTACGCCACCGAGGTACGCGCTGTACGCACCGAATCGAAGCGCTTCACCGCTCATGCCGCCGTGAAGAAGGTGACGCGGCGCGGCGACACGCTCAACGCCCCGCTCCTCACGGTCGAGTGCTTCTCTCCCGCCGAGGGCGTCATCGGCGTACGGGTCACCCACCACGCGGGCAAGCACCGCCCGGGCCCCGACTTCGCCCTCACCGGAACGCCCGACGGGGCGGGTGAGGTACGCCAGGACGGCACGGTCACCGAGCTGACCAGCGGTCCGCTGACCCTGCGCCTGGACGGCGAGGGACCCTTCGGTCTCACCTTCCACGACGCCGACGGACGCGAACTGACCCGTGCGAACGCCAAGAGCACCGCGTTCGCCACCACCGGCGACGGCGCGCACCACATGCTGAGCCGGCTCGCGCTCGGCGTCGGCGAGCAGATCTACGGCCTCGGCGAGCGCTTCACCCCGTTCGTGAAGAACGGCCAGGTCGTCGACGTCTGGCAGGCCGACGGCGGCACCAGCAGCGAACAGGCCTACAAGAACATCCCGTTCTACCTCTCCTCACGCGGCTACGGCGTCTTCGTCAACCACCCCGGGGCGGTCTCCTTCGAGGTCGGCTCGGAGTCCGTCGGGCAGGTCCAGTTCAGCGTCGAGGACCAGGTGCTGGAGTACTACGTCGTCGCCGGTCCCACCCCCAAGGACGTCCTCACCCGCTACACCGCCCTCACCGGCCGTCCCGCCCTGCCGCCCGCCTGGTCCTTCGGCCTGTGGCTCACCACGTCCTTCACCACCGACTACGACGAGCGGACGGTCACGTCGTTCGTCGACGGCATGGCCGAGCGCGGCATCCCGCTGACCGTGTTCCACTTCGACTGCTTCTGGATGCGCGAGTACCAGTGGTGCGACTTCCAGTGGGACCCGGAGGTCTTCCCCGACCCGGAGGGCATGCTCGCCCGGCTCAAGGCCAAGGGCCTGAAGGTCAGCGTCTGGATCAACCCCTACATCGCCCAGAAGTCCCCGCTCTTCGACGAGGCGGCCGAGCTCGGGCACCTGGTGCGCCGGCCGAACGGCGACATCTGGCAGTGGGACCTGTGGCAGGCGGGGATGGGCCTGGTCGACTTCACCAGCCCGGCAGCCCGCGACTGGTTCGCCGGGAAGCTCAAGCCGCTGCTCGACCAGGGTGTGGACTGCTTCAAGACCGACTTCGGCGAGCGCATCCCCACCGACGTCGTCTGGCACGACGGTTCCGACCCGGAACGGATGCACAACTACTACACCCACCTGTTCAACCGGACCGTCTTCGAACTCCTCGAGAAGGAGCGCGGGCAGGGCGAGGCCGTCCTCTTCGCCCGTTCCGCGACCGCGGGCGGCCAGCAGTACCCCGTCCACTGGGGCGGTGACTGCTGGTCCTCCTTCGAGGCGATGGCCGAGTCGCTGCGGGGCGGCCTGTCCCTGTCCCTGAGCGGCTTCGGCTTCTGGAGCCATGACATCGGCGGCTTCGAGGGCACACCCGACCCGGCGGTCTTCAAGCGCTGGCTGGCCTTCGGCCTGCTCTCCTCGCACAGCCGCCTGCACGGCTCCTCGTCGTACCGGGTGCCGTGGGAGTTCGGTGACGAGGCCGTCGACGTGGCCCGCCGTTTCACCCTGCTCAAGCACCGCCTGATGCCCTACCTGTACGGCGTCGCCGCCGAGGCCCACCGCACCGGCGTGCCGATGATGCGGCCCATGCTCCTGGAGTTCCCGCGGGACCCGGGCTGCCGCACCCTGGACCGCCAGTACATGCTCGGCCCGGACCTCCTGGTCGCCCCCGTCTTCACCGAGGACGGCGAGGTCGAGGTCTACCTCCCCGAGGGCACCTGGACGCACCTCCTGTCCGGCGAGCGCGTCACCGGCCCGGCCTGGCGCACCGAACGGCACGGCTACGACAGCCTCCCGCTGTACGTCCGTGAGGGCGCCGTCCTGCCGCTGGCCTCCGACGACCGGCGCCCCGACGGCGACTGGCTGGACGCCCCGGTCCTCCTGGTGCACCCGGCCACCGCGCCCGAGTACACCGCCGAGGTCACCGTGCCCGACCTGCTGGGGGCGCCGGCCGCGTCCTTCCGCGTCCGGCGCGAGGGTGACGTCCTGCGGGTCACCGCGAGCGGCACCGACCGTCCGTTCACCGTGCGCGTCGCGGGCGGGGCGAGCGCGGAGGGCAGCGGCGAGGTGACCGTTCCCCTGGCGTGAGGCGGCGTCAGCGAGGAGGAGCGGGGGGGGGGGGGGGGGGGGGGGGGGGGCGGGGGGGGGGGGGGGCGGGGGGGGGGGGGGGGGGGGGGGTGGTGGTGGGGGGGGGGGGGGGGGGGGGGGGGGGGGGGGGGGGTGGGGGGGGGGGGGGGGGGGGTGCGGGGGGGGGGGGGGCGCGGGGCGGGGGGGGGGGGGGGCCCGGCCGGGGGGGGGGGGGGGCCGGCGGGGGGGGGGGGGGGGCGGGCCCCCCCCCGCGGGGGGGGGGGCGGGGCCGCCCCCCCCGCTCCTCGTCGTCGGTCCGTCAGCGGGGGAGGCCGCCCAGCGCCGTCAGCAGGCGGTCCACGTCGTCCGCGCTGCTGTACGGCGCGAGCCCGACCCGGACACCGCCCTCGTCGCCCAGACCCAGGTGACGGGCGGCCTCCACCGCGTAGAACGACCCGGCGGGGGCGTCGATCCCCCGCTCGGCCAGCAGGCGGTGGACCTCGGCCGGGCGCAGGCCCGCCACGGTGAACAGCAGGGTCGGCGTGCGTCGCGCGGCCCGCGAGTACACCGTGATCCCGCCGAGCTCGGCCAGCCCCCGCTCGATCCGCCCGCGCAGAGCGTTCTCATGGGTCTCCAGCGCCGCGAAGGACGCGAGCAGCCGCTCCCGCCGCCCGCCGCCGGCGTCCGGCACCAGACCCGCGAGGAAGTCCACCGCCGCGCGGGCACCCGCCAGCAGCTCGTACGGCAGCGTGCCCAGCTCGAAACGCTCGGGCACGGCGTCGCTGGACGGCAGCAGCTTGTCCGGGCGCAGGGTCTCCAGGAACCCGGGCCGGGCCGCCAGTACGCCCAGGTGCGGGCCGAGGAACTTGTACGGCGAGCACACCAGGGTGTCCGCGCCGAGCGCCGCCAGGTCGACGGCGGCGTGCGAGGCGTAGTGCACCGCGTCGACGTGGAGCAGTGCCCCCGCGCCGTGCACCAGACGGGCGACGGCCGGCAGGTCGGGCATGGTGCCGATGAGGTTGGAGGCGGCCGTGACCGCCACCAGCCGGGTGCGCGGGGACAGCACCGCCTCGATGTGCCCGGGGAGCAGTTCCCCGGTGGCCGGGTCGAAGTCGGCCCACCGCACGGTCGCGCCCACCGCCTCGGCCGCCTGCGTCCAGGGCCGGATGTTGGAGTCGTGCTCGAGGCGGGTGACGACCACCTCGTCGCCGGGTCCCCACCCCTTGGCGAGCGTCCGGGCGAGGTCGTACGCGAGCTGTGTGGCGCTGCGGCCGAAGACGACGCCCCGCGGGTCGGCGCCGAGCAGGTCGCCCAGCGCCGCGCGGGCTTCGGCGACGATGCGGTCCGCGTTGCGCTCGCCCTCGGTGACCCGCCCCCGGTTGGCCAGCGGGGCGGCCAGGGCCTCGGCGACGGCGTCGATGACGGGCTGCGGGGTCTGGGTGCCGCCGGGCGCGTCGAAGCGGGCGGTGCCGGATTTGAGGGCGGGTGTCTGCGCGCGGATCGCGTCGATGTCGAGGGCCATGTGCACTCCAACCGATGGCGGGGACTCCCGCCCGATGATCGCAGCAGCGCGGCGGCCGGAACAGGGCCCGAGGGCGCGACGGGCGCCGGCTCAGGTCTCGGCGTGCGCCCGGCGTTTCTCGCGTCCGCCGGGGTGGCGGTGCCGCCAGGTCCAGAACACCGCGCAGGACAGCAGCGCCCACCCGCCCAGCACCAGGTACGGGAACAGGTGCTGGTGGCCCTGGAAGTACACCGCCGTGTGCTGGGCGTTGACCGAGGCTCCCGGCGGCAGCCACTGGCCGATCACGCCCAGCGGGGACGGCAGCAGCGGCCAGGACACCGCGCCGCCGGACGAGGGATTGCCGAGCAGCACCATGAGGCCCCAGGTCGGCACCATCGCCCAGCGGCCGACCAGGGTGTTGAACATCGTGAAGACCATGCCGCTGGTGAACAGGGTGAACGCGAGGATCAGCCACGACTGGACGAACGGCAGGTCGAGCGCGCCCAGCAGCCAGTCCACGGTCGCGGCGATGGCGAAGCCGCCGAGCAGCGCGTAGGCGATGGTGAAGAGGATGCGTTCGAACGGGGTCAGGGCCCGCGCGTGCACGCTGAGCTGGATCGCCCCGACGAAGCCGATGATCACGGCGGCCAGGGAGATGTAGAAGATCGCCAGTCCGCGCGGGTCGCCCGTCTGCAGGGGATTGATGTCCCGGATGGTGAGCGCGACGCCGGTCTTCTTCCCCACTTCCGGTGCCGTCCGGGCCAGCACCTCGGCGACCGAGGCGCCCGACGCGCTGGACAGGTCGAGCACGGCCGTCCGCCCGTTGCCGCGCAGCTCGAAGATCGCGAAGACCTCCTGTTCCTCGACCGCGTCACGTGCCTCGGCGAGGCCGGGGTAGGGGTGCACCTTCACCGAGGCGTTCAGCGCCTGCTCCAGGCCGTCCAGGAAGGCCTTGCCCCGCCCCTGTTCGTACGAGCCGACCACGGCCGTGGGGAGCGAGTGCGGTGTCGGGTCCGCCATGGAGTAGGTGTACGAGCCCGCGAAGAGCCCGGCCGCCGCCGCGAGGATCAGCACCAGCACGGTGGCCGGCCAGAACGGTGACTGCCGGAACGCGGCCCACTTCTGGCCGCGCGTCGGGGGCTGGGCGTGAGCGCCGTGGGAACCGGAGGACATGTGGGCCATAACGGGACACTTCCACAGCGTGGGTGAAAGGGCATCAAGAGTGCTTCGTGCGTGGCGCACCGGGAGCGCGGGCGACCGCGGACGCGGAACGGGCCGGCCCCGGACGGAAGGCGTCCGGGGCCGGCGCGCCACGGCCGGTCAGACGTGCACGAGAGGCGTGTCGACGAGGTGCTCCGCCAGGAACCAGGCCTGGAGCTCGTTGGTGCGCACGACGTCGGAGACCAGGAGGTCGTTCGTGCCGTCGTCGCCGAGCTCCTGGGTGCGGGCCGCGGCGTCGTGGCAGTCGGTGAGGATCAGCTCGTGCGCCTCCAGCAGCCGCGAGAGCATCGACGGCACCTCCTCCACGCCGTCCGGCGGGCGCGGCACCGTGGTGATCTCCGCGACGTGCCGGGGGTCGCCGACGGCGACGCCGCCGAGTGTCTGGACGCGTTCGGCGACGGTGTCGATCAGCTGCAGCTGCTCCCCGGCGTGCTTGTCCAGCAGCAGGTGCAGTTGGTAGAACGTCACCCCGCGCATGAGCCAGTGATACTTCTTGTACAGATCGTGCAGGATGCGGGTGTCCGCCAGGACCTTGTTCAGCCGCTGGCACGAGTAGAGGCGGGTCTCCATGGACAGCGCCACGGGGAACTGCTTGACGGTGCCGAACTCCTGGATGGTCCGGCCCCTCTGGTGCAGCCAGGGCTGGCTGCCGTCGGAGCTGTGCTCCTGTGCCGACGGCTTCGGGGTGTTCACGCCAGAACTCCTTCCGGAGAAAAGCTGAAGTGTCCGCACCGGCGCGGTGCGGCCGGCTCGCCCCCTGCGACAGTCGACCAGCCGCACGCCGGTCCCGCAAACGCTGGGGCCCGAGCCGGCCGCCCGTCCCCGTCCCGTGCCCAGGAGGTGAGGAGCCGGTGAGGCGGCGGAGGCGTGGAGGGGCGGTTTCGTCGCGCATCTTCTTGGCATGAGCCTGCGGTCCGTGGGGTGGCCCGCAGCCGCGTGGAGATGGGGATGCACCGCGGTCGCGCCACCGGACTCGCCGCCTCGGCCCTGACCGTGACCACCGCGACCGCCGCGCCGCGACCGCCGCGCCGCGACCGCCGACGCCGCTCCCGCCGGCACATCGCAGGTGCTCGCGAGCCGGACCCGGACCAGCGCGTCGGGCCACACCGTCTGGACCGCCGTACGGGCGAACCGGTCCGCCCGGGTCGCGTACGGATTCGACCGGACCACCGGCCACTGCTCGACCTCGCCCGACCATCCGTTCGGCTTCCCCTTCGGCACCGCCTGCGCACGGCACGACTTCGGCCACCGCGACTACAGGGCCGCGGGCACCTTCGGCGCGGACGAGGCCCGCCTCGGCAGCGCCTTCCACGAGGACCTCGAGCGCGTCTGCGCCCGCTACGGCGGAGGCGCGAGGCCCGCCCGCGACAGCACGGCCCGGACGTACTGCCAGACGGTGAGGGTGTTCGGCCGACGGACGCGTCACGGACACGGGCAGACCATCAGCTGGTGCCCGCGCGAGCACCGGCTGACAGTCTGGGCGCAGGCACGCCTTCGAGGAGGAGTTCACCCGTGATCGATGTGACGCACCAGATCGACTCCGTACGCCGGCAGGTCGGCAAGCGTGCCTTCAAAGCGGGTGAGGCCCACGTCCTCACGGTGGGCCGGACCTACGACACCCCGCTCGACGACCTGTGGGAGTCCTGTACCGACCCCCGGCGCATCCCGCAGTGGTTCCTCCCCGTCTCCGGCGACCTGCGGCTGGGCGGGCGTTACCAGCTGGAGGGGAACGCGGGCGGCACGATCGAGAGCTGCGACCCGCCCAGGAGCTTCGCCGCCACCTGGGAGTACGCCGAGGAGCTCAGCTGGATCGAGCTGCGGCTGACGCCCGGGGAGGGCGGCACCCGCTTCGAGCTGGAGTACCTCGCCCACGTCGACGACGAGCGGTGGGCCGCGTTCGGGCCCGGCGCGGTCGGCATCGGCTGGGACCTGATGCTCGTCGGCCTCACCCTGTACCTGTCGAGCGGCGGCACCCCCGTGGACCCCCAGGAGGTCGCGGACTGGTCGGCCTCGGAGGCGGGGCGGCGGTTCGTGCTCGCCAGCGGCGAGGCCTGGTACGGGGCCGACGTGGCGAGCGGCACCGATCCCGCGTCGGCGCGCGTGCGGGCGGACCGGACCGCCGCCTTCTACACGGGCGCGGACGGGACGGGCGCCACCGGGTAGGCCGCCCGCAGGCCGGGCACCGGAGCGGCCGCGGCCACCGCCAGCGCGGTGGCCGCCCCGGCGACGCCGAGGACGGCGCCCGCCACCACGTCGCCCGGATAGTGCACTCCGGTGTGGACGCGGGAGTACCCGACGGCGGTCGCCAGCGCGCCGAGCGGCGCGGCGGCCGCCGGCAGGACCACGCCGACCGCCGTGGCGAACGCGACCGCCGAGGCCGTGTGGCCGGACGGGAACGACGCCGACGCGGGCATGGGCACGTGCCGGCCGACCGTCACGCGGGCCGCCTCCCGGTCGGGCCGGGGCCTGCGCACCAGACGCTTTCCGAGCAGGTTCGCGGCCGTGGAGGTCACGGCCACCGCCCCGACCCCGACGAGCGCCGCGCCGCGGGCCCGCGCTCCGCCCAGAGCGAGGGCGGCGGCGATCCCGAGGGAGATCCTGGAGTGGTCGGCGGCACGGGACAGCCGTCGCAGGGACCGGTCCAGCGTGGGCGTGTCCGTGGAGGCCACCGCCGCGTACAGCGCGCCGTCCACGGCACGCAGATCGCCGAGCACGGCGGCGAGGCCCCGGCGGCGGGAGCGTGTCGGCTCCGGGTCCGGCGCGAGCGGGCCGCCGGTGTTCCCGTCGGTGTCGGTCGGTTCGGTCATGGGCTCCTGCTCCGTGAGGCGGTGATGTCCGGACGCGGTCGGGGCGGCTCCTGCCGAACCGTCCCGTACGGCCGGCGCGGCCGTCCGCGGAACCCGTCCGCCGGACCAGCCTCGTCCGTGTCCCGCCGTACGGCGCCCCGGCGGCGCCCGTCCGGGCGAGCGTGGGTTCTGGCACGCGGGGACGGGGCGGGGGCGGGCCCTGTGGCCCGCCCCCGCCCCGTGCGGGTGCGTGTCAGTCCGCGGCCTGGAATCCGCGCAGTCGCAGGCTGTTGCCGACGACGAAGACGGAGGAGAAGGCCATGGCCGCTCCGGCGATCATCGGGTTGAGGAGTCCGGCGGCGGCGAGCGGGAGCGCGGCGATGTTGTAGGCGAAGGCCCAGAAGAGGTTGGAGCGGATGGTGCCCAGCGTCCTGCGGGCCAGCCGGATGGCGTCGGCGGCGGCGCGCAGGTCGCCCCGGACGAGGGTCAGGTCACCGGCCTCGATGGCGGCGTCCGTCCCGGTTCCCATGGCCAGCCCCAGGTCGGCCCGGGCGAGCGCGGCGGCGTCGTTGACCCCGTCGCCGACCATCGCGACCGAACGGCCCTCGTCCTGCAGCCGCTTGACGACGTCGACCTTGTCCTGCGGCATGACCTCCGCGATGACGTGCTCCGCGTCGATGCCGACCTCGCGGGCGACGGAGGCGGCCACGGCCCGGTTGTCGCCGGTCAGCAGTACCGGGGTGAGGCCCAGGGCGCGCAGCCGGGTGATGGCCTCGGCGCTGGTGTCCTTGACCGCGTCGGCGACCTCGAGGACCGCCCTGGCCTCGCCGTCCCAGGCCACGGCGATCGCGGTGCGGCCGGCCGTCTCCGCGTCGGCCTTGGCGCGGGCCAGGTCCGCCGGAAGGCTCATGGCCCACTCGGCGAGCAGCTGCTCGCGGCCGACGAGGACGGCGTGGCCGTCGACGACGCCCTGCACACCCAGTCCGGCGACGTTCGCGAAGTCCTCGGGCGTCGGCAGGGCGCCCAGCTTCTCCAGGGCGCCGTCGGCGACGGCACGGGCGATCGGGTGCTCGGAGGAGTGCTCCAGCGCGCCCGCCAGGCGCAGTACCTCGGACTCCTCGGTGCCGGCGGCGGTGTGCACGGCGAGCAGGGTCATGCGGCCGGTGGTGACGGTGCCGGTCTTGTCCAGGACGATGGTGTCGACCCTGCGGGTGGACTCCAGGACCTCGGGGCCCTTGATGAGGATGCCGAGCTGGGCGCCGCGCCCGGTGCCGACCATCAGCGCGGTCGGCGTGGCCAGGCCCAGGGCGCAGGGGCAGGCGATGATCAGGACCGCGACGGCGGCGGTGAACGCGGCGGTCAGGCCCGCGCCGTTGCCGATCCAGAAGCCGAGGGTGGCCAGCGCGAGGGCGATGACGACGGGGACGAAGACCCCGGAGACGCGGTCGGCGAGCCGCTGGGCGGCGGCCTTGCCGTTCTGCGCGTCCTCGACCAGCTTCGCCATCCGCGCCAGCTGCGTGTCGGCGCCGACCCGGGTGGCCTCGACCACCAGCCGGCCGCCCGCGTTCAGGGTGGCCCCGGTGACGCCGTCGCCCACGCCGACCTCGACCGGCACCGACTCGCCGGTGAGCATCGAGGCGTCCACGGCCGAGGCGCCCTCCACGATCGTGCCGTCGGTGGCGATCTTCTCGCCGGGACGCACCAGGAAGCGGTCGCCGGCCTTCAGCTCACCGACCGGGATCAGCTCCTCACGGCCCTCCCTGATCACGGTGACGTCCTTCGCCCCCAGCTCCAGCAGAGCTTTCAGCGCGGCGCCGGCCTTGCGCTTGGAGCGGGCCTCGAAGTAGCGGCCGGCCAGGATGAACGCCGTCACCCCCGCGGCGGCCTCCAGGTAGATGTTCCCCGAACCGTCCCCGCGGGCGATGGTCAGCTCGAAGGGGTGCGTCATGCCCGGCGTGCCCGCACTGCCGAGGAACAGCGCCCACAGCGACCACAGGAACGCCGCCGAGGTACCGACCGAGATCAGCGTGTCCATGGTGGCCGCGCCGTGCCGGGCGTTGGTGAACGCGGCCTTGTGGAACGGCCAGGCGGCGTAGGTGACCACGGGCGCCGCGAGGGTCAGCGACAGCCACTGCCAGTACTCGAACTGCAGGGCCGGCACCATCGCCATCGCGATGACGGGCACGGCCAGCAGCACCGCGGTGACCAGTCGTTGCCGCAGCGGCCGCGACTCGTCCGCCTCCTCGGCCCCCGCCGCCCCCGGTGCGGGCTCGGCCCGTACCGGCTCGGGCTCGCGGGCGGTGTACCCGGTGGCCTCCACCGTGGCGATCAGCTCCGGGACGGACACCCCGTCCGTGAAGCTGACCTTGGCCTTCTCCGTCGCGTAGTTGACGGTCGCGGTGACCCCGTCCATCCGGTTCAGCTTCTTCTCGATCCGGGCGGCGCACGAGGCGCAGGTCATCCCGCCGATGGCGAGTTCTACCTCGGTCGGTGCACTGGTCGTACTGGTGGTCATGACTGCTCCTGATGCGGGGGCGTCGGCCGGGAGCCGGGGCCCGGCGTTGAGGCTTGCGCGGGGGAGTGCGGGCCGGTCAGACGCGGCCGGTGAGCTCGTAACCGGCCTCGTCGACGACCTCCGCGATCGCGGCGTCGTCCGGTTCGGCGGTACCGGTCACGGTGACCCGGCCGGCGGCGACCTGGACGTCGACGGCGGTGACGCCGTCCAGCTCGCCGATCACCCGGGTGAGGGTCGCCCTGCAGTGGCCGCAGCTCATTCCGGAGACGGCGTAGGTGGTGCTGACGGAGTCGGCGGTGGAAACCACGGGATCCTCCTGTGCGTGACGGCCCCGGATACGGGGCCGGGGTATGCCTGCCGAGAACATGTATACCCCCAGGGGGTACCTGATGCAACCTCTGGCCGAACTTGACTATGTACCCCGGGGGGGTATGGTGAAGTGCATGAAGAGGTGTCCGCAGGGTCGGACACCCGGGAATCGAGGAGACGACCGCCATGAGCACGGGACCGAGCACCGGAGTGAGGATCGCCGCGTTCGCCGCCGCACTGGCCGCGACCTTCGGTACGGCGTACGGCGTGGGCAGGGCCGTCGACCCGGTCGTCGCGGACGCCCCGCCCGCCGCACACGACACACACACGGGCGAGCCGACGGCGGACCCGGGCGGCGACGGCGGCCACGCGGGCCACGAGAACGAGCCGGCCGGCGGCCTGCAGATCTCCGAGGACGGCTACACCCTCGACCTCGCCACTCCGCGCGTCACCGCCGGTCGGCGCACCGAACTGCGCTTCACCGTCCGCGACGACGACGGCAGGGCCGTCACCGCGTACCAGCGCGAGCACGACAAGGAACTCCACCTCGTCGTCGCCTCACGCGATCTGACCACCTACCGCCACCTGCACCCCACCCGCGCCGCCGACGGCACCTGGAGCACCCCCGTCGACCTGCCCCGCGCGGGCGGCTACCGCGTCTTCGCCGACTTCACCCCGGCCGGGAAGGGCGCGGAGAACCTCACCCTCGGCGCGGACCTCGCGGTCGGCGGCGCCTACGAGCCCGTGAACCCGCCGGCGCCGGCCGGCACCACGCGGACCGACGGCTACCAGGTCGCACTCGCCGGAACCCTGAGTCCCGGCAGGGCGGGCGAGCTGAAGCTGACGGTCTCCCGCGACGGACGGCCCGTCACCGACCTCCAGCCCTACCTCGGCGCCTACGGACACCTGGTCGCCCTGCGCTCCGGCGACCTCGCCTACCTCCACGTCCACCCGAACGGCGAACCCGGCGACGGCGCGACGAAGCCCGGCCCGGAGATCTCCTTCACGGCCACCGCGCCCAGCACCGGCACCTACCGCCTGTTCCTGGACTTCCGGCACGAGGGCAAGGTCCACACCGCGGCCTTCACCGTGCGGGCGGGATCGGCCCCCGCCGGTCAGGACCCCGCGCCGGCCGCCACGCAGGAGCACGCCGACGGCCACGGCCACTGATCGCGCCCGTCTACGCCAGGACGACCCGGATCCCCGCCTCCTCGAACGGGCGGACGACATCCGGGTCGGCCGCACCGTCGGTGACCAGCGTGTCCACCGCGTCCGCGGCGCAGATCCGGGCGAACGCCCGCCGGCCCAGTTTGCTGGAGTCCGCGGCCACCACCACGCGCTCGGCCCGCTCGCACAGCAGCCGGTTGATCGCGGCCTCCGCCTCGTCGTGGGCCGCGGCGCCGTGCGCGACGTCGAAGCCGACGACGCCGAGCACCGCCACGTCGAGCGTGACCTGACCCAGCACCCCGTCCGCGAGCGGCCCGATCAGCTCGTACGACTGCGCCCGGGCCACCCCGCCGGTCACCACGATCTTGAACTGCGGCCGCACCGCCAGCTCGTTGGCGATGTTCAGCGCGTTCGTGACCACGGTCAGCGCGGGCGTGCCGGAGGCCAGGTCGGGGCGCACGGCCAGGGCGCGCGCCACCTCGGTGGTGGTCGTGCCCCCGGTCAGCCCCACCGCCTCGCCCGGCGCCACCAGCGCGGCGACGGCCTGCGCGACGCGCTGCTTCTCCGAGGCCCGGCGAGCGGTCTTGTAGCGCAGCGGCAGCTCGTACGACACCCCGTGCACGACCGCGCCCCCGCGCGTGCGCACGAGCATCTGCTGCTCAGCCAGCCGGTCGAAGTCGCGGCGGATCGTCGCGGCCGACACCTCCAGCTCGGCCGCCGCCTCCTCGACGTCCAGGCGGCCACGCTCGACGAGCAGTTCCAGCAGTGCCTTCCAGCGGGCGTCGCGCGACATCCGCGCCTCCGTTCCTCGGTCCCCCGCCGACCCTAACGCACGGCCCTCCTTCGTCGATTGCTTGATAGTGCTCGAAAGTTCGCTGTATCTTGCAGAAACAATCAAGCGAGCCAGGTCTGTTCAGGGACCGGTCGGGAGTGTGCGGCATGACGTACGTCGAGGACGAGCTCAACAGCCAGCCCGAGTGCTGGGCCCGCGCCGCCGCGGAGGCGCCCGGGCACGCGAAGGTGCTGCCGACGGCGGGGGAGCGGGTGGCGATCGTCGGCTGCGGCACCTCGTACTTCATGGCCCGGTCGGCGGCGGCGCTGCGCGAGGAGGCGGGCCTGGGCGAGACGGACGCCTTCGCCGCCTCCGAGTTCCCGGCGGGCCGTGCCTACGACCGTGTCGTGGCCCTCACCCGCTCCGGCACCACCACCGAAGTGCTCGACCTGCTCGGCGCGTTGAAGGGCCGCACCCGCACCGTCGCGCTCACCGCGGACCCGGACACCCCCGTCATGGCCGCCGCCGACGACGTCGTCGTCCTCGACCACGCGGACGAGCGGTCGGTCGTGCAGACCCGGTTCGCGACCACCGCCCTGACCCTGCTCCGCGCCCATCTGGGCCTGCACACCGAGGCCGCCGTCGCCGACGCCCGCACCGCGCTCGCGGCCGACCTGCCCGAAGGGCTCGTCGAGTGCGCCCAGTTCACCTTCCTCGGCCGCGGCTGGACGGTGGGACTGGCCGACGAGGCCGCGCTGAAGATGCGCGAGGCCTCCCTGTCCTGGACCGAGGCGTACCCGGCGATGGAGTACCGGCACGGGCCCATCAGCGTCAGCACCTCGGGCACGGCGACCTGGATGTTCGGCGAGGCCCCCGAAGGACTGGCCGAGCAGGTGCGGGACACCGGCGCGCTGTGGGTGGCCGGGGGACTCGACCCCCTCGCCGAACTGGTCCGCGCCCAGCGGCTCGCCGTCGCCGTCGCCGCCGCCCGCGGCCTCGACCCGGACCGGCCCCGCCACCTCACCCGCTCGGTGATCCTCACCCCCTGACGCCCGCCCGACACCCGCGAAAGCCCGGAAGAACCGGGGGAGCCCGGGAGAGTCCGGGAAAGGAGACACCGTGCCCCTCGCCACCACCGGCGACCTGATCGCCCGCGCAGCCGCCGCGCGCTCGGCCGTCGCCGCGTTCAACGTCATCACCCTCGAGCACATCGAGGCCGTCGTCGCCGGCGCCGAGTCCGTGCGCACACCCGTCGTGCTCCAGGTCAGCGAGAACGCGGTGAAGTTCCGCTACGGCCGCCTGCTGCCGCTGGCCCGCGCCGCCGTCGCCGCCGCCGAGGCCGCCGCCGTGCCCGTCGCCCTCCACCTCGACCACGTCCAGAGCGACGGCCTGCTGCGCCAGGCCCCGGACGCCGGATTCAGCTCCGTGATGTACGACGCCTCCCGGCTGCCGTACCCGGAGAACCTGGCGGCGACCCGGGCCGCCGCCGACTGGGCCCACGCCCAAGGTCTGTGGATCGAGGCCGAGTTGGGAGAAGTGGGCGGCAAGAACGGCGAGGCGCCGCTCGACGCCCACGCGCCCGGTGCCCGCACCGACCCCGCCGAGGCCCGTGCCTTCGTCGCCGACTCCGCCGTGGACGCCCTGGCCGTCGCCGTCGGCACCAGCCACGCCATGACCACCCGTACCGCCGCCCTCGACCACGACCTGCTCAAGGAACTGTCGGGAACCCTGGACGTGCCGCTCGTGCTGCACGGCTCCTCCGGCCTCTCGGACGGCGAACTCGCGGCGGCGGTCGCGGGCGGCATCGCCAAGGTCAACGTCGGTACCGCGCTCAACATCGCCATGACGGGCGCGATCAGGCAGTACCTCGCCTCCCACCCGGACGCCGTCGACTCGCGCCGCTACCTCACCGTGGGAAGGGAGGCCATGGTGCGGACCGTGGCGGCGCTCATGCGGGTGATCACCGGCCCTACCGCTTGACGGCCTTCAGCACCACGAACTTGCGGTCGCTCGCCACCAGGTGGCTGTTGCCGAACAGCCGCCGCAGCTTGACGTGGTAACCGAGGTGCCGGTTGCCGACCACCCACAGCTCACCACCGGGCCGCAGCACGCGCCGCGCCCCGGTGAACATCCGCCACGCCGTGGCGTCGGTCGTCGCCTGGTGGGAGTGGAACGGCGGATTGTTCAGCACCAGGTCCACGCTGCCGTCCGGCACCCCGGCCAGCCCGTCGCCGACCCGGAACTCCGCGTGCCCCGGCACCCCGTTCGCCCCGTACGTGGCCTTGGCCGAGGCGACGGCCTGGAAGGACTCGTCGGTGAACAGCACCTCGGTGTCCGGATCGGCCAGCGCCACCGCCGTACCGACCACGCCGTTGCCGCAGCCCAGGTCCACCACCCGCCGGGCGCCCCTCCCGTCCGGCAGGTGCTGGAGGAAGAACCGGGTGCCGATGTCGAGCCGGTCGGCACAGAAGACACCGGCGTGGTTGACGACCGTCCGGCCCGAGAGCGCGCCGATGCCGTCGGGAAGCGCGTAACTGAGCGGCCACGGGTTGGCGGGCCGCTCCCGCCCGGGATCGGGCGTGCAGAAGACGAGCCGCGCCTTCTTCTCGGCGAGCGAGGTGCGGGTCGGGCCGATGATCCGCTCGAACAGCGCGAGCGTCGAGGTGTGGATCTCCTTGACCATCCCGGTGCCGACGACGACCGTGCCCTCGTGCACGGCGGGCGCCAGCCGCAGCAGCTGGTCCTCCAGCAGCGCCAGGCTCTTGGGCACCCGCACCAGCAGGACGTCGATCCGCCCGGGCGGCGGGTCCTGCGTGGTGAGCAGCCGCACCGCGCCGGGTGCCACGCCGTTGCGCGCCAGGTTGGCGCGGGTCGCCTCCTGGGCGAGGTGGGAGTCGGTGATCTGCACCGGCCGGTGCGCCGCCAGCGCCGTCACCAGCGCCCCCCACCGGTCGCCGACCACCACGACCGTGCCGGACAGCGGGACCTCCTGGTCCGCCAGGTGCCGGAGCAGGTACTCGTCGGAGGCGTCCCAGGCACGCAGCCGGTCGCGCGGATCCTCGGGGAAGCGGGCCAGCGCGAGCTCGCCCCACGGAGTCGTCATACGGTCGCTGCGGTCGTTCATCGTGCGTCCAGGCTAGCGGAGCCGCAGCTCAGGCCGTGTCGGGGCGGGGGAGCGGGGGAGGACCCGGCCGGCGGCGGGCCGAGAGGGGGGTGCCGGGACGGCGCACGGGCGGCGGGACCGGAAGACCGGGGCGCACGGGCGGGCAGGATAGGGGACCATGGACGCCGAGCTGTTCCCGAGGACCCGCACCGAGGTCGCCCCGGGCGCGGTGCACCTGCCGGACTGGCTGGACACCGGCCGGCAGCGCGAGCTGCTGCGCGCCTGCCGCGGGTGGGCCCGCCCACCCGCCGGGCTGCGCACCGTCCGCCTCCCCGGCGGCGGCACGATGTCCGCCCGCCAGGTGTGCCTCGGACGGCACTGGTACCCGTACGGCTATGCCCGCACCGTCGTCGACGGCGACGGCGCCCCGGTGAAGCCCTTCCCGGCCTGGCTCGGCGACCTCGGGCGCCGGGCGGTGGCCGACGCACTGGGCGCACCGGCGGCCACGGCTGCGGCGTACGACATCGCGCTGGTCAACTTCTACGACGCCGGTGCCCGCATGGGCCTGCACCGCGACAGCGACGAGCGGGCCGACGCGCCCGTGGTCTCGCTGAGCCTCGGCGACACCTGCGTCTTCCGCTTCGGCAACCCGCACACCCGCACCCGCCCCTGGACCGACGTCGAACTGCGCAGCGGCGACCTGTTCGTCTTCGGCGGCCCCTCCCGGCTCGCGTACCACGGCGTGCCCCGGGTGCACGTGGGCACCGCACCGCCCGAGTTGGGCCTCACCGGGCGGCTGAACATCACACTCCGGGTCAGCGGCCTCGAGGCACCCCGGGCCGACCGCCTCTAGGCGTCCGGGGCCGGCGGATCATGGGAGACTCCCCCTCATGAGCGGCAAGGCGGACCCCGGGACAGCGGGGAAAGGGACCACCTCGAGGACGCGGCTGGACCGGGGGCGCGGCGCACTCGGACCCGCGTTGGAGCTCGTGCACACCGGACGCGCCCCCACCCGGGCCGTCCTCACCGCCGAACTCGGCGTGACCCGGGCCACGGCCGGCGCGGTCGCGGCCGAACTGGAGGCCCTCGGCCTGATCCGGGTCGACGCCCGGCCCGGCGCGGCAGCCGGGGCGCAGGGCAGGCCCTCGCACCGGCTCGCGGTCGCCGAGGACGGGCCCGTCGCCCTCGCCGCCCAGATCCACGCGGACGGCTTCCGCGCGGCCCTGGTCGGTCTCGGCGGCCGGCTCGTCGCCACCGCGCCCGGCCGCGAGGTCGTCGACGCCGACCCGGCGAAGGTGCTCGGCTCCGTCGTCGAGGCGGGCGCCGACCTGCTGCGGCAGACCGGCCGGCGCTGCGTCGGCGCGGGACTCGCCGTACCGTCCGCCGTCGCCGAGCCGGACGGTCTGGCCCTGAACCCGCTGCACCTGGCCTGGCCGGCCGGTGCCCAGGTGCGGCGGATCTTCGCCGAGCAGGTCCGCGCCGCCGGCATCGAAGGCCCCGCCTTCGCGGCGAACGACGTCAACCTCGCCGCCCTCGCCGAACACCGGCACGGCGCCGGACGCGGCGCCCGCGACCTGCTCTGCGTCGCCACCGGCCACCGGGGCGTCGGCGGCGCGCTGGTCCTCGACGGGCGTCTGCACAGCGGCAGTTCCGGACTCGCCCTGGAGGTCGGTCACCTCACCGTCAACCCCGAGGGCCGCGCCTGCCACTGCGGCAGCCGCGGCTGCCTGGACGTGGAGACCGACCCGCTGGCCTTCCTCACCGCGGCCGGACGCGAGCCCGGCCCCGAGGTGTCCCTGCTCCAGCAGTCCAACGACCTGATCCGCGGCCGGTACGACGACCCGGCCGTCCGCGCCGCCACCGAGGCCCTCATCGACCGCCTCGGCCTGGGCCTGGCCGGCCTGGTGAACATCCTCAACCCGGACCGGATCGTCCTCGGCGGACTGCACCGCACCCTCCTGGACGCCGACCCCGAACGGCTGCGCGCGGTCGTCGCCGACCGCAGTCTGTGGGGGCAGAGCGGCAGCGTGCCGATCCTGCCCTGCACCCTGGACCACAACAGCCTGGTCGGCGCGGCCGAGTTGGCCTGGCAGCCGGTGCTGGACGACCCGCTGGGGTCGCTGACCTGAGACGGCCCGGACAGGGCGCCGGCGCGTGGCCGAGGCCGACCACGCAGAACCGGTTGCCGTCCGGTCGGCGAGGACGACGAAGCCGGGGGCGGGCGGGTGGGAACCCCGGTCGACGGTCCGCGCACCCAGCCCGATCAGCCGCCGTACCTCTGCCTGCTGCTCCTCGGCCGTGTCCGTGAACAGGTCCAGGTGGAGGCGAGGGCGCGGCTCGGCCGGCGACGTGCTGTGCATCACGCCGAGGACCCGCCCGGAGCCGTCGGCGTGCTCCGGCGTCCGCCACCGCTCGCTCTTCAACTCCTCGGTGGGCACGAGACCGAGCGCGGCCGTCCAGAACGCCACCGCGGGGGGCGTCCGTGACGCCGATGACGGGGTGACCGAGTCTCAGCATGGGCCGAGCCTGGAAGACCCACCGGGATCCTCATGGGTCTTCCAGGGGTTCCTCACGGAGCACCGTCCGACGGGACCGCGGCGGAACGGCGGCGGAGGGAGCAGACGCGGCCCGCCGTCCTGCTCCCCGCGCGGTACGCGCACTGCCGCCGGCCGTACGACGACCAGAACCCCTCGCCGGGACGACGCTCGGAAGCGACACACAGGACATCGCCACCGAGGAGCTGGACGACATGCAGACCCTGGCACACTTCGCCGACGGCGGACCCGGCCCGTGGATCCTTCTCTTCCCGCTGCTCTGGGCGCTGGTCATCGGCGGCGGCATCACCCTGCTGCGCCGCACCGGGTGGCGCGGCCGCCGCGGCCCCTGGCGCCCGCCCGCCGTCGAGGGCGACTCGCCCATCACCGTGCTCGGCCACCGCTTCGCCTCCGGCGAGATCGACGAGGACGAGTACTGGCGCCGGCTGTCCGTGCTCGACGAGCAGTTCGGCCGGACCGGCAAGGGAGGCGCGGCATGACCACGACCACCCGCACCCGGGCCGCCGTCCGGGTCGTCGACGCCGTGAAGGTGTACGGCGGTGGAGACACCGCCGTACGCGCCCTGGACGGGGTGAGCGTGGACTTCCCGGCCGGCCGCTTCACCGCCGTCATGGGCCCCTCGGGCTCCGGCAAGTCGACCCTGATGCACTGCGCCGCCGGCCTCGACACCCTCACCTCGGGCGCCGCCCGCATCGGCGACACCGACCTCGGCACCCTCGACGACCGTCGGCTGACCCTGCTGCGCCGCGACCGCGTCGGCTTCGTCTTCCAGGCCTTCAACCTGGTGCCGACCCTGACCGTCGCCGAGAACATCACCCTGCCCCTCGACCTCGCCGGCCGGCGGGGCGACGCCGAGTGGCTCGACGCGCTGATCGACGTCGTCGGGCTGCGCGACCGCCTCCACCACCGGCCCGCCGAACTCTCCGGCGGGCAGCAGCAGCGCGTCGCCGTGGCCCGCGCCTTCGCCGCCCGGCCGGACGTGGTCTTCGCCGACGAGCCCACAGGCAACCTCGACTCCCGCTCCGGCGGCGAGGTGCTGGGCCTCCTCGGACGCACCGTGCGCCGGACGGGCCGCACGGTCGTCATGGTCACCCACGATCCCGTCGCCGCCGCCCACGCGGACGAGGTCGTCTTCCTCGCCGACGGACGCCTCGTGGACCGCATGGAGTCCCCGACCGCCGACAGGGTCCTGGACCGGATGAAAGCCTTCGAGGTGCCGTCATGAACGCCTCCGTCCGCCTGAGCGTCTCCTCGCTCAGGGCCCACCGACGCCGCTTCGCGGGAACGTTCCTCGCCGTCTTCCTCGGAGTCGCCTTCCTGGCCGGCACCCTGGTCATGGGCGACACGCTCCGCGCGAGCTTCGACACCCTGTTCGGCAACGCCACCAGCGGCACGGACGCCGTCGTGCGCAGTGCCGACGCCATCACCACCCCCGGCGAGAGCCAGGGCGTACGCCGGCCCGTCGCCACCGGCCTGGTGCGGACGGTCGAGAAGGTCCCCGGCGTCGCCGCCGCCGCGCCCAGCATCCAGGGCGCCGGCCAGCTCGTCGGCGCGAACGGCGACCCGGTCGGCGGCCAGGGGCCGCCCACCCTCGCCGGCAACTGGATCACCGACCCCGGGCTCAACCCGTACCGCCTCGCCGAGGGACGAGCCCCGCAGAAGTCCGGCGAGGTCGTCGTCAACCGGGGCGCCGCCGAGAAGGGCGGCCTGGAGATCGGCGACCGGACCACCCTGCGCACTCCCGACCCGGTCCGGGTCACCGTCGTCGGCCTCGCGACCTTCGGCGGCGAGGACGGCATGGCCCAGGTGACGTTCACCGGCATGACCCGGGCCGACGCGGAGAAGTACCTCACCGCGCGGCCGGGCGAGGCGGCGAGCATCCAGGTGCGGGCCGCCCCCGGGATCGGTCAGCGGGAGCTGGTCGACCGGCTGACCCCCGTCCTGCCGAAGGGCGTCGAGGCCATCACCGGGCAGGAGGCCGCCGAGGAGAACACCGAGATGATCTCCAGTCGGTTCCTGACCCTGTTCACGACCTTCCTGCTCGTCTTCTCCGGCATCGCCCTGCTGGTCGCGACCTTCTCCATCCACAACACCTTCGCCATCGTCCTCGCCCAGCGCACCCGCGAGAACGCCCTGCTGCGCGCCCTGGGAGCCTCCCGGCGCCAGGTCACCACCGCGACCCTCGTCGAGGCGGCCGCCGTCGCCGTGACCGCGTCCGCCGCCGGACTCGCCGGCGGTATCGGCATCGCGGCCGGGCTCCAGGCGCTGTTCCCGGCGATCGGCTTCCCGTTCCCCGAGGGCGCTCTCGTGATCAGTGCCCTGTCGATGCTGCTCCCGCTCGCCGTCGGCGTCGCCGTCTGCCTCGGTTCGGCCCTGCTGCCCGCCGTCCGCGCCGGCCGCACCACGCCCCTGGCCGCGCTGCGCGAGACGGCCGTCGACACCTCCGGCGCCTCCCGCGCGCGAGCGGTCACCGGCACGGCCCTGATCACGCTCGCCCTCGTGCTGACGCTGCTCGGTGTACTCGTCTCCCCGTCGGTGTGGCTCGCGGGAGCGGGTGCCGTACTGGCCCTCGCCGCCTTCGTGGTCCTCGGCCCGGTCGTCTCCTCCACCGCCGTCCGCGTCCTCGGTGCCCCGCTCGACCGGCTGCGCGGCGTCACCGGCGCCCTCGCCCGGCGCAACGCCCTGCGCAGCCCCAGGCGCACGGCCGCCACCGCGGGGGCGCTGATGATCGGCGTGGCCGTCGTGTCGCTGTTCACGGTGTTCGGCGCCTCGCTCAAGGCGACCATGGACCAGACCGTGTCCCGGTCCTTCGCCGGTGACGTCGCCGTCAGCGCCCCGTCCTTCGGCGCGGGCGGCAGCGGCCTCAGCCCGAAGCTGGCCGGCGAGATCCAGCGGCTGCCCGAGGTGGACACCGCCGTCGGACTCGGCCGGGGAGTGGCGGAGGTCGACGGGAAGGGACGGGCGCTGACCGTCACCGACCCGGTCGCGCTGGAGCGCACCTTCGACCTCGGCACGGTCCGCGGTTCGCTCGCCGCCCTCGGCTCCGACGGCATCGCCGTCACCGAGAGCGAGGCGGACGAGCAGGGGCTGGACACCGGCGACACGGCACGGCTCACCTTCACCGACGGCCGGAGCGAGGACTTCACCGTCCGCGCGGTATACGGGCGGTCCGAACTCGCCGGCGACTACGTCATCACCCGCGCCGCCTGGGCCCCGCACCGCACCCAGGACTCCGACACCCTGGTCGCCGTCTCCTTCGAGGACGGCGTGGGCGCGGACGCGGGCAGTGCGGCGGTCGAGCAGGTCGCCGACCGGTACGGCAACCCCGAGGTGCAGACCCGTGAGGAGTACGCGCGGTCCGCCGCCGGAGGGATCGACATGATGCTCACCCTCGTCTACGCGCTGCTCGCCCTCGCGGTGCTCATCGCGCTGCTCGGCATCGCCAACACGCTGACGCTGGCGGTCCACGAGCGCACCCGCGAACTCGGCCTGCTGCGGGCCGTCGGGCAGACCCGCGCCCAGACGCGGGCCATGGTCCGCTGGGAGTCGGTCCTGGTCGCCGCGTTCGGCACGGCCGGCGGGCTCGGTCTCGGCGCCTTCCTCGGCTGGGTGCTCGTCGAGGCCTCCGACGGCGCTTCGGACAGCGCCTTCGCCTTCGCCCTGCCGCCCGTGCAGCTCACGGTGGTGGCCCTCGTCGGCCTGGCGGCCGGTGCCCTGGCCGGTCTGCGCCCGGCCCGGCGTGCGGCCCGCCTGGACGTACTGCGGGCCATCGCCACGGAGTAGCCCCGCACCGCGGTCCGGCACCGCCGGAAGGGGGAGCGGCGGGGCCGCCCGCATTCGGTCCGCGTCGTCGGCGCGCTGACCCGGCGGCCCGGTGGGCGGGTTCGCAGGCCCACCACCGGACGGCGGGGTACCGCCCGGCGCGCGAGCCCGGGGTGCGCCCGCCCCACCGGACCGTGCCGTCCCTCGTCCCCGACTCGCGGCGGACGGCCGGCGCCTCGTCAGGAGCCGTCGCGGACAGGGGCGGTGGCCGACGCTCCACGACGCGGACCCGCGTACCGGACGCCGGCCGGAACGGCGCCGCACGGCCCGCGGCAGCGAAGGGTCACCGCCCGGTCAGCCGACAACGGCCGACCGGGCGGGAGCGGGTTGCGGTCTGCCCAGTTCGACGGAGTGCTCGACCTCCGCGAACGCGCCGACGGGCACCTCGTCGACCAGGCGGCGCGGCGGACGCGCGGCGACGGGGGTCACCGGGGCGGTCGTGGGGAGCGTGAACCAGACGACCTTCCCGGACTCGCCGTCCGGCCGGGCGCCCCAGCTCTCGCTCATCGCCGCCACCATCGCGAGCCCGCGTCCGCAGGTGGCGAGGGGCTCGGCGTCGTCCACCACGGGCAGACGCGGGTCGTGGTCGCGCACCGAGACCGTGAGCCGGTCCAGGAGCAGTTCTATCTCCACGGTGCAGGTCTTGTCGGGTGCGGCGTGCAGGTGGACGTTGGTCAACAGCTCCGTCACGCCGAGCATCGCCCGGTCGATCAGGGAGTCCAGATGCCAGTAGCGCAATTGCGCAGATACGATTCTGCGGACCTGGCCGATCCGCGACGGCAGGGCTTGGAGCTCCACCGTGCAGTGTCTGCTTGGGTGACTGATCACGGCTGCGACTCCCCGACATAGAGGTCCGGAAGAACACGGAGTTCGGATCCAGCAGGGCGCACGCGGCGCATCGCCGCCTGCTGTCATGACCGGCGGGCTGGTTCGCAGCGTTATCGCCGGTAAACCCAGAGTGAGATGAGACCAGAGTGACGCAAGGGGTGGGGCACCGCAAGTCACGGACATCTCAGCCGGTGCGCCCCGTCGCCCTGCGCACGGCCTCGATGAAACGGCGCGCGGCGGGCGGGCCCGGCTCGCCGGGAGCGGGGTCGCGCTCGCCGAGGGTCAGCAGGTACCGCTTGCCGCCGAGGTCGGCGAACGCCCGGCCCTGAGGAGCGAACCAGGGCCGGGAGGCACGCACGGCCCGCACCGGCGCGCTGTCTATCTCGCTGCCGTAGCTGGTGAGCAACTCCAGCCTGCCGCCCCTGATCCGGACCTGCCCGGCCCGGGTGAGCGAACGCAGCCGCTTGCCGATCCGCACCCCCGTGGCCGTGAACTCCGGCTCCGCCATGCCGTCGCCCCCTCGTGCGCGTCGGACCTGCCGGACCATGGCACCGCGAGGGGGCCCGGTACCGGCTCGTGTCGTGCTCCAGTGTGCGCCCGTGACGGGACCCGGGGTCCCGCCGCCGGGTGAAGTCTGCCCGCACCCGGCGGCGAGCACCAGTACGCGCCGGCCCTTTCCGGGGGCGCCCGGAGCACTCGCGCGAATGCGCCCCCACGCGGCCACCACCCTCGCCCCAGGGCGTCTTTGGGGCCCTCAAAGGTGTGTTTATGCAGGTGAGAAGCGTGTGGAAGGTGCCTATGATCGGGTGTGCCGGCCGCGCGAGGCGCCGTCGGAGCGCAGCGTAAGGAGCCCCGTCGTGAGCACCCCCCAGCAGTCCCGGACCGGCGCCACCCTCGACGTCGACCACAGCGACGCCGACTACCGCGCCTGGCTGAAAGAAGCCGTGCGCAAGGTCCAGGCCGACGCCAACCGGTCGGCCGACACCCACCTGCTCCTGTTCCCGCTGCCGGAACGGTGGGGCATCGACCTCTACCTGAAGGACGAGTCGACCCACCCGACGGGCAGCCTCAAGCACCGGCTCGCCCGCTCGCTCTTCCTCTACGGCCTGTGCAACGGCTGGATCCGGCCCGGCCGGCCCGTGATCGAGGCGTCCAGCGGCTCGACGGCCGTCTCCGAGGCGTACTTCGCCTCACTGATCGGCGTCCCCTTCATCGCCGTGATGCCGCGCACGACCAGCGCCGAGAAGATCCGCCTGATCGAGTTCCAGGGCGGGCGGTGCCACTTCGTGGACGACCCGCGCGGGATGTACGAGGAGTCCGCCCGCCTCGCGGCCGAGACCGGCGGCCACTACATGGACCAGTTCACCTACGCGGAACGGGCCACCGACTGGCGCGGCAACAACAACATCGCCGAGTCGATCTTCCGCCAGCTGCGGCTGGAGCGGTTCCCCGAGCCGGCCTGGATCGTCGCCACGGCCGGCACCGGCGGCACCTCCGCGACCCTCGCGCGCTACGTGCACTACATGCAGTACGACACCCGCGTCTGCGTCGCCGACCCGGAGAACTCCTGCTTCTTCGACGGCTGGACCACCGGTGACCCGGACGTCACCTGCGACTGCGGCTCCCGCATCGAGGGCATCGGCCGGCCCCGCATGGAACCGAGCTTCGTGCCCGGTGCGATCGACCGCATGATGAAGGTGCCCGACGCGGCGAGCGTCGCCGCCGTACGCGCCCTGGAGCGGGCCATCGGCCGCAAGGCCGGCGGCTCGACGGGCACCGGTCTGTGGAGCGCGCTGAAGATCGTCGCCGAGATGGTGGCCGAGGGACGCCACGGCAGCGTCGTGACGCTGCTGTGCGACCCGGGCGACCGGTACCTCGACAAGTACTACTCGGACGCCTGGCTCGCCGAACAGGGTCTGGACATCCGGCCGTACGCCGCGGCCATCGACTCCCTCCTGCACACCGGCACCTGGCCCGAGTGACCGGCGACCGGGCCTACGCCCCGGCCAGGCGCCGGTCCAGCGACGCGACCGCGCCCCGGAAGGCCCGTCCCAGCGCCGGGCGGGCCAGGTGCAGGGCGAAGCGGAAGGGCGCCGTGCCGTCGGCGGCGACCGTCCACCGCACACGCGTCCCGGTGCCGGCCGGAGTCAGCCGCCACTGTTCGGCCAGGGCCCGGGCCCCAGGCGCGTTGGTGACGTCCACACGGTAGGCGTACACCTCGGGACGGTCCGCCGCGAGCACCGCCTCCACGAAGCGCGTGCCGCCCCTGAGCCGGATCTCGCGCCCCGCGCCCTCGCCGATGGACCGCGCGGACGTCACCGCGGAGAACCACGCGGTCCAGCCCGGCACGTCCTCGGCGAGCGCGCGGAAGACCGGCTCCGGGGCGGCGGAGACCTCGGCCGTGAAGACCAGTCGTACGGGGGCCGACCCGACGAAGTCGAGCCCCACCGGACGCAGACGGCGAGCCATGGACGACGCCCCCTTGGTGACGAGCCGCGGACGCGGACGATCGGCGAAGTGGCGTCACCCTAGCGGCGGACGCGGCCCCTGTCAGCGGGGCCTCGGTCCGCCCCGGGCGTCCACCGGGGCCCCACCGGCAACCGGCCGGGGCATTCCGAGGGCCGCCGACGGCCCTCACCGGTGTCGGACGACCTCAGTCGTCGCTGTCCGGCTCGCCCGCCACGATCAGCCGCAGATGCTCCGCGATCTCCACACGCGCGTCCGCCGGCAGACCGCCGTCGGTCACCAGCGTGTCGACCTGCTCCAGCGCGGCGAACGAACTCAGCCCCACCACGCCCCACTTGGTGTGATCGGCGACCACCACGACCCGCCGCGCCGACTGCACCAGCCGCCGGTTGGTCTCCGCCTCCGCGAGATTCGGCGTCGACAGGCCGGCCTCGGCCGATATCCCGTGCACCCCGAGGAACAGCACGTCGAAGTGGAGCGCCGCGATCGCCTGGTCGGCGACGGGCCCCACCAGCGAGTCGGAGGGGGTGCGCACCCCGCCGGTCAGCACCACCGTGGCCGCGCCCTGGCGCGCGCCCGAGGTGCGCTGCGCCACGTGGAACACGTCGGCCACCCGCACCGAGTTGGTCACCACGGTGAGATCCGGCACGTCCACCAGCCGGTGCGCCAGCGCGTACGTCGTCGTACCGCCCGACAGCGCGATCGCGGCCCCCGGCGCGACCAGCCCGGCCGCGGCCCGCGCGATGTCCTCCTTGGCGGTCGGCTCCAGACCCGACTTGGCCTCGAACCCCGGCTCGTGCGTACTCGCCTCGATCACCGGCACCGCACCGCCGTGCACCTTCTCCAGCACGCCCTGCCGGGCCAGCGCGTCGAGGTCGCGGCGGACCGTCATGTCCGACACGCCGAGCTTGCGGGTCAGTTCGTTGACCCGGACACCACCGCGGCGGCGCACCTCGTCGAGGATCAGGGCGCGCCGCTGCTCCGCGAGGAGGTTCGGATTCTCACTCACGTACGCCTCGGTCCTTTCGCCGCAAAACCGTCCGACACGCCCCGCCCACCCGCTCCGACGAGGAGTTCTCCCCGCTCCGGGCGCGGACGTCCCATCCTCGCACGCCCCGCCGCGGGCCGCGCCACCGGCTGCCGGAGCCCGCACGCCGCTGACGCCGGCCCGTCACACGGTTCGGGGAGATTCCGTGCGCAGGGGTGTGCGACGCCCGTGAAACGGAGATCCTTGTGCCCGCACGGACACGGCGGACGGCGCGTCACGGGGGAGTGCGGACAGTGGAACAGGCGCAGGAACGGAACGGAGCCGACGGCGGGAGAGATCCGGCCGTCCCCGGCCCGCAGTCCCGGGAGACCGGCACCGCCCTGGAACTCCTGGTGCACGGCGTGGGCGGCACGACACCCGCCGAGATGCTGGACGATCCGCGCACCGTACGCGTCACCGGCGACCACGTCGCGGCCGTCTTCCGCCGCACCGAGGACGCCGACGCGGAGTCCCGGCCCGAGGACTACCGGGGCCGGCCGGTGCCCGAGGCCTACGTCTGGTGCAACCTCACCTCCGGCAACGGCACCCGCGCCCTGTGGCTGCTGCTCCTGCCCTTCATGGTCGTCAACCTCGCCCACTGGATGCGGCCCCCCGCGCACGGCCGGATCCGGACGGTCCGGCTCTACGGGCTGCTGGTGCGGCTCACCGGACTGACCCTGACGGTGCTGCTGGTCGCCGCGGCCTGCGAGGTCGCGATCGACCTCGTCGCCTGGCAGTGCGCGGGCACGCGCGCGTGCGCCGAGCGGCACTCCTGGCTGGGCTTCCTGTCGCCGGTGATGCCGGACGGCGGCTGGTGGAGCCCGCCCGGCCGCAGGCTCGCCCTCGCGGCCGCCGTGCCCGCCGCGCTCACCGGCCTGCTGTGGTATCTGTCCCTGCGCACCTGGCGGGCGTACGAGTCCCAGCAGCCGATGGAACGCGCCGCCGACCCCGAGGACGACCTGGGCCGCACCGCCCTGAACCGGCCCGGATTCTGGTACGGGCGGCGCCTGGTGGCCCGGCTGCGCGCCGCGCACACCGCCGCGGGCCTGCTGACGGTCGCCGCCGCGGTCGGCGTCCCGGCGGCCCGCTTCGACCGCGCGCCCGGCGGGTCCGCCCTGCTCGACACGCTCGGCCGGCTGCTGGAGGCCGCACTGATCGCCGGCGCGATCGCCGCGGTGGGCGTGACCTGCCGTCGGGGCCGCAGCGAGAACCGCCTCGACCGGGCACTCGACCGGCGCGTCGTACGGCTCCTGCCGCTCGCCGCGCTCGCCCTGCTCGTCCTCGCCCTGGTGTACGGCGGTTGGTCCCGCCCGGGATGGACGTCGGCCGGCCGGCTGCCCGGGGACATGACCTTCGGCGGCATCACCCTGGTGCAGGGACTCCTGGTGACCGCCCTCGGTGCGGTCGCCCACACGCTGCACCGTGCCCGCCCCGCCCCGCGTGCCGCCGTCCGCGGCCTCGGCGGACCCGCCGTCGCCATGCTGGCCTGCGCGCTGGGGGGCGTGATGTCCGGCGGGGTGGCGCAGCGGGTGTCGGACTGGCTCGACGGCACCGGCACCTCCCTCGACGGCCCGCCCGTCCTGCTGACCTGGCAGGCGTCCGTCATCCCGCCGCTGCTCCTGGTCGTCCTGCTGATCTGCGCCGTCCTCGCCCGGCGCACCTGGCGCCTCGCCCGGGCGGAACGGGACGAGGTGGAGCGCGAACACCCCGGAGAGACCGGGGACCCGGCCCGCACCCGGCGTATCGCGACCGTCCGCGCCATGGCCGCCCTCACCGACCGGGGCCCCCTCGTCGTCGCCGCCGTCTCCACCGTCACCCTGCTGCTGGGCGCGGCGGCCCTCGTGGGCGCCCTGACGACCGGACAGGTGCCGGCCGACGCCACGCGCGGGACGTACGCCGTCGTGCACGGAGCAGCGCGGACCGCGCAGGCACTGGGCTCCTGGCTCATCGGCTTCGGCTTCATCCTCTTCGTCACCTGGGGCAGGCGCGCCTACAAGGACGCCTCCGCCCGGCGCACCATCGGCATCCTGTGGGACGTCGGCACCTTCTGGCCGCGCGCCGCCCACCCCTTCGCACCGCCCTGCTACGCCGAGCGCGCGGTGCCCGACCTGACCTGGCGCATGGCGACCTGGACCCGCGTCACCGGCGGCCGGCTGGTCATCTCCGGGCACTCGCAGGGCAGCGTCCTCGCCGCCGCCGCAACCTGGCAACTCGCGCCCTCCGCCCGCAGACGCGTCGCCCTGCTGACCTACGGCTCCCCGCTGGAGCGCCTCTACGGCCGCTGGTTCCCCGCCCACTTCGGGCCCGACGCGCTCGGCGCCCTGCACCGGGACGTCGACTGCTGGCGCAACCTGTACCGGCGCACCGACCCCATCGGCGGCCCGGTACGGCTGCCCGGCGACTGCGGCCCGGCCGTGGACCGCGAACCCCTCAAGGACCCGCTGACGTACGGCCGCACCGACCTGCACCCGCTGCCCGCGCCCATCCTGGGCCACTCCGACTACCAGGCCGACCCGGCCTTCGCCGAGGAACGGCGACGGCTGCTGGCCCGGCTGCGCCCGGAGGTACCGGCGCCGCGCCACACCGGCCGGACACCGCCGCCCGTCCCGGGCGCGGACGGCGCCCGGGGCGGCTGCTGACGTCCACCCCGGCAGGGCCTACCGGGGCAGCTCCGGGAGGTCCTCCTCGTAGAGCAGGCTCAGGTCGTCCGTGCTGGGGTCCGCCAGTTGGGCGACGCGGCTCGCGTGCCGCTCCACCATCGCCTCGAAGGTCTGGCGCGCGGTGCGGCCGTTGCCGAAGGCCGGGCCCTTGGGGATCGCCGCGAAGTACCGCGTCAGCGCCTCGGGCACGCCCGGTGCCAGCCGGTACTCGTGCTCCTCGGCCTGCTGCTCCACGATCCGCAGCAGCTCCTCGGGCCCGTAGTCGCCGAAGGTGATGACCCGCGAGAAACGGGATGCCACGCCCGGGTTGACGGACAGGAACCGTTCCATCTCCGCCGTGTAGCCCGCGACGATCACCACGACCGCGTCCCGCTGGTCCTCCATCAGCTTCACCAGCGTGTCGATGGCCTCCTTGCCGAAGTCCCGGCCCGCGTCCTCGGGGGACAGCGCGTACGCCTCGTCGATGAACAGCACGCCGCCGCGCGCCCGCTGGAACGCCTCCTGGGTGCGGATCGCCGTGGAGCCGATGTGCTCGCCGACCAGGTCGACGCGGGACACCTCGACGAGGTGGCCCTTCTCCAGCACGCCGAGGGAGGCGAGGATCTCGCCGTACAGCCGGGCGACCGTCGTCTTGCCGGTGCCGGGGGAGCCGGTGAAGACCAGATGCCGTTTGACCGAAGCGGCCTTCAGCCCCGCCTGCTGCCGGCGCCGGCCCACCTCGATCATGTCGGTCAGGGCCCGGACCTCCCGCTTGACGCTCTCCAGACCGACCAGCGCGTCCAGTTCACCGAGTACGTCCTTCGGCGTCCGCGCGGGCTCCTCGAACCCGGCACCCGCGATCAGCGGCTCCTGCTCGGTGCTGCGCTGCCCTGGAATCGAGCCCAGCAGACCGCCGGGGGAGTGGCCAACCGTCTGCACGGCCGCCTCCCGCACAGGTGGCGGCGCCAGACCGCCGCCGCTCTCGTCGCCGGCGCAGTCCTCGACGAGCGGCCCCGCGCCGGACGACGCGTCCGGGCCGCCGTCCGCGAACTCGAAACCGCCGCGCGCGCACCGCTCCGTACGGCACTTCCGCAGCGTCGTGCGGCAGCCGTCGATCACGTGGAAGCCGTAGCCGGCGCTGCCCGTCACCCGGCAGCCGAGGAAGCTGCCGCGGCCGCCCGCCGACACGTAGACCCCGGCCTCGGACGGGGAGTCGACCGTGCAGCGCTCGATGGTGGGGTCGGCGCCCTTGGTGACGATCACGCCGGTGCGGTTGCCGTCCAGGGTGCAGTTGTTCAGGGTGCCGCCGCTGCCGTGGTCGCGGAACCAGGCGCCCGTCGCCGCGTCCCGGATGCGGCAGTCGTCGAGCTGCGCGGTGGCGCCGTCGCTCACCGACACCGCCGTGTTCCGCACCTGGGACAGATCGCTGTCGACGACGTCCACGCGCGAACCGCGGTCCAGCACGAACAGCGCGTCCGGCACGTCGTGCACCCGGCACGAGTCGAGCACCGCGGTGGCGCCGTCGCTGACCCAGACCGCCGGGTAGTCGCCCGTGCTGTCGAAGATCTCGCACTGGTTGGCGTCCACGCGCGTGCCCGGGTCCCACACCGACAGGCCGTTGCGCCCGAACTGCCGCACGCTGGTGCGGGTCAGGGTGAGCACGGAACGGGAGCGCAGGTCGACCGCGTTCTCCGGGATGTCGTGGATACGGCAGTCGGCGAGCGTGAGCACGGCGTCGGTGTCGAGCGTGACGCCGTCGCCGGTGGTGCGGTGCACATCGCAGTCGGTCAGGTGCGCGGTGGCCCGGCCGGAGACCTGGACGCCGCTGCCCCGCACCTCGTAGATCTCGCACCCCACCGCCTCCAGCGCGGAGTGCTCACCGGTCGCCGTCAGACCCGAACCGGCGGCGTGGTGGATCCGGCAGCGCTCCAGACGGGGGCGTGCGCCGGAGCGCACCGCGACACCCGCCTGGCCGGCCGAGACGACCTCGCACTCCTCGAACACCCCGCCCCCACCGTCCAGGACGGCGATGCCGACGCCCGCCGGATTGTCGACGGTGCAGCGCCGCACCGTGGGCCGGGCACCGCCGCGCACCTCGATGCCGGACGCGGACCGCGTGACCACCCGGACGTCCAGCAGCTCCGGGGTGCCCTCCTCGACGAGCACCGCGGGCGCCGCCGCGTCCTGGCCCTCGACGTGCAGGTCCTGCACGACGGCCGAGGCCCGCACCGTCAGCGGCACCCCGTCGACGGGCGCGATCCGCACCGAGCCCTGGGCCCCCTCGGGTCCGCGCAGGGTCACCGCCCGCTGGACGACGAGGTTCTCCCGGTAGGTCCCGGGGGCGATGGTGAGGACGTCACCGTCGGCCGCGGCCTCCAGGGCGGCGGCGAGCGATGCGTACTCACCCGTGCGGCGCCGCCACCGCGAGGTGCCGGTGTGCGTCACCTGGACCGTGCCCTGTGCCATGGCGTTGCTGTGCCCCCACCTCGTCGTACTGATGGCTCGTTCACCGTCGGGGACGTCCCGGCCGGGGCGGGCCCGCGGCCGTGCCCGCGGGCCCGCACGCGCTCCCGACACCGGCGCGTACCTGTGACTTCCTCACGCGCGGGTCGTCGCCGATTGGTTCGGCCGGTCCACCGTAGCGTGTGCGCGGACGGTGGGTTGACCGGAGGCGGAAGCCGGTCAGCTGCCGGTGCCGGTCCGGCCCCAGTCCGGGCCCGCGCGCTCCCACTCCCGTTCCCAACGGCCGTAGCGGCGGCGGACCATGCGCCACACGACGATCCGCCGGCTCGCCTCGACCAGGACCGCGGTGGCCAGGGCGGCACCGATACCGGCGAGCGCGGCGTGTGTCGTGGCGGTGGAGGAGTCCAGCGGGCGGGCCGCCGCCCGGCCCTGCCCGTCGGTCCACATCCGGAAGCGGTCGCCGCTGTGCGGATCCCGCAGGGCCGTCAGGACGGAACCGCGGCGCTCGGAGCCGTCCGGCGCCTTCCACCGGGCGAGGACGCGGCTGCGCAGGTTCCCGGCCGGGACACCCTCCGGGTCGGTGTTCAGCGGGGAGCGCTTCAGCTCGCGGACGACGAAGGCCGTCACCTGGTGCCGGGACTCGCGCTGGGCCCGGACCGACCGCTGCAGGGCGTCCTGTGCCGCCCCTCCGACGAGCGCGCCGACCAGGGGCGCGACGCAGAGGATCAACAGCAGGCCCGTCAGGGCGACCCAGGCCTCGATCAGGTCGGTCGTGCGGCGCAGCGGATTGCGCCGCCAGCGCCAGAGTCCCCTGATCGCCCGCACCGCCCGGCCCCCTTCCCGCTCCTGCCGCCCCCGGTCGATCCGTCCGCCCACGAGCCGGTCCGGGCGGGCCGGCGCATCCCGCGCCGGCGTCCTCGGCCGTCTCTTCCCGCCCGTGTCTCCGTCTCTTCCCGCCCGTGTCTCATGAAAGCCAACGCGTGTCCCGGTGACCGGGTTCCCGGCCACCGGGACACGGGTGAGTCGCGTCCGTCACGCGATGATCCGCACCGGATCGCCGATCCGGACCGTGCCGGGACCGAGGGGCACGAGATTCTGCCCGAAGACCAGCTTGCCGCCGATACGGCGGTGCCGCCCGAGGCTGTGCAGGGGCTCCCTGCCGCGTCGGGCGGTGTCCTGGTCGGTGGTCGTCACCACACAGCGTCCGCACGGCTTGGCGACGCGGAAGCCGACCTCGCCGACGTCGATGCGCGACCAGCCGTCCTCCGCCCACGCGTCGGTGCCGGTGACCACCAGGTTCGGCCGGAAGCGGCTCATGGGCAGCGGGCCCTCCGCCGCGTACTCCCCGCGTGCGATCAGGGAGTTGAGGGCGTCGAGGGACGCCGTCGTCGTGAGCAGCAGCGGAAAACCGTCGGCGAAGGAGACGGTTTCGCCCGGCAGCGCGTACGCGGGGTCGACGGGCCGGCGGGTGGCGGGATCGTCCAGGTGCACCAGCCGTACGTCCGCCCCGAGATGGGCACTGCACCAGGCGTGCGCGGCGTCCTCCTGCGCCGGGACCGCCTCGACCTTGTCGCCGAAGATCCGCACCGGGATCGTGCCCGCCGCGTGCGGAACCGGGACCGTCAGCGGGCGGCGGCCGGGCGCGGACAGCCGGATGCCGCCGCCGGGCAGGAGCTCGGCGGCGGCCAGGGCGAGGCGCGGCTGCTCGCGCTGCGTGACGACCTTTCCCCCGTCGTCGACCAGCATCCAGCGGCGGTCTCCGGCCAGCCCCCAGGGTTCCACGACGGCTTCCCGGGGCGCGAGGCCCCGGAACGCCTTGACCGGATGGACGTGAATCGACTGCAGTCGCGCGCTCCCCATGGAGTCATGGTGCCAGGTGGCACCGACAGCCGGGGGGGACCGCTCAGTAACCCCGGTACTGCTGGTTGTTGTACGGGTCCTGATAGGGCGCCGGGGCGGGCCGCGGCGCCGTTGGGCGCATCGCCTCGTATCCCGCGGGGCCGGCCACGGCCGGACGGGGCTGCTGCGGCTGCTGGGGACCGGGGTATCCGCGTGGGGCGCTCGCCTGCTGCGGGATGTACGCGGCGGGCGCCTGCTGCAGCGGGGCGGGCTGCTGCATCTGCATCTGCTGGGGGTAGCCGTAGGAGGGCTGGGAAGGGGCCGCCGGGAGGGCGGGCAGGGCCGACGGGAGCGCCGGCAGGTGGCTGCCCGGCGCGTCGTACTCGGCCGGGACCCGGATCGGGGCGATCTGCGGGGTACCGCGCTCGGCGACGAGCGAGTCGTAGATCGGGGTGTCCGGGAAGGAGGCGGAGTAGTAGCCGCCGCCATAAGTGGAGCGGGGGGAGGTCATGGCCATAAGTTAAGCCCACGATGTGCTGGTTGGGGAGACCGATAAGAGGGTTGTTTTCCATGCTCGCGGTGACCTGAGATCCCCAATCAGAGTGAAATCGGTGAAATAGGGCGGCGCGAGGCCCGTTTTTGGTGTATAGGCCAAGTTCCGTGCGGGTTACCGGCGGTCGCCGGCGCTCTGCGCGCACCCCCCATGAGCGGCCCGCGCAGGGGGCATAGGTTGGGCGCGGAGAACGGAAGACTTGACGAACCGCCGGGGCCCGGCCCGGCGCGGCGACACGTGATGGGGGCGGACATGTCAATGTCGAAGGGCTCGAACACCCCGGTGCCGACCACGGCGCTGCGGGTCGAACTGGGCTGGCGATCCGGCCCCGGCGTGCCCGACGCGGACGCCTCGGCGCTGCTCCTGGTGGCGGGGAAGGTCCGTTCCGACGCGGACTTCGTCTTCTACAACCAGCCGGCACACTCCTCCGGCGCGGTCCGGCACGAGGGCAAGCGGGACACCGACGGCAAGGTGACCGACAGCCTGCTGGTCGACCTCGCGCGCGTGGAACCCGCCGTCGAGACGGTGATCGTCGCCGCCTCCTCGGACGGCGGGTCCTTCGGCCGGGTACCCGACCTGTACATCGAGGTGCGGGACGCGGCGCAGGGCACCGTCGTCGCCCGCTTCGACAACCCCGGCGCCACGGTCGAGACGGCGTTCGTGCTCGGCGAGTTCTACCGCCGCCAGGGCGCCTGGAAGTTCCGCGCCGTCGGCCAGGGCTACGACAGCGGCCTCGAGGGCCTGGCCACCGACTACGGCATCACGGTGGACGAACCGCAACAGGCCCCGGCGCCCCCCACCCCTCCGCCCCCGGCCACTGTGCCGCCCCCGCCCCCCGCTGCTCCGGCCACCACCGTGCCGCCCCCGCCCATGACGCGGCCCGCGGGCACCCCGCCGCCCCCGGCGACGGCACCTTCCCCCGAGCCGGTCCGCCTGACCAAGGTCACGCTCACCAAGGCCGCGCCCTCCGTCTCCCTCACCAAACAGGGCGGCACCTCGGGCGCCATGCGCGTGAACCTCAACTGGCAGGTGCGCAAGCAGTTCTCCGGCTGGGCCCGCAAGCTGGGCCGCCCGGTCGCGATGCACGACGACCTCGACCTCGACCTGTGCTGCCTGTACGAACTCAGCGACGGCAGCAAGGGCGTCGTCCAGGCCCTCGGCAACGCCTTCGGCTCCCTGCACCAGCCGCCGTTCATCCACCTCGACGGCGACGACCGCACCGGCGCCGTGGCGTCCGGCGAGAACCTCACCATCAGCCTCGACCACCAGAAGCACTTCCGGCGCATCCTCGTCTTCGTCACCATCTACGAGGGCGCGCGCTCCTTCGCCGACCTGCACGCCACGGTCACCCTCCAGCCGCAGTACGGCGCCCCGGTCGACTTCTCGCTCGACGAGTGCACGGTCCCCTCGACGGTGTGCGCCCTCGCGCTGATCACCAACACCGGCGACGACCTCGTCGTCCAGCGCGAGGCCCGTTACCTGGTGCCCGAACGCGGAGTGAGCCCCCAGCGGACGGTCGACCACGCCTACGGGTGGGGCATGAACTGGACCCCCGGCCGCAAGTGAACCCTCCCGGCGCGGGCGCTCAGCCCTCGTCGGGCACGGCGTCCGGACGGGCGTAGGTGCGGCCCTTCCAGGCCGCACCCCGCCCCCGGTGGTGCTGCACCGCGGAGTCGACCGTCATCAGGAGGTACAGGAACGCGGTGAACGGCAGCAGCGGGGCGAGCCACAGCGGCTGCCGGTAGTACCGCAGCATCGGCACGTACGTCCCCGCCATCACCAGCCACGCCGCGGCCCCGCACACCGCCGTCGCCGTACCGCCGGCCACCGCGCCCGCGACCGCCGCCGCCGGCGGCACCAGGTACACCAGCGCCAGGCCGGCGACCGTGCCGGCGAGCAGCAGCGGACTGTGCCGCAGCTGCGCGTAGGCGCTGCGCGAGACCATCCGCCACAGGTCGTGCAGGCGCGGGTAGGGGCGCACGCTGTCCACGCCGTCGGCCAGCCCCAGCCACACCCGGCCGCCGCTGCCCTTGACCGCCCGGGCGAGGGCCACGTCGTCGATGACCGCGTGCCGGATGGCGTCCGGGATCCGCGCCCGCCCGGCGGCGTCGGCGCGCAGCAGCACGCAGCCGCCCGCGGCGGCCGCCGTCCGGGTCGCCCTCTTCCCGGCGCGCTCCTTGCCGATCCGCCGGAACGGGTACAGCTGCGCGAAGAAGTAGACGAAGGCCGGCACCACGAGCCGCTCCCACGCGCTCTCGACCCGCAGCCGGGCCATCTGCGAGACGACGTCGAAACCGCCGGTACGGGCCGCGGCCACCAGTTGCCGCAGGCTGTCCGGCGCGTGGGCGATGTCGGCGTCCGTCAGCAGCAGGTACTCGGGGTCACGCGCGCGTGCCAGGGCGATGCCGTGCCGCACCGCCCAGAGCTTGCCCGTCCAGCCGGCCGGCGGCTCCCCGGGCGAGGCCACGGTGAGCGGCAGGCCACCCTGGCACCGGGCCAGGCCGCGTGCCAGGCCGCCGGTGCCGTCGGTGCTGCCGTCGTCGATCAGGAACACCTCCGCCCGCCCCGGATAGTCCTGGGCGAGCAGCGACGGCAGGCTCGCCGGCAGGACCGCCGCCTCGTCGCGCGCCGGCACGACGACGCACACGGGCGGCCACACCTCCGGTTCCGTGCGCTCGGGCAGTCTGACGTCCGTACGCCAGAAGAAACCCTGGGCGAGCAGCAGCCACAGCCAGGCGGCGAGGGACAGGGCGGATACGACGGTCACGACGGAGGTCCACACATCGGCGCTCACGTGCGCAGTCTGCCCCACGACGCGGCGCGCGAAGGCCCATCGTCTATCGTGGCCTGGTGAAGATCGCGCTCATGGACTCCGGAATCGGTCTGCTGGCGGCCACCGCTGCGGTACGGCGCCTGCGACCGGACGCCGATCTCATCCTCTCCCTGGACCCCGACGGCATGCCCTGGGGCCCGCGGACCCCCGAGGACCTCACCGGCCGGGCCCTGGCCGTCGCCGAGGCCGCCGCCGCGCACCGGCCGGAAGCCCTGATCGTCGGCTGCAACACCGCCAGCGTGCACGCGCTGTCCACCCTGCGGGCCCGCTTCGAACCCGGCCTGCCGGTCATCGGCACCGTCCCGGCGATCAAGCCCGCCGCGGCCGGCGGCGGCCCCGTGGCGATCTGGGCGACGCCCGCCACCACCGGCAGCCCCTACCAGCGCGGGCTCATCGAGGAGTTCGCGGCCGGCACGCCCGTCACCGAGGTGCCGTGCCACGGCCTCGCCGAGGCCGTCGAGCAGGCGGACGAGACGGCGATCACCGCCGCCGTGGCCGCCGCCGCCGCACTGACGCCCGAGGACGTGACGACCGTCGTCCTGGGCTGCACCCACTACGAACTGGTCGCCGAACGCATCCGCGCCGCCGTGCAGCGCCCCGGCTCCCCGTGCCTCGTGCTGCACGGCTCGGCCGGTGCGGTCGCCGCACAGGCACTGCGCCGGATCGGCGCCCGGCCCGACCCCGGGGCCCCGGCCGCGGGCACCCTCACCGTGCTGCTGAGCGGACGCGAGGGCGCCCTGCCCGAGGCCGCGACGGCCTACGAGGAAGGCCGGCTGCTGCGCACGGTCACGCCGGCCCGCTGACCGGCGGGCCGCACGCCCGCTCGGCCCAGTCACCCTGCGCGACGAGGTACCCGCGCAACGAAACATGAGTAACCTCATAGCCATGAGGCATCGCCCCGGCGAGAGCACCCCCGCACCGGACGTCTGGACCGGACGTGCCACCAACCGCGTCCAGTGGTTCCTGGCGCTCATCGGTGTCGCCTGCATGGCTCTCGGCATCGCGCTGGCCGTCGACTCGGCCTGGGAATCCGGCATCGCCCCGCTGGCCATGGCCGTCGTCGGCTGCATCGCGGCCGGCCTGCTCGTCCTCTTCGGCACGCTGGCGTTCGTGCACGTCGCGCTGAGAGTCGACGAGGAGTGCCTCGAAGTGCGCTGCGGTCACATCGGCGTGCCCCGTCGGCGCATCCCTCTCTCACATGTCGCCGGAGCCGAGTTCGCCCCGCACGTCACTCCGCGCCACTGGGGCGGCTGGGGCTACCGCTGGCGGCCGGAGAAGGGCACCGCCGTCGTCGTACGGCGCGGTGAGGGCGTGGTCCTGCGACTGTGGGACGGCCACACCTTCACCATCACCGTGGACGACGCGGAAGCGGCCGTTCAGGTGATCAAGGACCGCCTCCGCCCGAAGGCCCCGGGCCCCGCGCACTGAGGCCGCCGCGCCGCGTCCTGGAGCTGCTCCGCGGGCGACGTGCTCGCGGTCTCGCCGGCCGCCGCCCACCGGCCCGGCCATCCCCTCGAACCATGCTGTCGGCGGCGAAGTCACGCGCCGTACACTCCGGTGGGTGACCGTCACCGCAACCACCGTCGGCGAGCCGGACCGGCTGACGCCGCAGGCCGCACCCGCCTTGCGCCTCGCCGCGCGGCTCACGCGTCCGATCCCGGCCGCCGCAGCCGCGCTCTCCGGAGTGCTGCTCTACGTCAGCTTCCCGCCGCGCACCCTGTGGTGGCTGGCCCTGCCCGCCTTCGCCGTCTTCGGCGCGGTGCTGCGCGGCCGGGGCTGGAAGGCGGGCCTCGGCCTCGGCTACCTGTTCGGTCTCGGCTTCCTGCTGCCCCTGCTGGTGTGGACCGGTGTGGAGGTCGGACCCGGCCCCTGGCTCGCCCTGGCCGTGATCGAGGCGGTCTTCGTCGCGCTGGTGGGGGCCGGTGTCGCCGCGGTGTCGCGGCTGCCGGCCTGGCCGGTGTGGGCGGCGGCCGTGTGGATCGCCGGAGAGGCTGCACGCGCGCGCGTCCCCTTCCACGGCTTCCCCTGGGGCAAGATCGCGTTCGGACAGGCGGACGGCGTGTTCCTGCCGCTCGCCGCGGTCGGTGGCACACCCGTGCTCGGCTTCGCGGTCGTCCTGTGCGGCTTCGGCCTCTGCGAGGTCGTCCGCCTGGCCGTCGGGGCACGCCGCACCGGTACGGTACGGCGGGGCGCGGCGGCGGCGGCCCTGCTCGGCGTGGCCGTACCCGTCGTGGGCGCCGTGGCCGCCCGGCCGCTGGTCACCGACAAGGCGGAGGAGGGCACCGCGACCGTCGCCGTCATCCAGGGCAACGTGCCCCGCGCCGGCCTCGACTTCAACGCCCAGCGCCGTGCCGTGCTCGACCACCACGCGCGCGAGACGCAGCGCCTGGCCGCCGAGGTCGAGGCGGGCAGGACCGACCGCCCCGACTTCGTGCTCTGGCCGGAGAACTCCTCCGACATCGACCCGTTCGCCAACGCCGACGCGCGCTACATCATCGACCGGGCCGCCAAGGCGATCGGCGTTCCGATCTCGGTCGGCGGCGTCGTCGAACGCGACGGCAAGCTGCTCAACGAGCAGATCCTGTGGGACCCGGACAAGGGCCCCGTCGACACGTACGACAAACGGCAGATCCAGCCCTTCGGCGAGTACCTGCCGCTGCGCTCGTTGATCGGCGCGATCAACGACGACTGGACCTCCATGGTCAGCCGGGACTTCAGCCGCGGCACCGAGCCCGGCGTCTTCACCATGGCCGGCGCGAAGGTCGGCCTCGTCACCTGCTACGAGGCCGCTTTCGACTGGGCCGTGCGCTCCGAGGTCACCGACGGCGCCCAGATGATCTCCGTGCCCAGCAACAACGCGACCTTCGACCGCAGCGAGATGACCTACCAGCAGCTCGCCATGTCCCGCATCCGCGCCGTCGAGCACAGCCGGACCGTCACCGTGCCGGTGACCAGCGGCGTCAGCGCCATCATCATGCCGGACGGCCGGATCACCCGGAAGACCGGCATGTTCGTGGCGGACTCCCTGGTCCAGGAGGTGCCACTGCGCTCCTCCGAGACCCCCGCCACCCGGTGGGGCGTGTGGCCGGAGATCGCCCTCGTGCTCGTCGCGGCCGGCGGGCTCGGGTGGGCCGTCGGCGCCGGTGTGCGCGGGCGGCGCGCCCGTGGCGTGTGACCGTCCGCCCGGTCCGCACCCCAGGAAGCCGCCCAGAGCGGCCCGCCCGGCCCGTTAGGGTCGGCCGCATGGCTACTCCCGACTTCATCCGCGATCTGCGCGCCTCTGCCGGACACCAGCTGCTGTGGCTCCCCGGAGTCACCTCCGTCGTTCTCGACGAGGAGGGGAGGGTGCTGCTGGGCCGACGGGCCGACAACCGGCGCTGGTCGCTGATCGGCGGCATCCCCGAGCCCGGGGAGCAGCCCGCGGCCTGCGCGGTGCGCGAGGTGGAGGAGGAGACCGCCGTCCAGTGCGTCGTCGAACGGCTGGTCCTCGTCCAGGCGCTCGCCCCGGTCACCTACGAGAACGGCGACGTCTGCCAGTTCATGGACATCACCTTCCGCTGCCGGGCCGTCGGCGGCGAGGCCCGGGTCAACGACGACGAGTCGCTGGACGTCGGCTGGTTCACGGTGGACGCTCTGCCGGACCTCGGAGAGTTCGGACAGTTCCGGATCAAGCAGGCACTGGCCGACACACCTACATGGTTCGACTCCACTGGTTCTGTCTGAACTATGGGGCGAGCCCACATGGGGAGGGGGGTGGGTCCTGCCTAGGGTCAGTACATGACCTCGCCCAGTGGCCCCCCGGCCCCCCACGCCACCCCGCTCGACCTCGGCGGCCGCACCGCCCTCGTCACCGGCGCCGCCGGCGGCATCGGCCGCGCCTGCGCGCTCCGACTCGCCGCCGCCGGGGCCAAGGTCAGAGCGGTCGACCGGGACGCCGCGGGGCTGGACGCGCTCATTGGGCCGGCCACAGGCCTCGCCGGCACGATCGAACCGCACGTCCTGGACCTGACCGATCTGGACGCCGCCGAGCACGCGGCCGCCGGCACCGACGTCCTCGTCAACAACGCCGGGCTGCAGATGGTGCGACCCCTGGAGGAGTTCCCGCCGGACGTCTTCCACACGGTGCTCACCGTCATGCTGGAGGCGCCCTTCCGTCTGATCCGCGGCGCCCTGCCCCACATGTACGGGCAGGGCTGGGGACGCATCGTGAACATCTCCTCCGTGCACGGGCTGCGCGCCTCCGCCTACAAGGCGGCCTATGTGTCCGCCAAGCACGGACTCGAGGGCCTGTCCAAGACCGCCGCACTGGAGGGGGCCGCCCACGGCGTCACCTCCAACTGCGTGAATCCCTCCTACGTACGCACCCCGCTCGTGGAGAAGCAGATCGCCGACCAGGCCCGGGCGCACGGCATCCCCGAGGAGCAGGTGCTGTCCGACGTACTGCTGAGGGACAGCGCGGTGCGGCGGCTCATCGAGCCGGAGGAGGTCGCCGAGGCCGTGGCGTACCTGTGCGGTCCGCAGGCGTCCTTCGTCACCGGTACCTCGCTCGTCCTGGACGGCGGCTGGACCGCCCACTGAGCGGGGTGACCCGCGGGGCGATGCGTGTGCCGCTCAGGACGGTGCCCCCGGTGGCCCGGGTTTTCCACAGGGCTGCCGGGACGACCGTGCGATGGGGAATCCTGTGACCATGTCCCGCGATCACGCCCAGTCCGCCGAGCGTCCCGTCCACGACGCCGAAGCGCCCGGCCACCGTGCGGCGCCCGCCGGTGCCGAGACGCCCTTCCTGGAGCTGCTGGCCCGGGGAGCCTCCGCCGACGCCTACGAGCAGCCGGTGCTGCTCGCCCGCGCGGAGGGCGGACCGGCCGAGCGGATCGCCTCGCTGGAGCGGGCCAAGCTCCTCGCGCTGCGCGTACGCTCCGAGCTGGAGGGCAGGCGCCGCCGCGAGGCCGAACTGTCGGCGCTGTTCGAGACGGCCCACGACCTCGCGGGGCTGCGCGACCTGGACGCCGTACTGCGCGCGATCGTGCAGCGGGCCCGCTCGCTGCTCGGCACGGACGTGGCCTACCTCAGCCTCAACGACCCGGCCCGCGGCGACACCTACATGCGCGTCACGGAGGGCTCGGTCGCGGCCCGCTTCCAGCAGCTGAGGCTCGGCATGGGGGAGGGGCTCGGCGGCCTCGTCGCCCAGACCGCCCGGCCCTACGTCACCGAGGACTACTTCAAGGACGCCCGCTTCCAGCACACCCGCACCATCGACACGGGCGTACGGGACGAGGGGCTGGTCGCGATCCTGGGCGTCCCCCTGATGCTCGGGCACCACGTCATCGGCGTGCTGTTCGCGGCGGACCGGCGCGCCCGCGTCTTCGAACGGGAGCAGATCGCCCTGCTCGGTTCCTTCGCGGCCCTCGCGGCGGCGGCCATCGACACCGCGAACCTGCTCGCGGAGACCCGCACGGCCCTCGCCGAGCTGGAGCGGGCCAACGAGATCATCAAGGACCGCAGCGCCGTCATCGAACGCGCCTCCGACGTCCACGACCGGCTCGCCGAACTGGTCCTGCGCGGCGGCGGCGTCCACGACGTGGCCGCCGCGGTCTCCCAGGTCCTGGCCGGCACCGTCGAGTTCGCCGAGGCCGCCACGGCACCCGCCCGGGCCCTGGAGACGTCCCGCGCCGAAGGGCACGCGGTGCGGCACGGCGACGACTGGATCGCCGCCGTCGCCGCCGGCGGCGAACTGCTCGGCGCCCTCGTCCTGCGCGGCCACCCCGGACTCGACCCCGTGGACCAGCTCACCCTGGAGCGGGCCGCGATGGTCACCTCCCTGCTGCTCCTCGCCCGGCGCTCCGCCGCCGAGGCCGAACAGCGGGTGCGCGGCGAGCTGCTGGACGACCTGCTCGACGCCCACGACCGCGACCCGCGCCTGCTGCGCGAACGCGCCCGGCGGCTGCACGCCGACCTCGACGCCACGCACGTCGTCCTCGCCGCCCGCCTCGACGCCACCGCACCCGACGCCGACCAGGAGGCGGACGCCCGCCGGCGCCTGTGGGCCGCGGCCTCCCACCTCGCCGCGACCCGGCACGGCCTGGCCGCCGCCCGCGACGGCGGCACCGTCCTGCTGCTGCCCCTCGCCGCCCGCGACGGCGCCACGGAACTGGCTCGCCGTACCGCGCGCGACCTGGGCACCGCCGTCCACGAGGCCGTCACCGTCGGCGCCTCCGCACCCGTCGAGGACCTCGCCGCCCGCCCCGAGACCGTGGCCACCGCCTACACCGAGGCCAGACGCTGCCTGGACGCCCTGCGGCTGCTGAACCGCTCCGGGGACGGCGCCGCCGCCGAGGACTTCGGGTTCCTGGGGCTGCTCCTGGCCGGCGACCGGGACATCGCGGGCTTCGTCGACCGCACCATCGGCCAGGTCGTGGCCTACGACGAGCGGCGCGGCACCGAACTGCTGCGCACCCTCGACGCGTACTTCGCCTGCGGCATGAGCCCCGCGCGCACCAAGGACGAACTCCACGTCCACGTGAACACGGTCGCGCAGCGCCTGGAGCGCGTCGCCCGCCTCCTCGGCGACGACTGGCAGAGCCCCGCCCGCGCCCTGGAGATACAACTGGCCCTGAGACTGCACCGGCTGTCGGCCCCGGCACAGCGCTGACCCCCGCACGCGGGGGGCGTGCGGGGGGCCGTCGGCGCGGCCGTCAGACGGTACGCGCACCGGTGGGCCGGGAGTCGGCGGGCTCCCCGGCACCCTCCCGCGCGGGCGCCACGTCGGCGAGATCCCGGTGGCGGGTCTCCTTGGCCACGCCCACGGCGACCAGCGTGAGCAGGGCCGCGGCGATGACGTAGAGGGCGATCGGCGTCGAGCTGTCGTACTCGGACAGCAGCGCCGTGGCGATCAGCGGCGCGGGGGCGCCCGCCGCGACCGACGCGAACTGGGCGCCGATGGAGGCGCCGGAGTAGCGCATCCGGGTCGCGAACATCTCGGAGAAGAAGGCCGCCTGGGGTGCGTACATCGCGCCGTGCAGCACCAGGCCCACGGTCACCGCGAGGAGGAGGCTGCCGAAGTGCCCGGAGTCGATGAGCATGAAGAACGGGAACATCCACAGCCCGACCCCGGCCGCCCCCAGCAGATACACGGGGCGGCGGCCGATCCGGTCCGACAGCGCGCCCCACGCCGGGATGACCGCGAAGTGCACGGCCGAGGCGATCAGCACCGCGTTGAGCGCGGTCTGCTTGGAGACGTCGGCCGCGGTGGTGGCGTAGACGAGGATGAAGGCCGTGATGACGTAGTAGCTGATGTTCTCCGCCATCCGCGCGCCCATCGCGATCAGCACGTCGCGCCAGTGGTGCCGCAGCACGGCGACCAGCGGAAGCGGATCGGCGTCCGCCTTGCGTGCCTCCGCCTGCGCCAACGCCTGCTTGAAGACGGGGGATTCGTCGACGGACAGACGGATCCACAGACCGACCATGACCAGGACGCCGGAGAGCAGAAACGGTATCCGCCAGCCCCAGCCGGTGAACGCGGCGTCCGACAGCACCGCCGTCAGCAGCGACAGCACACCGGTCGCCAGCAACTGCCCGGCCGGTGCCCCGGTCTGCGGCCACGAGGCCCAGAACCCGCGGCGCCGGGCGTCCCCGTGCTCGGACACCAGCAGTACGGCACCGCCCCACTCGCCGCCGAGCGCGAACCCCTGGACGAGCCGCAGCACGGTCAGCAGCACGGGAGCGGCCGTGCCGACGGTCGCGTGCGTCGGCAGCAGCCCGATCGCGAAGGTGGCCCCGCCCATCATCAGCAGGCTCAGCACCAGCAGCTTCTTGCGCCCGAGCCGGTCACCGTAGTGTCCGAAGACCAAAGCGCCGAGCGGACGGGCGGCGAACCCGACGGCATAGGTCAGGAACGACAGCAGGGTGCCGACCAGCGGGTCGGAGTCCGGGAAGAACAGCTTGTTGAAGACGAGGGCGGCGGCGGAACCGTAGAGGAAGAAGTCGTACCACTCGATGGTGGTGCCGATGAGGCTGGCGGCGACGATGCGCTTGAGGTTGCCGGGCGTCGGGGGAGCGGATGCTGCGGAGGCCATGTGCGCCACTTCCTCGTGTGCGGTGGGGACGGTACGTGTCGGCACACCGTAGAAACACGCAGGTCAGGCGCACATGTGGCGGGGCACCATAGTTCGGGTGCTGAGTATGCGCGCGGCCACCATGCCGGCTCAGGGAAGGGTGGTTCAGGGGGCCTGGGAAGGCCGGAACGGGCGATGCCCGGGAAGTGTGGTTCGGGGTGATCTGACGGCGCGGTGCCGACTCCCGTGCTGGTTCGGTGCTGACTGAAAGTCCACGTCATCACCTGTCTTCACCCGTCTCTCGCTGACTTGGTGCTGACTGCGCCGCGTTTGACTCGGGCATATGGTGTGCTGCTCGGACGGGGCTTGTTCCCTGGTTACCGTCGCGGGTTTCAGCGGGATGCCTCGAGGAGGAGCGACACGTTCTCCGCCTCCTCTCCGACGCGCGGTCGTGCCGTGCTCGCTTCCCCGGCCTCGAGGCCCTCGAGTACCGCATGTATTGCGCCAAGTAGAGGAGTTGCTGAAGCGTGAGTGTTTCCATGATCTGGTGACGCGGCGATACAGTCCGGCAGGACCGGGGCCGGCGACCAGGGGAGGGACCGACGTGTTGGAGGTCGTGGCGCTCAGTGCGCTGACCACGTTCCTGCTGGGGGTGGGGAACGGGGCCGCCGGGGAGGTCGGGAAGAACCTCACCCTGTCGGCGGGGGCTCTGGTGAGGCGGACCCTCGGGCGGGAGACCTCGCTGCCGGCCAGTGCGGAGGACCGCCGGGCGCTGGCAGGCCGGGTGCACGCACGGCTGGGCCGCGACCCGCAGCGGGCCGGTGAGTGGGCCTTGCTCATGGAGAGCGTTCCTGACGAGGCAGTGGAACCGTCCCGAGGTGCCATGCCCCCGGCGCCGTGGGCGTTCACGAATCAGGAGAAAACGCTCAGGCGACTGTTGCGGGAGGCCGACCGGCCCTGGGAGGGCCGGCCCCGGGTCGTCCTGTTGTCGGGTCCCGCGGGCAGCGGCTCCACCTCGGTGGCGCTTCGGCTGGGGGCAGAGGGCCGCGACCGGTTCCCCGACGGGCAGTACTACGTCGATCTGCGTGACACGTCCGGGGAGACCGGACTGGAACCGGCGGGTGTTCTGCTGCGGCTGTTGCGGGAGATGGACGTCGACCCCGATCGGATACCGGCCACCGAGTCGGGTCGTGAGCGGCTCTACCGGAAGCTCACCGCAGGACGGAAGGCGCTCGTGGTGATCGACCACACGTCCTCGCTGGCGCAGGTCCGCGGCCTCGTGCCGTCGACGCCCGGTGTCCTGCTGGTGGTGGTCGTCTCCGGGCCCCCTCTGCTGCTGGAGGCCGAGCGCGTTGCCGTACCGCCGCTGACCGACCGGCACGCCAAGCAGCTCGTCCGGAAGGTGGCCGGGCCGGAACACGCCGCACGGGTCAAGGCGCACCTGCCCGGTGTGCTCGACCGTTGTCGGGGCAACGCGTTCGCTCTCCACGCGGAAGCGCGGCTGCTGACCCGGGACGAGCCCGAGCCCGAGTCGGTGCGTGGGGCCCGGGGATGGCCGGACCATCCGGTCCGTACCGCCGCGCACCTCGCTTCGCTCCGGCTCGGCCCGGAGGCGGTACGCCTGTGCCGGCTCACCGCGCTCGGCGGCTGGCCGTCCATCAGTGCCACGATCGCGGCGGCCGCCGCCGATGTCCAGGAGTTGGCAGCCGCTCGGCTGCTCGACGAGGCGGTGGACGTCGGACTCCTGGATCCCCTTCCCGACCTGCGGTACCGCTTCCGGCCCGAGGTCAGGAGGCAGCTGGCCGAGACCGCCACTGTCGAGTACGGCCTCGGAGTATGCGCGGACGCAGTGGACCGGGTGCTCGAAGCGCTGCTCAAGCTGGTGCTGCCCGCGTCCCGCGCGGCCCTGTCGGAGAGCTGGCGGACCGAGCTGCCGGCGGGGTACGAGGTCGGGCCCGGTGCCGTGTCGGACGGCATCGCGGTACTGGCGGCCGAGGTGACCAACGTGGCCCGGGCGGTCGTCGTGGCCGAGGAGTATCAGCGGACCGCCACCGCCCTGTGGCTGGCCCGCTCCCTGTGGCCGCTGCAGCTCAAGGCGGGGTACTGGGACGAGGTCCTTCCGGCGCTTCGGGACGCGGCGAGGTGTGCCGAGGAGCGCCGTGCGGACGAACGGATGGCAGCGGCGCTCCACTTCCAGTTGGCCCACTGCCTGGGGGAGATGGGGCGGTGGGAACAGGCCGACCGAGCCGCCCGGGCGGCCGTCATGTACGAGCGGGCGGCCGGCCATCTGCGGGGCGAGGCGTCGGCCGTGGAACTGCTGGGCCTGCTGAGCCTGAACCGCTGGTCGTACGAGGAAGCATACGAAAGATTCGTCGAGGCCGAGTCCGTCTACCGGAGGATCGAGCCCGGTCAGGAAGGCACGGCTGACCTCCCGAGGGCCCTCGCGCTGGCCGGGCGCCATCAGGGCCGCGCCCTGCGCGGCATGGGCAGGCTGGAAGAGTCCCGCCGTCGCCTGGAGAGCGCCGTGGACTTCTTCGCGGGACGCACCGGAGCACCACCAGAGCCATACAACCAGGCTCGCGCCCTCACGGATCTGGCGGAGACCCTGCACGACGGCGGTGACGACACGGCGGCACTGGCCAGGATCGCCGAAGCCGAGGCACTGCTGCCCTCCTCCGCCATCCCGCACCGCGCCTACCTCGCTGGTCTGCGGCGGCGTTGTGAGGCGGGCGCCATCCGGTGAGTCAGCCGTCCGGATCGACGCGGAAGGGATGCACACGGCCGGTCGCGTGCATCCGGAGCACGACCCCCTGCGCGGGGACCGTTCCGCCGTACGCCAGCCAGGCGTGCAGGACGGAGGCGTACGCGGCCGGGTCCGCATCCGCCCCGGCGCCGGTGTCGGCGGACAGCCGAAACAGGCCGTGCCGCCCTCGGCTGCGTACGACGCAGGTGTGCGGGCCCGTCACATACACCGCCGTCGAGCAGTGGGGGTGCAGGCGCAGCACTTCGTCGGTCCACGAACCGGGGCCGCCCAACCGGGGATCGTCCGCCTGTCCGTCGCGCGTTATCACGTCGGCTACATCGAGGTCACCGGGATGCCGGGTCTCCTCATGCACGGCGAGGTGGGCGTCGCCGGCGGCACCTGGGGGATGTCCGGCGGACCGTTCGATCGTGATGTCCGTTCCCCTCACACGGGTCCGTACATGCAGCGGGGCCGTTATCCTCCCCGGGCCGTACGGAGGGAGTGGGAGCGGCTCCAGGGACGCGGGGTCCGGAGGCTCGGGAAGGTCCATCAGGGTGTAGAAGTGCCGACGAAGCAGCTCGGCCGACCGACCCGGTTCCGAGCTGACGAACCCGGCGGGAGCAGGGTCCGGACGGAGCGTGCTGATCGCCCACTCCACTTGAGGCAGCAGCGGAGCGTACGGATCGAGCCGGGGCGCGTACCGGACGAACTCCGCGAGCGGTGCCTCGGTGTCGAGTACGCCCGCCCCGTCGGCGGCCAGCAGTACGGGGGTGCCCAGGGCGGCGGCGTAGTAGGACACCGCGCCGAAGTCTCCGAGAACGAGGTCGGCGGCGAGCAGGGCCTGCCGCCACGCGTGGACGGGATCGATCAGCGTCAGCCCGTTGCGCCGGGCGCGGTCCAGCCACGCCCGGACCTGACCGGGACCGTGCCCGTACCAGATGTTCGGGTGGAGGATGGCGGCCAAGCGGTAGTCGTCGCCGGGTAGTTCGGTGGCGAGCCGGGGGAGGAGACCGGGCAGGATGTCCTGTTCGCCGCCGTTGCCGAAGAACCCCTCATGGTTCCAGGTGGAGTTCAGGACGACGAGCCGCTGACCGCGGCGGACCCCCAGCGCACGCCGGAACCTGTTCCGGTACGGACGTGCCGCGAGCATACGGTCGAAGCAAGGGTCCCCGGCGAGTACGGCCGAAGGCACCGCCTCCGCACAGACCCGGGCCAGACGCTCCAACTGCTCGGGGTGGGAGAGGACGAGCCCATCGACGAAGCGCCGCCCGTCGGACAACAGCCACTCCGGCGACAGTCCGAACGTCGGCTCCCGGCTCCCGGCTCCCGGCTCCCGGCTCCCGGCTCCCGGCTCCCGGCTCCCGGCTCCCGGCTCCCGGCTCCCGGCTCCCGGCTCCCGGCTCCCGGCTC
>NZ_JBIWJA010000006.1:18693-65550 GCF_044764905.1 Streptomyces sp. NPDC093586 | reverse complement strand
GCTTGTCCAGTTTCTTAGTGTACCCGACCCCATGTGAGAGTACTGTCAACTTGCCCTGGATCAGGTCGAGTTCACCGCCGAAGCTTGCTGAGATCGCCAGATCCACCGGAGTCGAAAGCGCCTGCCCCCAAGGCAGCTCAGGCAGCTGCAGTTCATGGAAGAGTTCGCGGATGCCGCTCTGGAAGGCGGAGGAGCCCGTCGAAGTGACCAGTGTCTGGACGCGGAAGTCGTCGTGGAACAGCGGCACCAGATCCATCAGACGGACGGCTGAGGTGACGTTGTGGACCACCAGCAGGACTCGGCGCTGGGTGCTTCGGCTGGTCCACTGACCGGACCCTTCCCCGACCGGTACGCGAATCGCCGGGGATTCTGGCCCCACTCCTGACCTCCTGAACGAGTACGGTGTCGTCGCGCGCACACCCTATCCGCGATCAAGACGTCGCTGTCATGCCACCTGTGTGCTGATTCGAGCCCGGCGACGCGATGGTGCACGCCCTGTTCCAGCTCGGCGGACTCTTCCGGCCGCCCGTCATGGTCGGTCCGCCGGCCTCGGTGGGCGATACCGCGGTGCTACGGGGGAGCCGACCGGTTCTTCAGGCCCGGTCGGCCCTTGGTCCGAGGCTGTCACCGGCCCACGGGATCCCCGTCGGCACCGTCGTTCCGGCTGCGCAGTGCCATGTGGCCACCGTGGTGCAGCGGTGTGCCCAGCCGCACCCGGGTCGCCTCGTGGCCGGTCTCCGCGTCGACGATGTGCACCTCGCCGTGGCCGCCCCGGGTGACGGCGATCCAGTCGGAGCCCGGTGAGGCGGCCACCGCTCGGCGCTGGACGCCTTCCCACGGGGTGCCGCCGCGTCGCGGAGCGCCGTCCATGGCCGGCAGGGGGAAGCGGCGGGCGATGTCGTCGGCGCCCAGGAGGACCAGTTCGTCGCCGGCGGGATGGATGCGGGTGAATGCGGTGTGGCGCCGGGCGAGGGCCAGCCGGAAGACGAGCCCGGGGCCGAGGTCCGTGAGCAGCGTGCGGCCTGTCTCCAGGTCGTGGCGCCATGCCTGGTTGGTCCACTCCGGCCACCGCAGCGGATCCGGGTCACCGCCGCGCAGCGTGGTCCACAACGCCTGCCGACGGGTGTCGAACCGGAGGTACCAGCCCCGGGCGGACGGTCCCCACGGGACGACCGCCTCGGCGACGAGTGTGTCGCCCTTCCTCCGGGCCCGGTGCACTCCCTCGCCCGTGGCCGCGAACACGTGTCCCGAGCCGGGTGCGTGTGCGTCCCCGTGACCGTCGTCCGGCAGCGGCAGGAGCGCGTGAGGGGGGACCGGAGGGCAGCCGGGCGGGGCCGCGAGGAGGTCCGCGAACCGGTGGACGGCCAGCGCACCGGGCTCCCGGTGTCGCAGCACGACCAGCGGGTCGCCGCCGCCCAGGACCGTCACGCCCGGTTCACCGACGCGCGTGCGCACCCGCGCGGCCTCTCCGGTGGCCAGGTCGAGGACCGTCAGCAGATCCGACCACGGCTCGCCGTTCTTGCCCAGGCCGGTGGTCACGGCCAGTCGGCGGCCGGACGGGTCGCAGGCGAGGTGCTCGGCCGGCACGGCGACCGGGACCGTGCGTTCGACGAGCTTCCCGGCGAACGGATCGAGTACCAGCAGTTCCCCCCGGCGGTCGTCGACGCAGGCCACCCGTCCTTCCGGCAGCGCCAGGAACCCGGCGTGCTCGGAGAGATGACGGCCGGTGAGGCGTCCCACGACGGCGCCGTCCGGCACGGTCAGCACATGGACGGATCCGTCCACGTGGTCGGAGACGAGCAGAACGGGTGTGGCAGCGGGCATGGATCCTCCAGGAACCGATCTGATGAAAATGATTATCATGTATCTTCGGTGCGTTCCCGGTCCCTGAGAAGAAGCGAGGGCATCGATGCTGCGCTCACCGTCGAGAATCGTCCGCAGTTGGCTCACCGCAGTGGTGGTGGGTTCCGTCCTGACCGGCTGCGGCTCGTCGTCCGAAGGACCCGCGGGTGGTGAGGCCGAGCCCGCGGCGAGGACCGAGGTCACCGTCGAACCCATCAGAGCGGCCACGGAGTTGACCGACACGAACGGCACCAAGGTCTCTCTGGAGAAGCAACCCGAGCGCATCGTCTGCCTGTTCGCGCTCTGCGACGACATCCTGACCGAACTGGGCATCGTCCCGACGGCCACCAACAGCGCGTTGCTCGCCCATCCGGACTTCCTGGGGAAGGCGAGGGCCGAGGAGGTCGGCGTCGTCCCCGGTGGTTTCATCGCCCCGGAGGTGGAGGCGATCCTCTCCCACAAACCCGACCTCGTGATCGGACTGGGGGACGCCCACGGCAAGCTCGCCCCGGCGCTCGAGGGCGCCACCACGTTCTGGGCCATGCAGCCCGAGACGTGGGAGGACAGCGTGGGGTACCTGCGCGACGTCGCCGCGCTCACCGGCCGCACCGCCGAGGGGGAGAAGGCCGAGAGGGCCTTCCGGACCAAGCTGGCCGCGGCCGAGAAGACCCCGAGCGACAGGACCGCGCTCGTCATCTACGGCAGCGACGAGAACTTCGGCGTCGCGACCCCGGAGGGCGACGTGGCCGCCAGCCTGTTCCCCAGGATCGCCGATTACCCGTGGAAGTCCCGGGGCGTGGAGGGCAGTTACAGTCTCGAGGAGATCCTCGCCCAGGGCGTGGACGTGCTCTTCGTCGAGACCATGAGCTTCGGTGACGCGGACGGCAAGCTCTCGGAGAAGCTGGCCGGGAACCCGCTCTGGGGCAGGATCCCGGCAGTGCGGAACGGCGACGTCCACGAGGTGGACCCGGAGGTCTGGGCCAAGGGGCGCGGCACCCGTTCGCTGGGTATCGTCCTCGACGAGGCCACGGCCGCGCTGCGGTGAGGACGTCCCCGTCGGTGCCCGTGTCGCGCGGCGCGCGGAGGTGGCAACCGCTCCTCGTGGGCGTGCTGCTGGCCGCCTCCTCGGTCTGTCTGCTCAGCCTCGGCACCCCGTACGTTCCCCCGCACCGGCTGGTCGCCGCGGTGTTGGACGGGGACACCACCCTCGCCGGGATCGTCGTCACCGAACTCCGCGTGCCCCGCCTGGTGCTGGCGCTCGTCGCCGGAGCCTGTCTGGGAGCGGCCGGACTGGTGCTCCAGGAGGCGCTGCGCAATCCCCTGGCGGTGCCGGAGATGCTGGGCGTGTCGTCCGGGGCCGCGCTCGGGGTGGCCGCGCCGCTGGTGCTGACCCTGTCCCTGCCCGCCGCCGTCCAGCCCCTGCCGGCCATCGGCGGGGCCGCGCTCGGCGGCGGACTCACGCTCCTCACCGCCGGGCTGGGCCGCAGCCCGTCCGCCGTGCTGCTGACCGGCGCCGCGGTCGCGGCCGCCCTGCAGGCCGCGCTGCTCGTCCTGATGGTCATGGCCGACCAGCTCGACCTCCAGCTCGTCTACCGCTACCTGCTCGGCTCCCTCTCCGCCCGGACCTGGGACGACGTGACGGGCCTGTGGCCGTGGCTGCTCGTCGCGGTGCCCGCCCTCGTGCTGTGCGCGCCGGTGCTGTCGGTGATGCGGCTGGGCGACGAGGACGCCGAGGCGCTGGGCGTGCGCGCTCATCGCGCCCGGCTGGCCGCGCTGGCCATCGCCGTGGCGCTGATCGCCCCGGTGACGGCCGTGTGCGGGCCCGTCGCGTGGGTGGGCTTCCTCGCCCCGCACCTGGCCCGCTGGTTCGACCCTGCGGCGGGGGCGGTGCGATGGCTGCCCTGGTCCGCCGCCTGGGGCGCTGCCGTCGTGACGGTCGCCGATGTCCCGGCCAGACTGGCGCTGGCGCCCGTGGAGACGCCCGCCGGTGCCTGGACGGCCCTGCTGGGGGTGCCGGCCGGGGTCGCGCTGATGCGGTCGGGTGGCCGGGGCCGGGCGCACCGGCGTGGACCGGCCGCTCCGGCTGCTGTGCGCGAGTCACCGCGCGGACCGAGGAGGCCGGTTTCCGGTACGGCGACCGAAGCCCCCCGCACCGGGGCATCGGCCGGCACCCGCCGAGACGACCCCGGGCACGACGGGCCCGTCGGTGCCCGCCCGGCCCCGTCCGGGACGACCGGAACGGAGGACGCGCGGTGACCCGGCGTTTCACGGCGCTCGCGGCACTGGCCGTCGTGTGCGCCGGTGTGGAACTGGTGGCCGGGCGCGGCATGTCCCCGGGCGCGGCCTGGGACGTCCTGAACGGGGGCGGTGACGCGACGGAACACCACATTCTCTTCCACCTGCGCCTGCCCAGGTTGCTGGTGTCCCTCGGGGCGGGCGCGTGCCTGGCGGTGGCGGGGCTGGTCCTGCAGTCCGCCCTGCGCAACCCCCTCGCCGGACCGGAAGTGACGGGGGTGACCCCCGGGGCGGTGCTCGGAGCCGTCACCGCGACGGCCCTGGGAATCGGCGGATGGGACTCTCCCCTGGCCGTGGTCCTCGCCGCCTGCGCGGGTGGGTGTGCCGGAGCGGCGCTCCTGTGGCTGCTCACCGGTCGCGGGCGCGGTGACCCCGCGCAGACCGCCGTGCACGGGGTGCTGGTATCGGCCGTGCTCGGCGGGCTCACCGCCGTGGTGCTGCTCGTGGAGCCGGGCGAACTCGGCGGCGTCGTGCAGTGGCTGGTGGGCACCACCGAGGGCCGGGTGTGGCAGCACTGGCACCTGCTGTGGCCCTGGGCGCTCGTCTGGGGGGCCGCGGCCTGGCTGCTGGCCGGGCCGTTGACCCTGCTGCGCTGCGGGGACGACATCGCCCTGGCCGCCGGCCTCTCCGCTCGCCGGGCCCGGACCCTGGCCCTGCTGTGCGCGGTGGCGCTGACGGCGGGCGCGGTGGCGGCCGTCGGGGCGCTGGGCTTCGTGGGGCTGCTCGTCCCGCACCTGGCCGTGGCCGTCTTCGGCGCGGACCTGCGGACGAGCCTTCCCGGCGCCGCCCTGACGGGCGCGGTCGTGGTGTGCGGGGCGGACGCGGCGGCGCAGCTGTCCTCGCGGCTGCTGGCGGCGGCGCTGGACTCCGGACGGCTCACGCTGCCGGTCGGAGCGCTCACCGCCTGCCTCGGCGCCGCCCTGCTGCTGGTCGTCGTGCGCCGCACGCCGAACCGTTCGTTCTGAAGTCGACGTAAGGACAGAGCATGACCGAGTCCGTGGGGATCCATGTCGAGGGGGTCCGCTTCGGCTACCCCGGACGGCCCGTGCTGCGGGGCGTCGACATGACCGTCCGGCCGGGCGAACTGACCGCCCTCATCGGCCTGAACGGCTGCGGCAAGTCCACCCTGCTGCGGCTGGCCGCCGGGCTGCTGCGACCCGATGAGGGGCGCGTTCGGCTCGGCGGGGACGACCTGGCCCGCCTCTCCAGGCGCGCCACGGCCCGGAGGGTGGCGCTGCTGCACCAGTCCGCCCCCGCCGTCCCGGGCATGACGGTGAGTCACCTCGTCCGTCAGGGGCGGTACGCCGCACGCGGCCCGCTGGGCATGCTGCGGGAGGGCGACGACCCGGTCGTGCGCCGGGCGCTGCGCGACGTCGGGGTGGAGGAGTGGGCCGACCGCGACGTCGACGCGCTGTCGGGCGGCGAGCGGCAACGGGTCCGGCTCGCGATGGCACTCGCCCAGGACACCCGCGTCCTGCTCCTCGACGAGCCGACCACCTACCTCGACCTGCACCACCAGCTCGACGTGCTGCAGTCGGTGGTCCGCCTCCGCGAGGAACGCGGGCTCACCGTGGTGATGGTGCTGCACGACCTGGCCCACGCCGCCCGCTTCGCCGAACGCGTCGTCGCCCTGCGCGACGGCCGCGTGGTGGCCGACGGGGCACCGAAGGAGGTCGTGACACCGGGGCTGCTGGCGGACGTGCTGAAGGTGGCCGGCCGGGTCGGCCGGGACCCCGAGGGGGGCTGGCCGGTGTGTTATCCAGATCACCCTCTTCCCGCTCTAGAATATGAAAATCAGATTCATTAGTGTGGCGTCACGGCGCTCGACCGAACGCCGTATCTCCCCACTGATGAAGGAGAGTTCATGGACGACGAGCAGGTATTCGCGCCGATCGCCGACCCCGGCCAGCTGGCGCACGACTCGGCCTCCCACTCCAACGCCCTCGTCGAGAACCCCTTCGAGGACGCCGAGGAGTAAGCGGGGTCCGGCCACCCTCGTCCGTGGGTCCGCCCGTCGCCTTCCGGGTGGGCCCACTCCCGTCCCAGCCCCCGCCGTCAGGAGGATCACCGTGTCCCACAGCCGACTCGCCCCCGGTGTCGAGGTCGTCACCGTGCCCGGACGAGGGCTCGCCGTCCGTACCCCGGAGGGGGAGTTCCTCGGCGTCAGGACAGGGGACGCGGACGAGGACGTCCTGCTCTCCCTGCTCAGGGGCGAGTCCGCGGCGGCCCCGGTCGGCAGGGAGCTCGAGCGTGTCGTGCGGGCGTTCGAGAAGGCCGGTTATCTGACGGAGGAGCCGCCGCACGCGGAGTGGCCCGCCGCCCGCCGGGACATCAGGATCCTCGGCGACCCGGTCCTGACCGAACCGCTCGCCGGACAACTGGCCGCCCTGGGCGCGCGGCCGCGCACGACTCCGGGAGCGACCGCCTCAGGCAGATCACCGGCGGGTGTCGAGGACCTGCTCGACGGAGAGCCCTCCGCGGTCGTGTGGTGCCTCGACGGGCCCGTGCCGGACGGGCTGTGGGACGCCGCCGACACCTTGGCCGGCCACGGCGTCGCATGGCTGCGCTGCCACCGCGAGGGCCGGCAGGCGTACGTCGAGCCGGTGGCTGCCGCTCCCGGAGACGTCACCTCGGCACACGTCCGCTCCCGTCGGCTCGCCGCCACGCCCGCTCACCGCGAACTGGCCGCCTACTGGGGCGGCCCCCGCACCTTTGGCACGCCGGTCCGGCTCGCCCCTCCCGCCGCCACGCTGCTCGCGGCACTGCTCGCGGACGATCTCCACCGGTGGGCCACCGGCACCCCCGACACGGCCGGCCTCCCCGCCCGGCGCCGGCTCCGACGCGTGGACCTGCGCACGCTGACCGTCACCGAGCACCCCGTCCTCCCGGTGCCCGAGGTCGCACCGCTGCCGAAGCAGGACGGATGACGGCGTTCAGCACGGCGGTGGGGGAACTCGCCACCGACGTCCGCCTCCCGGCCGGCGACGGCCCCTTCCCGGCCGTCCTGGTGCGCACCCCCTACGACCGGACACGGCACCGGGCCGAGGCGCGCGGCTGGGCCCGCCGCGGGTTCGCCGCCGTCGTCCAGGACGTGCGGGGCCGGTTCGCGTCGCCGGGGGAGTGGCACCCGTACGCGGACGAGGCCACCGACGGAGCGGCGGCCGTCCGCTGGATCCGGCGGCGGCCGTGGAGCGACGGCCGCCTGGTGGCCGCCGGCGCCTCCTACGCGGCCCACTGCGCCCTCGTCCTCGCCCTCGACGCGTCCGAGGACGCCCGGCCGGACGCCGTCGTCGCCGCCGTGCCCGCCCTCGGCCCCGCGGAGACCGCACGCGAGGCGTCCGGCGCGGAGCGGCTGCTGTCCCGCGCCGGATGGTGGGCCGCCCACGGCGACCGGCGGGACTCCGACGAGAGCGCGCTGGACAAGGCCCTCGCCGCGGACCCCGGACTCCTCACCCACCTGCCGCTCACCGGCCTCCCCGAACGGCTGGGCCGCGACCTGCCCTCCTGGGCGGACCTGTGGCGGCACCGCGACCGCGGCCGCCTCCTCGCGCGGGCGGCCCACGCCACCGTGCCCCTGCTCACGGTGGGCGGCCACCACGACCACTTCACCGAGGAGACCGTCGCCCTGTGGCGCACCTGGGGCGGACCCTCCGCCCGGATGCTGCTGGGCCCCTGGGGGCATGGCCTCGGCACCACGCCCGGACCCGGCGCCGGCCCGGCCCACCGGGTGAACCTCGGCGAGCTGTACGTGCGCTGGGCCCGCCGCGCCCTGACCGGCGCGCTCGCCCCCGGCCGCCGCGGCGCACAGGCACTGGGCGGCGCGGACCTGTGGCTGTCCGCCGACGCGAACGGTGAACCGCGTGCACGACGGCCGCGACTGCTGCACGGGTCGGCCTTCACCGCCGACCCCGGCCGGCCCGCCCGCTCCGACGACCTGACCGTCCCCGTCGACGGCCCGCCCGACCGCTGCCTGCTGGCCACCCCGCCGCTGCCACGCCCGCTCGACGTGGTCGGTCCCGTGAGCGTCCGGCTGCGGGCCACCGCCCACACGCCGTCCGCCGACTGGGCCGCCCGGCTCGTCGCGCTCACGCCGGAAGGGACCGCCGAGCGGCTCGCCGCCGGCATCGTCCGGCGTGCCGGACCGGCCGGCCGGGAAGCCGCGTTCACCGTCGGCCTCGGCAGGCTCGCGCGTCGGCTCCGGGCCGGCACCCGGCTGCGCCTGGAGATCGCCGGACACCACTTCCCGGCCCACGCCCGCAACCCCCACACCGGCGACGACCCGGTGACGGCCGACCGGCTGCTCGCCTCCCGGCGCGAGGTCGATCCGGACAGCGTGGTGCTGGACCTGCCCGTGCTCCCGACCCGCCCCACCCCCACCGACCCCGCCGAGGAGATCCTGCGATGACGACGCTGCCGCTGGAAGCACTCGTCGACCCCGTCTGCGGCATCGTCCGCAAGGTCAAGCCCGTCGAGCACCCCACGGGCGCCCCACCCCGCTACACCGCGCTCACCGCCGAGATCTCCGACGCCCGCAGACTCGGACCGTGGCCCGCCGACCGGGTCTCCCTCGGCACGACCTTCGGCGACCCCGGGCAGGCCCGCGTCGCCGCGATAGCCGAGGGGATGGAGCGGTACTGCGGCAACCGCGTGCCGCCGCCCGGCCATCCCCACGCCCCCGTGCGCGCGACCGCCGCCGCACTGGCCGAGAAGGGACTGCGGCTCTACGGCCCCGGCGACCTGCCCGCGTACGCCGACTGGCAGTACGCCCGGGAGAAGTTCCCCTACCGCCCCCTCGGCCCCGACACCCCGGCCCTGTGGACGCGCGGCACCGAACTGCTGCCCGGCGGACGGACGACGGAGGTCTGGGCACCCGTCGCGCTCACCCACCTCAACTGGCGCCAGGGCGGACTGCGCGAACTGCCCCGCACCCACCACCTCAACTACGCGGGGATCGCCGCCGGACAGGGCCTCGACGACGCCGTCGAACGCGGCCTGCTGGAGACCGTCGAACGCGACGCCCTGGAACTGTGGTGGCACCTGGACGGCCCGGCCCGGGGCATCGACCCGGCGAGCGTGCCCGGCCTCGCCGACGACCTGGCCGGCTCCGCGCTCGACGTCCACCTCGTCGAGATGCCCTCGGAGTTCGCCCCCTGCGTGGCCGCGCTCGTCCACGACCCGCGCCTGGGCCTGTACGCCGCCGGGTTCGCCTGCAAGCACGACCCGGCCGAGGCCGCCCGCAAGGCCGTTCTCGAAGCCGTCCACACCTGGGTCTTCACCCAGGGCCTGACCGACCCCGACGGCTGGGTGTTCCAGGCCGTCGAAGCCGGGCTGCTCGCCCGCGGGCTCTACCTGGAGCACCGCGCCGACCGCCGCTACCTCGACGCGTGCGGCGAGCGGTTCGAGCACGTGCGGGACCTGGGAGCGCACGTGCAGGTGTGGCTGGACGAGCGGATGGCGGCCGAGTCCCGGCGCTTCACCGCACCCTCGCTCGGGACCGTGTCCGTCGACGAGGTCGAGCCCGGCGGCCGGGAACGGCTGGAGAGCGCGCTGCGCGCGGGCGGCCACCGCGTCATGACCTTCGACCTCACCACCGAGGACGTGGCCGAGACACCCCTGCGCGTCGCCCGGGTCCTCGTCTCCGGACTCCTGCCCAACGCCCCCGCCGCCTTCGGCTACTTCGGCTGCCCCCGCCTCGCCGGGGCCGCCGTCGCCCGCGGCTGGCGCACCACCCCGCCGAGCGCGCCGGAGGACTTCACGCTGGCGCCTCCGCCGCACATGTGAGGGCCGCCGTGGAAGACCTCCGCGAGGACCGGCCGGTGGACCTCGTCACCGCCCTCGCCCGCGCCCGCTCCCCGGAGCGCCCCGGCCCCGGCACGCCCGCCGGAACGGCCGTCCGCACCTGGCCGGGGCCGCCGCTCCCGATCCCGGAGGCAGGCCCGGCGGACCTCGATCTGCGGACCCTGCTGCGTCTCTCCCTGGCGGCCTCGGACGACTCCGGACGCCTCCGGCCGGCGCCCTCCGCCGGCGCGCTGCACCCGGTGGACGCCGAACTGGTCGTGGGCGCCGGCTGCTCCCTGCCGCCCGGCCGCTACGGCTACGACCCGCTGCGCCACCACGTCCACCGCATCGGCCGTTCACCCGACGGCACGCCGCCGGGCGTGACGGCCGGACTCTCCGTCACCGCGCGGCGCACGGTGTCCCACTACGGCCACCGTGCCTGGCCCCTGTTGCTGCTGGACACCGGGCACGCCGCCGCGGCGCTGGTCCTCGCGGCCCGCGCCCTGGGCGCGGCCGAGCCCAGGGTACGGCTGGACGGACTCACCGACACCCCCCTGGCCGCCGTGCACGTCCCGCCCCCCGGCGGGCGGAGCCCGCTGCACCCGGCCGGCAGCGCCCGTGTCCCGGGGCTGACGGAAGGCCCGCCCACGTCCGCGGAGCTGCTGGCGCGCCGCAGCGCCCCGCCGCCGTTGCCGGGCGCCCCCTCCCCGGACGCCCTGCGGGCGGTCCTCACCACCGCCGTACGGGCCGGCGCCGGAGACCTGCGCTGGTGCGCCGCGCTCGGCCCGCCCCGGCCCGGCCTCGTGGAACTGGCCGCCGACGGAACGACCCTGCGGCCGTACGCGACGGGAGAGGCCCGCCCGACGCTCGCGCACTGGGCCGCGGGCCAGGCGTGGGTCGCGGACGCGGGCGCCGTCCTGCTCGCCCACGGCTGCCCCGCCGACGCCGACGCCCCGCACATCCGCCGCGCCCACCTGCGGGCCGGCTTCGCCGTCCACCTGGCCCAGGTCACCGCCCGGCGCCACGGGCTGGCCGCCCGGCCCGTCGGCTCCTGGCAGCAGGCGGACCTCGGCGCCGCGCTCGGCGCCGCGCGGGGCCGGGACTGGATCGTCCACGCCCTGGCCCTCGGCACCCGCCACGCCGACGAGGAGAACACCACGTGATCGTCCACCCCGAGCTGCGCCGCGCCGCCCGGCGCGCCCGGTGCCCCCTGCTCACGGCCACCCTCCTGCAGGGCGCCGTCACCCTCACCCACCTGGCGCAGGCCGCGCTGCTGGCCCTGGCGCTCGCGGACCTGGCCCGCGGTGAGACCGGCCGGCTTCCGTGGCTGCTGGCCGCGGTGCTCGCCGTCGTCGCCGCCCGTGCCGGGCTCGCCGTGGGGCAGCGGCGCACCGCCACCCGTGCCGGAGCCCGGGTCAGGACGGCTCTGAGGGACGAACTCCTGTCCCGCCTGGGCCGGTCGGGGCCCGCGCACCTGACCGCCGCGCGGGCCGGTGCCGTCCGCACCACCCTCGTCGACGGGGTGGAGGGCGTCGACGCCTACGTCTCCCGCTACCTGCCCCAGCTCCTGGTCACCCTCACCGTGCCGCCCCTGGTACTGGCCGCCCTGGCCCTGGTCGAACCGTGGGCCCTCCTCGGGCTCGTCCCCGCCCTGCTCCTGGCGCTGGCCGGGCCGCGCGCCTGGGACCGGGCCCTCGCCACCCGCGGCAAGGAGCACTGGGACACGTACGAAGGACTGGGGGCCGACTACCTGGAGGCCCTCCAGGGCATGCCCGCCCTGCGCGCCGCCGGCGCGGTCGGCCGCACCCGCGCACGCCTGGAGGAGCGGTCCGCTGCGCTGCACCGCGCGACCGTCGCCAAACTGCGGGTGTCCCTGGTCGACACCGGCATCACCGACCTCGCCGTCCAGGGCGGCACCGCCACCGCGGCCCTGCTGGCGTGCCGGTCGGCCGTCACCGGTTCCGCCACGGCGACCGCCACCTACCTGGCGCTGCTGCTGGCCTCCGAGTGCTTCCGGCCGGTCCGCGACCTGGCCCGCGAGTGGCACGCCGGATACCTGGGCGCCTCGGCCGCGGACGGGCTCGCGGCCCTGCGCACGGCCGAGCCGGCCGTCCCCGACACCGGAACGGCACCCGCGCACTGGCCGACACCGCCCGAACTGCGCTTTCACGACGTCCGGTTCACCTATGACGGCGCACCGACGCCCGCCCTGGACGGCGTCTCCTTCACCGCGCGGGCGGGACGGACGACCGCGATCGTCGGCCCCTCCGGCGCGGGCAAGTCCACCCTGCTGGCCCTGCTCCTGCGCCACCACGACCCGCAGGAGGGCCGGATCGTCCTCGACGGGCGCCCCACGACCGCGTACGCACTCGACTCACTGCGGAGGGGCATCGCCGTCGTCTCGCAGGACACGTACCTCTTCCACGCCACCATCGCCGACAACCTGCGCCTGGCCCGGCCGGACGCCACCGACGACGACCTGACCCGGGCCGCGCGCGCCGCCGGCGTCCACGACGAGATCACCGCCCTCCCCGACGGCTACGCCACCCTCCTCGGCGAACGCGGCGCCACCCTCTCGGGCGGCCAGCGCCAGCGGCTCGCCCTCGCGCGGGCCCTGCTGGCCGACGCCCCGGTCCTCGTCCTCGACGAAGCCACCAGCGCGGTCGACGAACGCCGCGAGGCGGACATCGTCCGCGAACTGCTGAACGCCGCCGCCGGCGGGCGCACCGTGCTGCTGGTCGCCCACCGGCTCGCCGCCGTCCGGCACGCCGACCGCATCGTCGTCCTCGACGCGGGACGGGTGGACGCCGTCGGCGAGCACGCCGACCTGGCCGGAGCCGGCGGCGTCTACACACGGCTCGTCGAAGCCGGCCGCGCCCACCGAGGAGAACTCGCCGCATGAGCACCGCCACCACCGGCACCGCAGCCACCGACGCGGACGTACCCGCGCGAGGCGCACTGCGTGCCCTCCTCCCCGCCCTCTCCTCACACCGCGCCATGACGGCCCGCACCTGCGCCGCCGCCCTCCTCGAACAGGGTTCCCTCGTCGCACTGCTGACCCTGGCCGCGCACACCGTGGGCACCGCCGTCATCGAAGGACGCGCGCCCGCGGCCGGCACCGTCACCGCGCTCGCCGTCCTCGTCCTCGTACGCGCCCTGACGACCTGGCGGGAGATGGACCTCTCGCACGACCTGGCCTACCGGGTGCTCGCCGCACTGCGGGTACGCGTCTTCGACGGGCTCGCCCGCAGCGCGCCCGCCCGGGTCGCGGGCCGGCGCAGCGGCGACCTCGCCGCCACCGCCATGGCCGACGTGGAGGCGCTGGAGTTCTTCTACGCCCACACCACCGCCCAACTGCTGGCGGCGGGCACGGTCCTCACCGGCGGCACCGTGGTCCTCGCCGCGGTCGAGCCGTGGCTGCTGACGGCCGTGCTGCCGGTCGCGGCCCTGCTCGCGGCGGTGCCCTTCGCCGACGCACGCGCCCGCGCGGCGCGCGGCAGCCGCACCCGCACGGCCATGGCGAGGCTGTCGGCCGACACGGTGGAGGCCGTCGACGGGCTGCGCGAACTGCTCGCCTTCGACGCTCTGGGGGAACGCCGCCGCAAGCTCGCCGAGCGGGGACGGCAGGTGGGCGAGGCCCAGCGCGCCGAGGCCACGGGGGAGGCGGTCGCCGCCGCGGTCCGCGACCTCCTCATCGTGGCCGCGGTCCTCGGCACGGTCGCCGCGGCGGCGCAGTCCGTGACCTCCGGACGGCTGCACGGCGCATGGGCCCCGGCGGCGATGGCCCTCGCCCTGTCCGTCCTCGGCCCGGTCGCGGAATCGGCCCGCGCACTGAGCCAGGCCGTGGCGCTGCGCACCGCCGCCGCCCGCGTCGGCGCGGCCGTCGACGCACCCGCCCTCGCCCCGCCGCCCGCCGCGCCCCGCGCCCTGCCGCCCGGCCCGCTGGGCGTCCGGCTGCACCGGGTGCGGTTCGACTACGGCGGCGGGCCCGTGCTGGACGGCGTCGACCTGACCGTCCGCCCGGGGCGGACACTCGCGCTGGTCGGAGCCTCCGGCGCCGGCAAGTCGACCTGCGCCCACCTGCTGGCCCGGTTCTGGGACCCGTCCGCCGGCACCGTCCAGCTGGTGCCCGTCCACGGCGACCCCGTGGACGTGCGGGAGGTGAGCGACGCGGAACTGCGGCGCGCGGTCGTCCTCGTGGGACAGGAGACACCCCTCTTCCACGGCACCCTGGCCGAGAACCTGCGGCTCGCCGCGCCCGAGGCGGACGACGGCCTGCTCGCCACGGTGGCGCGGCTGTGCGGCGTCGACCGGATCGCACCGATGGACACCCTCGTGGGGGAGCGCGGCGCGACGCTCTCGGGGGGTCAGCGGGCCCGCGTCGCCCTCGCCCGCGCCCTGCTGGTCCGCCCGAGAGTCCTGGTCCTCGACGAGTCCACCGCCCACCTGGACAACACCGGCGACGCCCAACTCGCCGACGCGCTGCGGGAGGAGGGGCGCACCACGATCGTCATCGCCCACCGGCCGGCCACCATCCGCCGCGCCGACCGCATCGCCGTCCTCGAGAAGGGCCGCATCACGGAAGAGGGGACCTGGGAGGAACTCACCGGCCGCCCCGACAGCGCGCTCAACCGCATACTCACCACCACCCCGCCCTGAGCCCGGGCGTCGGGACGGCGATCCCGCCGGTGAGCCGTCGGGCCGTGAAGGGGTCATGGTCGCGGACCGGACGGCGGTGGAGCAGCAGCCGACCGCAGGTCCGCTCGACCGCCCGGTGTCTCGGGAACGGGACGGAACCCTCGGTGCCGTCGGGGAGCGGTTCAGCCGCCCTGGCCGGCGCTTCCGATCGGGCCGACCTTCACCGAGGAGCCGGAACCGTCCGTGACGGGCAGCGTGGCGGCGCCCGGCCAGTCGAGGGAGACCGACTTCGTCTCGTCCGGCGGGGTCACCACCAGGCCCGTGATGCGGACACCGGAACCGCCCGAGTCGTTGAGCGGGTAGGTGAGGGAGAAGGCCACCGACTCGCCGTCCTTGAGGACGGTCGAGGCCGGCTGCTCGCCGGTGCGCTTCGCGGACAGTTCTCCCGCGCTGGTCTTCAGGTCGACACCCGCGTAACCCGAGATCGCGCAGTCCCGGCCGCCGCCGTTCGTGAACTCCACCGCGACGAAGCCGTACGGGTCGCCGTCGCTGGTGTGGTCCACCGCCTTGACCTCGAGTTCGTCGGTGCGGCACTTGCCGATCTTGCCGTTCTCGTTGGTGCCGGTTCCGGCGACCGAGCCCTGCCCCTCGTTCGAGCCCTGTCCCTCGTTCGAGCTCTTCCCCGCGGAAGAGCCCCCCGCGGTGTCCCGGGCCGAGCCGTCCGAGCCCGAGCCGCCCGAGCCGGAACCGCCGTTCGAAGAGGTCGCGGTGGACGCGGCGGACGAGTTGCTGCTCTGCCCCGTGGCGTCATCGTCGTTCTGGCAGGCCGTGAGCGAGAGACCCGCGACAACGGCAAGGGCTGCGACAGTGATCTTGTTAACGCGCATCGTGCGCTCCTCGGTATCGGTTCGGGTGCCGGCCCGTCGGTACGAGCGAGCCTTTCCGGACATCAGGAGTCGCCCGGCCCCGTCCGCCGTTCCCTCCAACCGCCCGCTACGACATGCCTGTTACACACAAGATCGGGAACCGTGCACATCGCCACCGGGCGCACGCCCGTCCGCACCGCGCCGTTCCTCCGGCGCTCATGACGCCGTCGGGCAGGAGAGACAAGGACCGCACCCGGAGCGCTCCACCGCACCGGGCCACGCCGCCGATCCGGCCGGAACGCCGGTTCCCGCATCGTTCCGCGCCGTGTCCGTGGCCGTACCCGCCGGGACAGAACCGTTACCCGGCGGATCTTGACAGCAACCGGCATGCGTCGGCAGCGCGGACCGGGCGAAGCCCGTCCGGACGCCCGCCCCGCGTCACGCGGGTGTGAAGCGTACCGGTGTCCCCACCGCGGCCTGGGCCGCCGCGGCGAGGGCCGGTTCGGTGACGACCGCGATCACCGGGTAACCGCCTGTCGTCGGATGGTCGCGCAGGAACACCACGGGACGTCCGTCCGGCGGGACCTGGACGGCCCCGAGGACCATGCCCTCGCTGGGCAGTTCGCCCGCCGACGCCCGTTGCAGCGCGGGCCCCTCGGTGCGCAGGCCGATGCGATTGCTGTGCGGGGAGACACGGTACGTCGCCGACGTGAAGGCGTGCAGCGCGGCCGCGGTGAACCAGTCGGCGCGGGGGCCGTAGCGCACCGGGAGGACCAGTTCGGCGGGCGGACCCGGCCAGGGGGCGGTGACGGGCGGTGCCGGCCGGGCGGGCGTGCCCACCGGGAGGACGTCCCCGTCGCGCAGTGGTGCCGGGCCCAGCCCGGAGAGCAGGTCCGTGGAGCGGCTGCCGAGGACCGGTTCGACGGCGATGCCTCCGCAGACCGCCACGTACGAGCGCACGCCCGCGGTCACCGCCCCCACGTCCAGGACGGCGCCCGCCGGCACCCGCACCGGCGCGCCCCAGGCCACCGGCCGCCGGTCCACCGTCACCGGGCAGGGCGCGCCGCCGACCACGACGGTGACGGCACGGTCGGGCCGCACGGCGCAGCCGGTCAGGGTGGTCTCCAGGACGGCGGCGTCGGCGTCGTTGCCGGCCAGCCGGTTGGCGAGCCGCATCGCGGGCGCGTCCAGCGCGCCGGAGCGGGGAACCCCCAGGTGGGCGTGGCCGCGTCGGCCCGCGTCCTGCACCGTGGTCAGGGCACCGGCGCGCACGGCCGTGAGCGTGGCGTTCATGCCGCGTCCTCCGCCGCCACGAAACGCACCCGGGTGCCCGGTGCGAGGAGCGCCGCCCGTTCCCTCGCGGGGTCCCACAGGAGACCCGGGTCCGGCACGGTGCCGATCAGCTGCCAGCCGCCGGGGGTGGAGCGGGGGTAGACCGCGCTGTAGGGACCGGCGAGCGCGACCGCTCCGGCCGGGACCCGGGTCCGCGGTGTGGCCCGGCGGGGCACGTGCAACTCCGGGGGCAGTCCGGTGAGATAGCCGAAGCCCGGCGCGAAACCGCAGAACGCGACACGGTACGTACGGGAGGAATGGAGGGCCGCCACCTCGTGCGGTGCGACCCCCCACAGGGCCGCCACGTCGGACAGGTCGGGGCCGTCGTAGCGCACGGCGATGTCCACGACGGCCCCGTCGTCCGCGGCACCCGCCGGGACCTCCCAGCCCGCGAGCCGGCGGGCCAGCGCCTCGGGGTCTCGCACTCCGTCCAGGAGCACGGTCCGCGCCCCCGGCACGATCTCCTCCACCGGCGGCAGGGTCCCCGCCGCGCGCCGCCGCAGCAGTTCGGCGTGGAAGGCCGCGGTCCGCTCGGCGTCGGGCAGTTCGACGAGAAGTGCGTGCCGCCCGGCGGGACGGGCCGTGAGCAGCGGGTTCCGGGTCATGCGAACGCCCCGACCCCGACCCCGGCCGCCTCCAGCGCCTCGCGCACCCGCGCCGCGATCCGGGCCGCGCCCGGGGTGTCGCCGTGCACGCACAGGGAACGGGCGGCGACCGCGACGGTCGTGCCGTCCACCGCCTCGACCGCGCCGTCCACCGCGAACGCCAGCGCCCGCCGTACCACCGCGTCCCCGTCCGTCACCACGGAGTTCGGCTCGCGGCGCGGGACGAGTGTGCCCTCGGGGGTGTAGGCGCGGTCCGCGAAGGCCTCGGGCACGGCGATGAGGCCGGCGTCCTCGGCGGCGGCGAGCAGGCGCGAGCCCGGCAGGCCGAGCACCGGCAGGGCGCCGCCCGCCAGCCGCACGCCCTCCACCACGGCGCCGGCCTGCCCGGGGTCGTGGACGGTGCGGTTGTAGAGCGCGCCGTGCGGCTTCACGTAGGCCACCTCCGCACCGGCGGCCTCGGCGAAGACCCGCAGCGCGCCGATCTGGTACGCCACCTCGGCCGCGAGTTCACCGGCGGGTACGTCCATGGTGCGCCGTCCGAAGCCGGCCAGGTCGCGGTACGACACCTGGGCCCCGATGCGCACCCCGCGCTCGGCGGCGAGGTCGCAGACGCGCCGCATCACCGAGGGGTCGCCGGCGTGGAAACCGCAGGCGACGTTGGCGCTGGTGACGACGGAGAGCAGGGCGTCGTCGTCGGTGAGGGTCCAGCGGCCGAAGCCCTCGCCGAGGTCTGCGTTGAGGTCGATCACCCTTCGAACGTAATGGATTGTTGAACGATTCGACAAGAGGTGGACGGTGGGCGCGCCCGCGGCCCGCGGACCGCCGAAGCACCGGCTCCGGAGCTCCGGGTCCGCATCCCGCCCCGGACGGCTCTCCAGCCATCTCGTCCTTGACTGGAGCGGACTCAAGTTTTATTCAGGACTGTAGGTGAGCGAGTCGGAAATCGCAGCTCGTCGCATGTCCGGAGGTGGCCGGGAATGCAAGGGCGGGACCGGGACCCGGACGTGTACGCGGTACTCGGGGCGGAGCCCTCGACGGCAGCGGAGGCGATCACCTCGGCCTACCGCGCCCGGGTGTGGGACCCGCGCCCCGGCACCCGCGTGGACGCGGTCACCGCCGCACGGTTCGGCGAGTCCCGGACGGCGTACGAGACACCGCGTGATCCCGCGCTGCGGGCGGCCCACGACCACGGCCGCGGGCACGGGCGGGAGCCCGCGGCCGGCCGGCCCGGCCCCGCCCGTGCGGTACGCCGTGGTGCTCGGGGCCGCCCGCCCGGAGCCGCCGCTGCGCGCGGGGCCCGTCCGGTGGGCTCCCCGCCGCTGAGGCGAGAGCCGGGCGGAGGAGGAAGGAGAGAGCGCAGATGACACGTGCGGTCGGTATCGACCTCGGTACGACGAACTCGGTGGTCTCGGTCCTGGAGGGCGGCGAGCCCACCGTCATCACCAACACGGAGGGCGCGCGCACCACACCGTCGGTGGTGGCCTTCGCCAAGAACGGCGAGGTCCTGGTCGGCGAGGTCGCCAAGCGGCAGGCCGTGACGAACGTGGAGCGCACCGCCCGCTCGGTCAAGCGGTACGTGGGCGACCACGGCTGGCGGTTCCCCGAGCACGGCGACATCGACGGCAAGCGGTACACCGCGCAGGAGATCTCCGCACGCGTGCTGCAGAAGCTGAAGCGGGACGCGGAGGCGTATCTCGGCGAGGACGTCACCGACGCGGTGATCACCGTGCCGGCGTACTTCGACGACGCCCAGCGCCAGGCGACCAAGGAGGCCGGTGAGATCGCGGGCCTGAACGTCCTGCGGATCATCAACGAGCCGACCGCGGCGGCGCTGGCGTACGGCCTCGACAAGGAGAACGACCAGACGGTCCTCGTCTTCGACCTGGGCGGTGGCACCTTCGACGTCTCCCTGCTGGAGATGGGCGAGGGCGTCATCGAGGTGAAGGCCACCAACGGCGACACCCGTCTCGGCGGTGACGACTGGGACCAGCGGATCGTCGACCACCTGGTCAAGCAGTTCAAGAACCACTACGGCGTGGACCTGTCCAGGGACAAGATGGCCGTGCAGCGGCTGCGGGAGGCGGCGGAGAAGGCGAAGGTCGAACTGTCGTCGTCCACCGAGACGACCATCAACCTGCCCTACGTCACCGCGTCCGCCGAGGGTCCGCTGCACCTGGACGAGAAGCTCACCCGCGCCCAGCTCCAGCAGCTGACCGCCGACCTGCTGGAGCGCTGCAAGGCCCCGTTCCACAACGCGGTCAAGGACGCCGGGATCAAGGTCTCGGACATCGACCACGTGGTCCTGGTCGGCGGCTCGACCCGGATGCCGGCGGTGACGGAGCTGGTGAGGGAGCTGACCGGCAAGGAGCCGCACAAGGGCGTCAACCCCGACGAGGTGGTGGCCGTCGGCGCCTCGCTGCAGGCCGGTGTCCTCAAGGGCGAGGTCAAGGACGTCCTGCTGCTGGACGTCACCCCGCTGTCGCTGGGCATCGAGACCAAGGGCGGCGTCATGACCAAGCTGATCGAGCGCAACACCACGATCCCCACGAGGCGTTCGGAGATCTTCACCACCGCCGAGGACAACCAGCCCTCGGTGAGCGTGCAGGTCTACCAGGGCGAGCGGGAGATCGCGGCGTACAACAAGAAGCTCGGCATGTTCGAGCTGACCGGTCTGCCGCCGGCGCCGCGCGGGGTGCCGCAGATCGAGGTCGCCTTCGACATCGACGCCAACGGCATCATGCACGTCTCCGCCAAGGACCTGGGCACCGGCAAGGAGCAGAAGATGACCGTGACCGGCGGCTCGGCGCTGCCCAAGGACGACATCGACCGCATGGTGCGGGAGGCCGAGCAGCACGCGGAGGAGGACCGCCTGCGGCGTGAGGCGGCGGAGACCCGCAACCAGGGCGAGCAACTGGTCTACTCCACCGAGAAGCTCCTCGGGGACAACGCCGCGCAGATCCCGGCGGACGCCAGGTCCGAGACGGAAACGGCGCTGGCAGACCTGAAGGAGAAGCTGAAGGGCGAGGACACGACGGCGATCCGGCAGGCGATCGACCGTACGGCGCAGGCCGCGCAGAAGATCGGCACGGCCCTGTACGACAGGTCGCGGACGGAGCAGTCCACCGGTGCGTCCACGGGCGGCGGCCCGGCCGAGGACGACGTGGTGGACGCCGAGATCGTCGACGACGACAAGCCGGAGGCCGGCCGACGATGACCGGGGGCGGGGCGCGGAACACCGAACCGGAACAGCTGCGGCGCCTCGTGGAGGAGCGGACCGCCGACCTGCTGAGGGTGAAGGCCGAGTACGACAACTACCGCAAGCGGGTACGGCGGGACCGCCTGGCCGTGCGCGAGATCGCCGTGGCCAACGTGCTGCGGGCGCTGCTGCCCGTACTGGACGCCGTGGACCGGGCGTGGGAGCACGAGCCGCACACGCCCGGCCTGACGGGCATCGCCGACAGCCTGCGGGAACAGCTCGGCTCGCTGGGCGTCTCGTCGTTCGGCGAGGTGGGCGATCCGTTCGACCCGGCGTGCCACGACGCCCTGACGCACCGCGTCCGTGCCGACGTGGACCGCCTGGTGTGCTCGGCGGTCCTCAGGCCCGGCTACCGTCTGGGCGACCACCTGGTGCGTCCGGCCCAGGTGGAGGTCACCGGGCCGGCTCCGCCCGCGGACGACCCGCGCACAGGGGGCCGAGGTGCATCGCGGGCCTCCGCCCCGACGGGCAGGCCGCCCCTGCCCCTCGCGCGGAACTGACCGCGTCACCGCGCGTGCGCGGCGTCACCCGTCGCCGGGGCGGAAGGCGGTTCGCCGTTCCCCGTCTCGCGGAGCTGGTCGGTGTGGCGGGTGAGGGTGTCGATGCGGGCGGCCAGTTCCGAGTGGTCGGCGGTGAGGTGGTCGCGGGCGCCGGCCAGCGGGCCGAGGAGGCCGGCGGCGTCGTCGTGGCCCAGGGCTTGTACGAGGGGGGTGCGGGCTTCGGTGGGCAGGCCGGTGAGGGCGGTGATCTGGCCGGCGAGTTGTCGCAGGTCGGCGGCGTTGCCACGGGCCCAGGCGGTGACGGCGCGGTCGGCGGCGCGGCGGTCCCGGGTGGCTTGGACGCGTTGCTCGCCGGTGGTGCCGGGGGCTCCGGGGCGCAGGCGCAGGTAGCGGCGTTCGGCGGCCTGGCGGCTGGCGACACCGAGGGGGTGGGCGAGGTCGGCCCAGCTGGCGCCTGCTTCGCGGGCGGTTTCGATCAGCGCCGTCTCCCACTGCGCGAGCCGGGTGCGCACCTCGCGCAGGAGGAGCAGCGCGGCCAGGGCCTGCTCGGAGCTGACCTCGGTGGCGGGCTGCTCGGCGGGCCGGGAAGTCTGTGCGCTGTTGACCGCCTCCTCGATCGCCGCGAGCGCTGCCTGGGCAGCGGGGAAGGAGGCGGGCTGGGGAGGGGAGTGCTGGGGGTCCGCGGTCATGGTCACCTCCGCTCGGTCGGGTCACCTCATGCCGTCCGGCCTTGTCACCGGTTGGATGACGGACTCACTTGTCATCGTTCGGATGACATGCTACAAGAAATACAGGAAGCAGCGCATGAGCGGATTGCTCGGACTGGAGGTGTTTCCCGATGCTGATGCGCACCGATCCCTTCCGTGAGTTCGACCGGCTCACCCAGCAGCTGTTCGGCAATGCGTCCGGCACCTGGTCGCGTCCGACGGCGATGCCCATGGACGCCTACCGCGAGGGCGACGCGTACGTGATCGCCCTGGACCTGCCCGGTGTCGACCCGGACGCGATCGACATCGACGTCGAACGGAACATGCTGACCGTCAAGGCCGAACGCCGTCCCGTCGCCAGGGGCGACGACGTCCAGATGGAGCTCTCGGAACGCCCCCTGGGTGTCTTCTCCCGTCAGGTGATGCTGGCGGACACCCTCGACACCGAGCACATCGGCGCGGACTACGAGGCGGGCGTCCTCACACTGCGCATCCCGATCGCCGAGCGGGCCAAGCCCCGCAAGATCACCATCGGCGGCGGCGCGGACCGCAAGGAGATCTCCGGCTGAGCCGGAGACGGCAGCGACAGGTGACGGAGGGCGGCCGCCGTCCCGACGGCGCGCCCTCCGCCCGCGGGCACCCATCGTCCGGGGCAAGGAGGATCCCGATGGCCATGCACTGGGACGTGTTCCTCGACCAGGTACAAGAACGCGGCCAGTACGAGACGCGTGCGGAAGCGGACCGTGCCGCGCGCACCGTGCTGGCACTCCTGGGCGCGCACCTGGTGGGCGAGGTGCGCGCCGAGCTGGCCGCCAGGCTTCCGGAGACCTTCGCCCTGATCCTCCTCAACCCGCTGCAGGCCGCCGAGCCGCTGTCCGCGGACCGGTTCGTGCGGGCCACCGCGGCGTGGATCGAGGGCGCCACCGAGAAGACCGCGGCCTGGGACGTCGGCGCCGTGCTCAGCGTGGCTGCCGACGCGGCGGGCGAGGAGCTGACCCGCCGCATCCTGCTGCAGCTCCCGCCCGGATACGACCTGCTCCTCGGCCGGCCGCAGGACACCACGATCGGGCATCCCCCGAACACCCGGTGACCGGCGCGCGTCCGTGTCCGCGGACCCCGGTCGGCCGCATCAGACCATCCCACGAGCGAGAAAGGCCTCATTCACCGATGCAGACCACGACGGCCCCGACGACGGTCACCACCATCCCGGCCATGTCGTACGGCCAGATGCTGGAGCAGGTCCGCTACAACGGCGCCTATGCCACCCGGGAGCGGGCCGAACAGGTCGTCCACGCCGTCCTGTCCGCCCTCGGCCGTCGCGTCACCGGAGAGGAGCGCGTCGAGCTGGCCGCCCGCCTTCCCCGCGAAGCGGCCCGGATCTTCGCCGCACAGATCCCCGGGGCCGACGAGATGACCGGCTGGGCCTTCGTCAGGGACCTCGCCACCCGTACGGGGGGCAGTCTGGCCACCACCCGCTGGGACGTCGGCTCCGTCCTGGGCGTCGTCGCCCGCCTGGCCGGTCCCGACCTGCTCGACCGCCTCCTCGCCCAGCTCCCCTCCGGCTACGCGATCCTCTTCGGCCGCGCGGAACTCATCCAGGCGGCCTGACCCCGGTGGGTTCAGGCGTCGGCCCTGTCGCGGGGACCGGCGGGGCGGCGCCGCAGTTCCTCGTTGATGCGGCGGGCCTCTTCGAGCTGGTCCTCCAGGATGATGATGCGGCAGGCCGCCTCGACGGAGGTGCCCTGGTCGACGAGTTCGCGGGCGCGGGCGGCGATGCGCAGCTGGTAACGGGAGTAGCGGCGATGGCCGCCCTCGGAACGTAGGGGTGTGATCAGCCGGGCTTCGCCGATGGCGCGCAGGAAGGCGGGTGTGGTGCCGAGCATCTCGGCCGCCCGCCCCATGGTGAAGGCGGGGTAGTCGTCGTCGTCGATACGGCCGAGCGGGGTGTCTGCGGTCATCTGCACCTCTGGTCGATACGTGTGTCGGGAGAACCGGGAGAACCCGGGAAAACGTCGAGGGGCCTTGGTGCCGTCCGGCACCAAGGCCCCGAGGGATTTGCAACACCATCTGCCGGCCTACTGCGGTGCCGGCCTTCTGTTTCCGCACCGGCCCCCGTCGGGGGGCGGGAAGTGCGGGGATCGCGGATGCGTGACCGTGGGACCACCTTCCGTTCCGGGGCCTGCGGTACCCGGGCGTACCGTTCTCGCCCGGGCGATCCTGATGGCGTCCGCCTCCTTCTCGCGTTTCACCGACTTTCTGGCTGTGTCACGACGGTAACCCCGCCGACGGCCGTATGTCTACACCGCCCACGATAGATTTTGCTTCAAACGGGTGGGCGATTTCCTGTCACCACGCTTCCCGGTGCGTGGTTCGTCATCGCTTCCCGGGGAACCGCGGATCGTCCCGGAGCCGCTCGGTATTGAGGTCGTCGACCGCGCCCCGGGCGTCCCCGACCGTGGCGTAGTCCACGGCGACGAAGTTGACCGGCCTGCCTCGCCGTCGCTCGCAGTCGTGCGCCCGTTCCAGCACGCGCTGCCGGGAGTTGACCGTACCGGCGTCCAGCCGCCGGCCGCCGCCGGCCGTGACGAAGTGGTTGAGCAGGAACAGCCGCTTGTCCGTGCCGCCCCGGTTGGGCAGACAGGTCATCGCGTCGGGGCTGCTGAAGGCGAACGGCGTCTCCATGCCGTACCGGTAGAAGTTCCGGTACCACGGGGCGGGACCGTCCGCCTTCTCCGCGAACACCACCAGACGCCGACCGCTGTCGATCATGTCCTTCAGTTTCGGCCACGGGCGCTCCGGATCCTTGGCCGGCACGTACAGCAGGTCCGCGAGTCCGGCCTGCTCGAAGGCGCGCCGGGTGGCCTCGGCGTCGACTCCGTCCTGCAGGATCAGGGTGACGATCTCCGAGGGGTGCGCGCGCAGCCAGTAGCCGATCTGACGCACCGTGGGCGTGAGTTCCAGCGCCCCCGCGCCGCACACCGAGTGACACAGCCACAGGCCCGGGTGGGGCGGATTCACCCGCTCCAGAATCCGGGTGAGCCGCCGGCGCAGCTCCGGGGAGAACTCGGAGGTGCTCAGCCGGTCCGCCACCTCCTCGGGGCGCTCCCAGCGGTGGGTGTCGACGAGGAGGGCGCGCACCCCGGCGTCCAACTGGCCGACGAGGTCGGGATCCTGGAGGGGGCCGATGAAGCGGTCCGCCGTCGTGGCCATGGCGTTGTGCGCCGCGAGCTGGGCGATCTCGTCGTAGCGGGCGTCGCACAGCTCGACACCGCCCTGGCAGATCCGCGGGGAGGGGCCCGTCAGCGCCACGGGGGCGAACACCGTCCCGGCCAGCGCGCACGCCGACACGACGAAGGTCAGCGCCGGCCCGTGCCGCGGATCGGTGAACACGGGCACCGTCGGCCTGGTCTGCCAGACCCAGCCGACGGTGATCAGCAGCGCTCCCGCGGCGAGCAGGATCACGGCGACGACGGTGGCCGTGGTCAGCAGCCGGTCGAGAGCGGTGGCCTGGACGTCGGCGAGGAGACGGGCGGCCGTCGGAGGCCACGACGGCGGTGCCCTGAAGAGCGCCTCGCCCGGCGCGAGCCGCAGGAGGAACACCGCCAGCGCCGTGAGCGAAGCGGCGGCGGCCAGTACCCAGCCCAGCGGCATCAGCCGCCGCTTGACGGGGGACGGCGTGGAGAACCACAGCAGCGAGAGCGCGGCCGCGCACAGGAGCGCGGCGGTCGGCTCCACGACCTCCTGGAACAGCCGTGTGACCGCGCGCGCCCGGTGCACCGGGGCCAGCTCGTCGCGGGACGGATCGAGGCGCACGGTGATGACCCACGTGCCGTCGCGCGCCTCCCGCAGCAGTTCGGCCGCGGTCGTCCGCACCTGGTCCGTCAGGGCGACCGGCGTGAGGGCGGCCAGGGCCGCGGCCACGTCGCCCCGGTCCAGCGCGGTCTCCACGGTGGGCGCGACGCCGGCGCGCTCGCCCTCCGGTACCAGCCGCAGCAGCGCCTGGGTGGCCGCGACGGCCTGGTCGTGGGAGAGCGGCAGCGTCGGCAGGTTCTCGAGCGGGGCCTCGCCCGCGATCACCTGTGCGGCCACGTCGGACAGGCGTTGCACGAAAGCCTGGAAATCGGGCTCGGCGCGCTGCTGCAGGGCGGCGACGGCATCACCGAAGTACGCCCGGCTGAGCCTCTCGAGGTTCGCGACGACGGGTTCGAGGTCCACGGTGACACGCAGTTCGTCGCGGTCGCCCTCCAGGTAGTGGATCACCTCGGCGATCTGCCGGTCGCCCATGGTCCGCAGCGTCTCCGGCGGGATCACGACCTTGATGTTCGAGGTGATGGTGGACTGCGGAACGGGCAGCCGGTCCAGCAGTTCCTGGGTGAGCGGCGTGCTGTGCGGATCGACCAGCACCTCGTCGTAGAACCGCTGGTAGGCGTGCTCGTCCTCGAGCACCCGGCCGTAGAAGGAGGGATCGAGCACGGTGCTCCGCACGACGGCGGCCGCGGCCAGGACGGTCAGGTTCAGCACGGCCACGGTCCAGACCAGCGCATGGACCCACGCCGAGCGGCGAACCAGTCCTTCCATGGCCCCATTCTCGTCCCCGCGGCCGGTCCGGCACGCGCGAGGGGCGGTGGGGAGCACTGTCCCACCGCCCCTCGCGCCTGCGCGCCGTGCTCCGGATCAGACCGCCGGCGACGGGTACGTCGGGTACTCCACCCCGGAGACGTGCTGGACGACCCGGACGACCTGGCAGGAGTAGCCGAACTCGTTGTCGTACCAGAGGTAGAGGATGGCGTTGTCGCCCTCGACCTTGAGCGCGCCCGCGTCGACGATCGAGGCGTGGCGCGAGCCGATGAAGTCGCTGGAGACCGCGTCGGGAGCGCTGATGAAGTCGATCTGGCGCTTGAGCGGCGAGGTCAGCGACACCTCGCGCAGGTGGTCGAGGACGTCCTCGCGGGTCGTCTCGCGGGCCAGCTGGAGGTTGAGGATCGCGATCGAGACGTCCGGCACCGGGACGCGGATCGAGCTGCCGGTGATCTTCGCCTTGAGGTCGGGCAGCGCCTTGGCGACGGCGGAGGCGGCGCCGGTCTCGGTGATGACCATGTTCAGCGGCGCCGACCGGCCGCGGCGGTCCGACTTGTGGTAATTGTCCAGCAGGTTCTGGTCGTTGGTGAACGAGTGGACCGTCTCCACGTGACCGCGCAGCACACCGTACTCGTCGGCCATGGCCTTCAGCGGCGGCACGATCGCGTTGGTGGTGCAGGACGCGCAGGACAGGATCTGCTCGTCCGGCTTGATGGTGTCGTGGTTGACGCCGTGCACGATGTTCGGGACGTCGCCCTTGCCCGGCGCGGTCAGGACGACCTTGTCGATGCCGGGGCGCAGGTGCTTCGACAGGCCCTCGCGGTCGCGCCACTTGCCGGTGTTGTCGATGAGGATGGCGTTCTTGATGCCGTACGCCGTGTAGTCGACCTGCGTCGGGTCGTCGGCGTAGATCACCTTGATGGCGTTGCCGTTGGCGAGGATCGTGCTGTTGTCCTCGTCGACGGTGATCGTGCCCTGGAACTGGCCGTGCACCGAGTCGCGGCGCAGCAGCGAGGCGCGCTTGACGAGATCCTGGTCGCCGCCGCCCCGGACGACGATGGCGCGCAGCCGCAGGCCGTTGCCCGAGCCGGCCTTCTCGATGAGCAGGCGGGCGACGAGACGGCCGATGCGGCCGAAGCCGTACAGGACGACGTCGCGCGGCTCGCGACGGTCGATCTTGTTGGCGCCGGTGGCACCGGCGACGGCCTCGGCGGTGAACTCCGCCACCGACAGGCCGCGGTCGTCGTCCTTGTAGGTCGCGGCCAGCATGCCGATGTCGATCTGCGAGGGACCGAGGTCGAGAGCGGTGAGGGCCTCGAGGAAGGGGAGCGTCTCGGTGACCGACAGCTCCGCGCCGGCGATCTGCCGGGCGAAGCGGTGCGTCTTGAGGATGCTGACCACCGACTTGTTCACCAGGGAGCGGCTGTGCAGCAGGACGGTGACGTCCCGCTCGCGGTGCAGCTTCCCGATCATCGGGATCATCGATTCCGCGATCTCCTCGCGGTTCTTCCAATTGGTGAACGAGTCGTCGTTGACAGTCACGTCTCTATCTTTCGAGCTAGGCGGCGCTCATATGCTAACCCCACTGTTCCTGTGATCGATCAAGTGGGCCCCTCCTTGATCAGATGAGTGCCGGATCGTGCCCGGTCCGGGCCGCGGCCGCATGTCCGTCAGTGTGCGGCACCCCAGGAGTGGGCGACGTCCACCACGACACGGCCGTCCAGGACCTGTACCCGGAACGGCAGCCGGGTCCGGACGCCGAGCCCGATCTGCGTCTCGCCCTCGAAGCTGCCGGCGAAGCGGGCGTCCCGGAAGGTGCGGTAGCCCGTGAGGTCGACACCGGGCAGCGGCCGTCCGGCCCGTCCGGGATACGTGGCGGCGCCGGTCTCGGGCCGGTAGCCGGGCGCGGCGACCCGGACCTCCAGCACGGCTCCGCCGCCGACCGCGATCGTCCGGCCCGAGCCGTCCTGGTGGAGCCGGTCGACGTACCGGACCCGGTAGCCGAGACGGCCGGCCTTCGCGCCCGGCACGTCGACGGTCATCCGGTCGAAGCACGCGTGCCGGCCCGTCCTGACGTCCCGCACCGGCACGGTCGTCGCCGTGGCGCGGGACTCGTCGAGGCTGCCCCAGCCGGTGGGGCACGCCGTGATCCGCGTGGGGGCGGCGTCCGCGGTGACCGCGGCCGTCGCCAGGGCGCCGGTCGTGAGCACGACCGCCATGAGAGCCGCACTGGTTCGTCGCATGATGTCCCCCCGAGGTGAACATATTCGGTTATGAGGTGAGACGGCCCGATTGCCCAAAAGGTTGCGGTGGTCCGGCCGGGCCGCGACGGGGACCCGGCGGACCGGGCCCCGTCCCCTCCGCCTTCGCCGTCAGCGGTCCAGTTCCTCCTGGACGGGCGGCTTGGGCACGTCGCGCAGGTGCTGCGACTGGCCCGGCCTGCCGCCCGCGCGGGCCTGCTGGGCGCGCTGCGCGGGCGAGGTGCCGAGGTCGGAGGCGGGGTCCACGCGGACCGACCGGGCCACCTCCTCGCGGTTGGCGTAGTTCTCCGGCGGGATGCCGCGCAGCGCGGCGACCGCGTCCTTCGAGGCGCCCGACCTGCGCGCCGCCTCGATCAGTTCGTCCTTGCCCGCGGGGAAGTCGACGTCCTTGATGGCGTCGACCACCTCATGGGCGCTGGTGTGGTGGTGGGACATGAGTGCTTCTCCCAGTCCGTGGTTCGACTCCGGAGGACTTCCGGGTAACCGCCTGGGCCCCAGTACTCATATTCCGGCCATTTCGCCCTCTCGCCGCCGTCACGCCTTCCGGTGCCCCGGCCGGATCCGACCGCGGGTCCGGGTGGCCCTCGAACAGGATTGCGCCGTGGGCGATCGGGTACGCGAGGCTGGACCGCGCCCGCGCCGATCACCCGCGCGGGCCCCACCCCACCGCCGCTACCAGGGAATCTGTCATGGAGACACCCGCGAACGACCACCCCGCCACGCCCGCCCAGCGGGCACTGGACGCGCTCGCCGAGAACACCGAGGACACGGCGGCGCTCGACACGCTCGCGAGCAGCGACGTGCTCGTGCCGGTACCGGACGACGCGAACGAGCAGGACGCCGCCGACCCCGGGATGCTGGCCCTGCCGGTGCTGGAGCAGCAGGGCGGCCACCAGGTGGTACCCGTGTTCACCTCGGAGCTGGAGATGGCCGACCTGCTGCCGTACGTCTCGCGCTACCGCATGGTGCCGCTCGGCGCACTCGCCGCACAGTGGCCGGCCGACGACCTGTCACTGTCCATCGACGCCGGCTCGGAGCACCGCCTGACGCTCACGTCGGACGGCGTCCGCACCCTGCTGGCGCGCCCCTAGGCCCTGTCGTCGAACTCCCGTCCGCTTGGCGCCGCCCTGCACGCTCCCCCAGAGGGGCCCACTCGCCGCACCGGCCCCTGACCCGAGTGCGTCCAGTACGAGGGTCAGGGGCCGGCACTCCCCCCAGCCTCCGGCCGGGGGGACCCCCGGAGCACGCACCTGACGCCGCCAGACCCGCCCTCCGGGCGGACGACGGGAGTTTGACGACAGGACCCAGGAGCGCCGGAGCCGGCTCGCCCCCGGGCGGCACGGGGTACCGGGCCGGCCCACCCCGGGCGGCGGCCGGTCAGGAGTCGCCCAGCATGCGGGCCAGTACGGACCGCTGCAGCGGCAGCACCTCGGCGTGCAGGTCGCGGCCCCGGCGGGTCAGGGCGACCCACACGCCGCGCCGGTCCTCCGCGCACATGGAGCGCTCCACCAGTCCCTCCTTCTCCAGTCGGGCGATGAGACGGGACAGCGCGCTCTGACTGAGATGGACCCGGCCGACCAGGTTCTGCACCCGGCACTGGGCGCCTTCCTCCGGCGCCTCGGACACCAGGATGTCGAGCACCTCGAAGTCGCTCGCGCCCAGGCCGTGCGGATGCAGCGCGCGGTCGATCTCGCACATCGTGCGGGCGTGCACCGAGAGGATCTCCCGCCACCGTTCCTCGAGCCGCGCCCCGGCCGTCTTGACTGCCATACCTGCACGGTAACACCGGACGGACGTTCGTTTACCGTGCAACTACCGGCGTGGGGCTGTCGCGGGCGCGGGGAACGGTCCGCCCCGCCTCCGCCCGGCCGGGCTCAGGTCGACTCGCGCCGCACGAGTTCCGTCGGCAGGATCACGGCCGCCGGGTCCTCGCCGCCGATCTGGGCCAGCAGCACCCGGACCATCTCGGCGCTGATCCGGTCCCAGGGCTGGCGGATGGTGGTCAGTTCGGGGCTGGCGGCGACCGCGGCGGGGGAGTCGTCGAACCCGCCCACCGCCACGTCCTCCGGCACCCGGCGCCCGGCCCGCTGCAGCGCGGCCAGCACCCCCTGCGCCATCAGGTCGGAGGCCACGAACACGGCGTCCACGTCCGGAGCCCGCGCCAGCAGCCGCTCCGCGCCCGCCTCGCCGCTGGCCCGGCTGTAGTCGCCGGAGACGACGAGCCGCTCGTCGACCCCGACGCCCGCCTCGGTGAGCACCTCCTGGTAACCGGCGAGGCGCTCCACACCGCCCGGGGTGTCCAGCGGGCCGGTGACCACACCGATGCGCCGCCGCCCCAGCGACAGCAGATGACGGACCATGTCCCGGGCGCCGTCGCGGTCGTCGGCGGCCACGTAACTCACCTTGGAACCCAACCCGATCGGCTTGCCGCACGCCACCAGGGGCACCCCGGCCGCGCGCAGCTCCTCGGCGACCGGGTCACCGGAGTGGCTGGAGACCAGCAGCACCCCGTCGACGTGCCCCGCCGTGATGTACCGCGTGATGCGCCGCCGTTCGTCCTCCGTGCCCGCCAGCATCAGCAGCAGCGGCACGTCGTGCGCGGCCAGCGCCTGCGTGCAACCGCGCAGCAGGACATTGAAGTTGGGGTCCTCGAAGAACCGCTCCTGCGGCTCGGTGAGCAGGAAGCCCACCGAGTCCGAACGCCCGGTGATCAGAGACCGGGCGTGCCGGTTGACCACGTAACCGGTCTTGCGGATCGCGGCGTTGACGGCCTCCTGCGCGGCCGGGCTGACGTAGTGCCCGCCGTTGAGCACCCGTGACACCGTGCCCCGCGAGACCCCCGCCTCGCGCGCCACGTCGTGGATCGTCGGCGGTCGGCGCCGGCCCCCCGTGTTGCTCATGGTCATGACTTTACGGCCCCGGAGAGCAGGTCGAGGCTCCAGAACCGCTGGACGACCAGGAACAGCGCGACCAGCGGGATCACCGCGAGGAACGCGCCCGTGATCACCAGCGTGTAGAGCGCCGGGGTGTTGGCCCCCTGCTCGAGCAGCGTGTACAGACCGAGCGTGATCGGGAACTTCTCGTCGTCGCTCAGCATGATGTACGGCAGCAGGAAGTTGTTCCACACGGCCACGAACTGGAACAGGAACACCGTCACCAGCCCCGGCACCATCATCGGCAGCGCGACCCGGGTGAAGATGCGCCACTCGCTCGCCCCGTCCATCCGCCCGGCCTCCACCACGTCGGCGGGTACGGCCGCCGACGCGTAGATGCGCGCCAGGTAGACGCCGTAGGGGGAGAGGATCTGGGGGAGCAGCACCGACAGGTACGAGTCCGTGAGGTCCGCCTGTGCCAGCAGCAGGTACTGCGGGACCGCGAGGATCACGGGCGGCATCAGCACGCCGGCGAGCAGCACGTTGAACAGCGTCTCGCGGCCCCGGAAGCGGTAGACGGCCAGCGCGTAGCCGCTGAACGCCGACACGGCCGTCGACAGCAGGGCGCCGAGACCGGCGTAGAGGGCCGAGTTGGCCATCCACCGCCAGTAGACGCCGTCGCGGTAGGCGTTCAGGTCGCCCACGTTGTCGGCGAATCCCGTGCCCGGCAGGAAGGTGAAGGTGGAGAACAGCTCGCTGCCCGACTTGGTGGCCGCGACGACCACCCAGGCCACCGGCAGCAGGCAGTAGACCGCGCCGAGCAGCAGCGTGAGCGTCGGCACCAGCGCGATGCGCCGGCGCCGCGGGGGGCCCTGGGCGGTGCCGGGCGTGGTGCCCGCCGCCGGCTGCGCCTTGCGCACGGCAAGGGAACTCATCGTGCTGCCTCCTGCTTGTTGCGCCGGTTGGCCGCCCGCAGGAACCCGAAGGACAGCAGCAGCGTGGCGAGCGCGATGATCGTCGCCTGCGCGGCGGCGGCGTGGACGTCGCCCTTGCCGAAGGCGTCCTGGTACACCTTCATCAGCGGACTCCAGGTCGTGGGAACGGAGTTGGTGAGGGGTTTGAGGGTGGTCGGCTCGTTGAACACCTGGAGCGTGGCGATGATCGAGAAGAAGAACGTCAGCACCAGCGAGGGCGCCACCATCGGGATCTTGATCCGCAGCGCGATCTGCAGCGGGGAGGCGCCGTCCAGCTTCGCCGCCTCGTACACCTCGGCCGGGATGGCCCGCAGCGAGGTGTAGATGACGATCATGTTGAAGCCGGTGCCGCCCCAGACCGCGATGTTGGACAGGGCCAGGTACAGCGGGCCGCCGTCCAGCAGGTCCGGCTGGGGCAGACCGAGCCGGTCGAGCACGAAGTGGAAGGGGCTGACGTCCGGCAGGTACAGGAAGCCCCACAGCAGTGCTGCCACCACACCGGGGATGGCGTACGGCAGGAAGATCGCGAGCCGGGTGACCGGGGTGAAGCGCACCTTGTCGGAGTCCAGCATCAGCGCGAACAGCAGGGCGAGGCCCAGCATCACCGGCACGACGATGCAGCCGTAGCCGAGGACGCGCAGCGCCCCGTCCAGCAGTTCGCTGTCGCCGAGCGCGTCGGCGTAGTTCTGGAAACCGGCCCAGACCTCCTTCCGCGCCCCGGCGCCGAGTCCCAGCCCGGACACCTCCACCTTGCGGAAGCTGAGCCAGACCGCGTACCCGATGGGCAGCGCGAAGAAGAGCAGGAAGAGCACGGAGGCCGGGACGAGAAAGAAGTAGGGGGCGCGAAGCGCTCCTTTGAGGGCGGTGGTGGGAGACGGGTGGGCGTACGGGGCTCCCTTCACCCCGTACGGCCTGCGGCGTGCCGTCGTGCTGCTCACCGAGCGACCTCGAAGCCCTGCTTCTTCAGGTCGGAGACCGTCTCCTCCTGCATGGTGGCGAGGGCGGCGGCGAAGTCCGACTTGTTCTTGGCGGCGGCACCGAACGCGTCCTTGAAGGCCGTGTAGGCGACGTTGACGTTCGGGCCCCAGGCCGCGGGCGCCGTCGTGTTCGCGATCTCGGCGGCCTTGGTGTAGAAGTCCGGCTGGTTGGAGAAGTACGCCGGCGGGCTGGTGAAGGCGCCGCTGAGCTGGGCCGAGGTGGAGGCGGGGTAGATGCCGCCCTCCTTGGCGAGCGCGTTGAGCGCGTCGCCGTCGGTGTTCAGCCAGGCGGCGAACTTCGCGGCCGCGTCCTTGTGCCTGGAGTCGGTGGTCACGCCGGTGGAGGAGCCGCCCCAGCTGCCGGTGCGGTTCTCGGCGGCCGCCCACTGGGGGAGCGGGGCCATGGCCCACTTGCCCTGGGTGTCCGGCGCGGCGGTGGTCAGCGTGCCGGGCGCCCACACGGCGCTGACCCAGGCGATCTGCTTGCCGGTGTTGAGCGCCTTGTTCCAGGACGGGGTGTACATCGGCTGGTTGTCGACGGCGCCCTCCTCGACGAGGCCGCCCCAGAAGTCGGCGACCTTCTTCGTCGCCGGGTCGTCGATGCCGACCTTCCACTTCTCGCCCTCGGTCGTCCACCACTTGGCGCCGGCCTGCTGGGCCAGGCCCGCGAAGAGACCGGAGTCGTTGGCGGAGAAGGTGGTGAGGGCCTTGTCGGGGGCCGCCTTCTTCAGCTTGCGCGCGGTCTCGGCGAACTCCTCCCAGGTGGCCGGGACCTTGAGGTCGTACTTCTTGAACAGGTCCTCGCGGTAGTAGAACATCATCGGCCCGATGTCCTGCGGGACGGCGTAGACGGCGTCCGTGCCCAGCGTGGTCTGCTGCCACACACCCTTGGCGAACTTGCCCTTCACGTCGCCGACCTCGTCCGATATGTCGGCGAGGGCGTCGTTGCTGACCAGCGTCGGCAGTGCCTGGTACTCGGCCTGGACGAGGTCGGGTGCCTGGCCGGCCTTGTGCGCGGTGAGGATCTTGGTGACCAGGGTGTCGCCGGACGCCTGCTTCTTCACCGTGACGGTGATCTGCTCCTTCTTGCCCGGTCCCTTGTTCCACAGGTCGACGACCTTGTCCATGCCGGGCGTCCACGTCCAGTACGTCAGCGAGACCGGACCCGACTGGGCGTCGCCGCCGTCGTCGGACGAGCCGCAGGCGGCGAGGGTGGTGGCACCGAGCGCGACGGCGACGGCGGTCGTCACCAGGCGGTGGCGCTTCGTGTACGGCATGGATCTCTCCCCTGACCTGGGGTCCCCGCCTGCTGCGAGGACCTGCCATGCTTCTGTGAGCGTTCACAGTAGAGAAACATCCCGGACGCTTGTCAATGGTTGTTGCTGTGCGGTTATGTTGGGCCAGCACCGCCGATCATGTGTGTGCACGTTCCCAATCGATCGATCACACCGGGAGACCATCCATGCCGGAGACCACCCCCAGGGGCCTCACCGGGCTCGCCTTCGGAGGGGACTACAACCCCGAGCAGTGGCCCGAGAGCGTCTGGCAGGAGGACGTCCGGCTGATGCGCGAGGCCGGCGTCACCATGGTGAGCGTCGGGATCTTCTCCTGGGCCCTGCTGGAACCCGCCCCCGGCGCCTACGACTTCGGCTGGCTCGACCGGCTCCTCGACCTGCTGCACGAGAACGGCGTCCGCGTCGACCTCGGCACGCCCACCGTCGCACCGCCCGCCTGGTTCTACCGCGCCCACCCCGAGGCCCTGCCGGTCACCGCCGAGGGCACACGCCACGAGTTCGGCTCCCGGGGCGCCATCTGCCACAGCAACGCCGACTACCGCGCCGCCGCGGCGAACATCACCACCAGGCTCGCCGAGCGCTACGGCAGCCACCCGGCGCTGGCGCTCTGGCACGTCCACAACGAGTACGGCGTTCCCGTCTCCGCCTGCTACTGCGACTCCTGCGCCGCGCACTTCCGCCGCTGGCTCGCGACGACGTACGGCACGGTCGACGCCGTCAACGAGGCGTGGGGCACCGCCTTCTGGGGTCAGCGCTACGCGGACCTCGACCAGATCAACCCGCCGCGCATGACGCCGACGGTCGGCAACCCGGCCCAGGCGCTGGACTACAAGCGCTTCGCCGACGCCACCATGCGCGAGAACTTCCGCGCGGAGCGCGACATCCTGCACCGCCTGTCACCCGGCGTCCCCGTCACCACCAACTTCATGACCGCCCTCAGCCAGTGCGACTCCGTCGACTACTGGGCCTGGGGCCGCGAGGTCGACCTCGTCACCAACGACCACTACCTGATCACCGACGGCCGCCGCACCCACGTCAACCTCGCCATGGCCGCCGACCTGACCCGCTCGGTCGCGGGCGGCGCCCCCTGGCTGCTGCTCGAACACTCCACCTCGGGCGTCAACTGGCAGCCCCGCAACCCCGCCAAGGCGCCCGGCCAGATGGCCCGCAACTCCCTGGCGCACGTGGCCCGCGGCTCCGAGGGCGCCATGTTCTTCCAGTGGCGCCAGTCGAGGCGCGGCGCCGAGAAGTTCCACTCGGCGATGCTGCCGCACGGCGGCACGGACACCCGCGTCTGGCGCGAGGTGGTGGAACTCGGCGCCTCGATCGACTCGCTGAACCCCGTCCGCGGCACCCGCACCGAGGCCGACGTCGCGATGCTCTGGGACTGGCACTCCTGGTGGGCGCAGACCCTCCAGTGGCGCCCCAGCGAGGACCACGACCCCCGCGAACGCGCCGACGCCTTCTACGAGGCCCTCTACGACCGCCACCTCACCGTCGACTTCGCCCACCCGGAGGCCGACCTGTCGGCCTACCCCCTCGTCGTCGTCCCCGCCCTGTACCTGATGACGGAGGCGGCCGGGAACAACCTGCGGGAGTACGTGGAGCGGGGCGGAACCCTGGTCGTCTCCTACTTCTCCGGCATCGTCGACGAGCACGACGCCGTCCACGAGGGCCCCTGCCCCGGCGCGCTGAGGGACGTGCTGGGCCTCACCGTCGAGGAGTTCTCGCCGCTGCTGGCGGGCGAGCGGGTGCGGATCACCGGCCCCGACGGCTCCGAGCTGAGCGGCGACGTGTGGACGGAGTTCGTCGTCCCGCGCGGCGCCGAACCGGTGTGGACGTACGCCGACGGCCTGACCGCCGGCCGCCCCGCCGTCACCCGGCACCGCCTCGGCGAGGGCACCGCCTGGTACGTCTCCACCCGCCTCGGCACCGAGGGTCTGGACGCGGTCCTCGGCTGGGCGTCGGAGGACGCGCGCGTCCCCGCCCGCGCCGGCCTGCCCCGCGACGTCGAAGTGGTGCGCCGCACCGGCGGGTCGGGCACCTTCCTGTTCGCCGTCAACCACACCGCGTCGGACGCCGAGGTGCCCCTGGACACCCACGGCACCGAGCTGCTGACCGGCGAACCCGTAGCGGGCCCCCTCGCGGTCCCGGCTGGATCCGTACGGGTCGTACGACTGGACGACTAGCCGGACGGCCCCTCCCCTCCCCGGCCCACCGGGGAGGGGAGGGGACCGGCACCGGACACGGCGGCCGGAGGCCCGGACGGCGAAGCCCCCTCCGCGCCGCCCCCCGAAGTGCCCCGGACGGGTTCCCGGCGTTAGGCTGGCGGGCAGCCGCGGCCGGTGCGCGCGGCGCGGCGGTGGGGCCCGCCGTACCCGAACCGCGGCACGGGTGCCGCCAACGGTCCCTACTTGCGAACGGGGGCACCCCCATGCCCGGCGAGTAGGAGACGTACGACCATGACAGCCCCGGACACGGACAGCCTCGGCGGTGTACGTCCCGCCGCGCCCCGGCGCCCCGCCCGGCGTACGCAGGCACCGGTCGTCGCGGCCGTCGCGCTCGGCGGCGGCACCGGCGCCGCCGCCCGCTACGCCGTCTCCCTGGGATGGCCCGCGCACGCCGGCGGCTTCCCCTGGGCGACCTTCTGGATCAACGTCACCGGCTGCGCCGTGATCGGCGTGTTCATGGTCGTCATCACCGACGTGTGGGCCGCCCACCGCCTCGTGAGGCCCTTCTTCGGCACCGGCGTGCTCGGCGGCTTCACCACCTTCTCCACCTACGCCGTCGACAGCCGGCAGCTGTTCGCCACCGGCCACGCCCGCACGGGCCTGGCCTACCTCGCCGCGACCCCGCTCGCGGCGCTCACGGCGGTCGGCCTCGCCGCATGGGCGACCCGCCGCGTCCTGAAGCGGAGGCAGCCATGACACGGCTCACCGGCAGCGCCCTGCGCCTGACCGTCCTCGTCGGCGAGAACGACACCTGGCACCACCGGCCCCTGTACTCGGAGATCGTCCACCGGGCCCACCGGGAGGGCCTCGCCGGCGCGAGCGTCTTCCGCGGCATCGAGGGCTTCGGCGCCTCCTCGCTGATCCACACCACCCGGCTGCTGTCCCTGAGCGAGGACCTGCCGGTGGCCGTCGTCGTCGTGGACACCGAGGAGCGCGTACGGGCCTTCCTGCCGCAGCTCGACGAACTGGTCACCGAGGGCCTGGTGATCCTCGACGACTGCGAGGTCATCAGGTACGCCGGCCGTGAGGAGACGCCCGGTGGGCCGGGCGTGAGGGATCCGGAGGGCGGGAAGCCGTCGTGAACTGGCTGCTGGTCGTCGTGGGCGCCATGGTCGGTGCCCCGCTGCGCTACCTCACCGACCGCGCGGTGCAGTCACGGCACGACTCGGTCTTCCCCTGGGGCACCTTCACGGTGAACGTCGTCGGCTGCCTCGTCCTCGGCGTGCTGACCGGCGCGGCGCTCGCCGGAGCCGCCTCCTCCCGTCTCCAGCTGCTGCTCGGCACGGGTCTGTGCGGCGCCCTGACGACGTACTCGACCTTCTCCTACGAGACGCTGCGGCTGGCCGGGACGGGCGCCCGCCTGCACGCCGCCGTCAACGTGGCGGCGAGCGTGGCGGCCGGTCTCGGCGCGGCCTTCGCGGGGGTGACACTGGCCGACGGGCTCTGGGCGTAGGCGTCCTGCTGTCCGGACTGCTCCGCGCAGGCCCGCCGCACAGCCGGCCGCCGGGCGCCTCAGCGGTTGTCGCGCAGCGGCTCTCCGACGCTGCGCAGGTGACGCAGCGCCTCCCGGTGCGAGGCGAGCAGCCCGGTCTGGTGGTAGGGGACGCCCAGCTCGGCGCAGTACCGCTCGGTGATGACCTGGGCCTTGGCGAGGGCGGGCGTCGGCATGCTGGGGAACAGGTGGTGCTCGATCTGGTAGTTGAGGCCACCCATGAAGGCGTCGATGAACGCCCCGCCCCGCACGTTGCGTGAGGTGAGGACCTGCCGGCGCAGGAAGTCGAGCCGCGTGCCCTCCTCGATCATCGGCATGCCCTTGTGGTTGGGCGCGAAGACCGAGCCGAGATAGACCCCGAACAGACCCTGGTGCACGGCGATGAAGGCGAGCGCCTTGCCGGGGGACAGGACGGTGAACAGGCCGCCGAAGTACAGGACGAAATGGGCGACGAGCAGGGTTCCCTCCAGCACCGGCCGTTTCATCGACGGGCTGCGCAGTGCCTTGAAGCTGTTGAAACTCAGATTGAGGCCTTCCAGCGTCAGCAGCGGGAAGAAAAGTGCCGCCTGGTGTTTCCCGACGAACCGGGGAATTCCTCGTGCCCTGCTCGCCTGGCGCCGTGACCAGACCAGGATGTCGGGGGAGACGTCCGGGTCCTTCCCCTCGTGATTGGGATTGGCGTGGTGACGGGTGTGCTTGTTCATCCACCAGCCGTAGCTCATGCCCAGCAGCAGGTTGGCCACCAGCAGACCACCCGCCTCGCTCGGGCGGCGCCGTGAGAAGACCTGGCGGTGGGCGAGGTCGTGGGCGGCGAGCCCGAGCTGGCCGAAGACGACGGCCGACGCCACGGCGACGATCAGCTGGCTCCAGCCGTCCCCCAGCACGGTGAAGGCCGTGACGACGCCGGCGAGCGCGAGGGCGACGGTGCCGAAACGCACCGTGTAATACAGCGGGCGGCGCCGGAGCAGCCCCGCCTCGGATATGCGCCGCGACAGTTCGGAGAAGTCGCTCCCCTTTTCGCCTCCTTTTCCGCGTGCCTTTTCCTTCTCGCGGGCGGGCGACGTTTCGATGAGCACCGTGGGATTGGTCATGAGCCCAGTATGGGAAGGGACGCCCGCCCGCAGAATGACGTCTGCACCCGAAGGCGGGGTGCAGCCAGCCCCACCCCCCGCACACCGGGCCGCACCCGCAGGGAAGATGGTGACCATGAGTACGTCCACGACCTTCCAGCCGGTTCTGGAACGCATCGCCGAAGAGATCGAGCGGACCCCCGGCAGCGGCCGGCCCGCCGACTACATCCCGGCGCTCGCCGCCTGCGACCCGCGCCGCTTCGGCATGGCCGTCGCCGAACCGGACGGCACGGTGTACGGAGTGGGGGAGTGGCGGGAACCGTTCTCCGCGCAGTCCATCACCAAGGTCTTCACCCTCGCCCTCGACCTGGCCCGGGAGGGCGACGCCCTGTGGGAGCACGTGGGCCGCGAACCGTCCGGCAACCCGTTCAACTCCCTGGTGCAGCTGGAGTACGAGAACGGCATCCCGCGCAACCCGTTCATCAACGCGGGCGCCCTGGTCGTCACCGACCGGCTGCACACCCGTACCGGCGACGCGGCGGGCGAACTCCTCGCCTTCCTGCGCGCCGAGAGCGGCAACCCGGACCTGACCTTCGACGAGGAGGTCGCCGCCTCCGAGACCACCCACGGCGACCGGAACGCCGCCCTGGCCCACTTCATGGCGTCCTACGGCAACATCGACAACCCGGTACCGGTCCTGCTGGAGCAGTACTTCCGCCAGTGCTCCGTCGCCGCCTCCTGCGCCGACCTCGCCCTCGCCACCGGGTTCCTCGCCCGGCACGGGATCCGCGCCGACGGCAGCCGGCTGCTGAGCCGCAGCCAGGCCAAGCAGGTCAACGCGGTGATGCTGACCTGCGGGACGTACGACGCGGCCGGTGACTTCGCCTACCGGGTGGGCCTGCCGGGCAAGAGCGGGGTCGGCGGCGGCATCATCGCGGTCGTGCCGGGCCGCTGCACGTTGTGCGTGTGGAGCCCAGGTCTGGACGAGCGGGGCAATTCGGTCGCCGGGGTGTCGGCCCTGGACCGCTTCACGACGCTGACGGGACTGTCGGTCTTCTGACCCGGGCCCGGCCGGTCAGCCCCGTTCCGCCCGCCCCGCCTTGAGCCGCAGGGCCAGCGCCATGACGCCCGCGCCGAGCCCCGCCGTGCCCAGGATCGCGCCGGTCCCCTGCCAGCCCGGCTCGTCCGGGGCCGGCTCCGCGGTCGTGGTCGCCGTCGCCGTCGCGTGAGCGGGTGGAGCGTGGGGGCCCGGCCGCGGCCGGGTGTCCTCGGGCTCCAGCGAACCGACCGGGTCGACCCGTCCGGCGGCGTCGAACCCCCAGTCGAGCAGTGAGCGGGCCTCCTCGTACACGGCGTACCCGTCGCCCTCCTGAGGGTTCATCACGGTCACCACCAGGGTGCGCCCGTCGCGCCGGGCGGCGGCGACGAGCGTGTTGCCGGCGCTGCTCGTGTAGCCGTTCTTGATGCCGATCAGCCCCGGATAGGGCTCCACCCCGTCCGCACCCGTGAGCAGCCGGTTGGTGTTCATGATCCCGTACGAGTCGCCGTCGCCGTCGGGGAACATCGCGTCGATCCTGGCGCAGTACCGCGCGAAGTCGGGGTTGCGCAGCCCCGCCCGCCCGAAGACCGCCAGATCGTACGCCGAGGAGACCTGGCCCGGAGCGTCGTAGCCGTCGGGCGAGCGGACGTGCGTGTCGCGGGCGCCGAGGGCGCGGGCCTCGGCCTGCATCCGGGCGGCGGCGGTGTCCCAGCCGCCGACGAGCGAGGCGAGGACGTGGACGGCGTCGTTGCCGGAGTTGAGGAACACACCGTTCCAGAGGTCGGAGACCCGGTACGTGCGTCCCTCCACGACCCCGACCAGACTGCTGCCGGGCCCGATGCCCGACAGTTCCTCGGTGCTCACCCGGTGGCTGATGCCGCCCGGCAGGACCGGCAGCACCGTGAGCGCGAACAGCGTCTTGAGGGTGCTGGCGGGCGGGAGCGGGCGGTGCGCGTCGTGCGCGGCCAGCACCTCGCCGCTGCCGGCGTCGGCCACCACCCAGGCCAGGGCGGAGACATCGGGGACCTCCGGCGCGCCGGGACGGAGCCGGACCTGGGTACCGGAGCGGTACAGCAGGGACGGCTGCGGTGCCGTGGCCCGTGGCCCGCCGGGCGCCCCGGGGTCCGGCCGCACCATGCGGGCGGCCGCGGCGGCGGGCATGAGCGTCAGAAGGCCCGCCACGCAGAGCACACAGGCTGACCGAGTCGCCCGAGATGAAAATCCGATAGTCATATCGCAAACGTAGGAATGGGACCGCGCAACGCCACCCTGGCCGGGCCGAGTCGCGTCCGAGAGCACCCGGATGGCCGTAGCGGACCCGGACCGCGGCGGACCACCGCCCGCCCGTCCGTCAGCCGGAGGGCAGCGTCGGCCGGACGTGCCGCAGGAACGTGGCGTTGTCCGGCGTCCGGCGCATCTGTTCGAGCAGTGTCTCCGTACCGGACTGCCCGTCCCGGGGCCCCAGGGCCCGCCGCAGGCCCCGTACGGCCGCCGACTCGGCGGCGGAGAGCAGGAGTTCCTCACGCCGGGTGCCGGAGCCGGTCAGGTCCACGGCCGGGAAGACGCGGCGCGAGGCGAGCTCCCGGCTGAGCCGCAGCTCCATGTTGCCGGTGCCCTTGAGCTCCTCGAAGTAGAAGTCGTCCGCCCGCGAGCCGGTCTCCACCAGCGCGGTGGCGAGAACGGTGAGCGAGCCGCCCTCCTCCGCCTTCCGGGCGGCCCCGAAGAACCGCTTGGGCCCGATCAGCGCCCCGGCGTCGACACCGCCGCTGAGCGTGCGGCCGCCGGAGGCGGCGGCGTTGTTGTGCGCCCGGCACAGCCGGGTGAGGGAGTCGAGGAGGATCACGACATCCTCGCCGGCCTCGACGAGGCGCTTGGCCCGCTCGATCACCAGGTCGGCGAGCGCGATGTGGTGCCTGGCGCTCAGGTCGAACGTCGAGGCGTACACCTCGCCCCGGACGGAGCGCCGCATGTCGGTGACCTCCTCGGGCCGCTCGTCGAGCAGCACCACCATCAGGTGCGCCTCGGGGTGGTTGCCGGCGACGGCGGCGGCGATCTGCTGGAGCAGAATGGTCTTTCCGGTCTTGGGCGGGGCGACGATCAGACCGCGCTGGCCCTTGCCGACCGGGGCGACCAGGTCGGCGACGCGCCCGGTCAGCCCGGCCGCGGGGTGCTCCAGGCGCAGCCGCTCGTGCGGGTGCAGCGGGGTCAGGTCCCGGAAGTGCCGTCGGCCGCCGGGCCCCGCGGGCATCCGCCCGTTGACCCGGACGACGTCGGTCAGGGCGCGGCGGTCGCCGAGCACGCCCTCGACCAGGTCGCCCTTGCGCAGTCCGTGCCGGCGGACCAGCGCGGGGGGCAGGGACAGGTCGGAGGGTTCGGGAAGCAGGTTCCCGCCGCGCAGGTGGCCCCTGCCTCCCGCGTCGACGTCGAGGACACCGGAGGCGATCTCGGCCGGGGAATGCTGCACAGGAGGGTGTTCGAGTGTGGTGGTCATGGTGTTCGGTCCTTTCACGGACGCGGGCATGAGACATGCGGAAGGAAGGGGGAGAAGCCGTGCGGGGGGTCGGACGACACCCTGGGAGCGGCGGGGAACGGCAGCTCGGACGCCGGGGAAAGGCCCTGCTCACGAGGTTGTGCCGGGAAGCGGACGCGCCGGTCGCGTCATGACGGGCGGGTCGGCGAATCGAAGGGGAAACCGCACCGGAGCCCCGAGGGGGCGTACGCAGGTGCTGACCGCACTGTACCACCGCGAGCGGTGGAGCGGGGGGAAGCGGACGGCCGTACCGTCACACTGCGCACAACGCGGCCGGTGCCGCGTGTATTCCGTGCCGCGGTCGCCGACCCGCTCGTCGGCCGGGCGGCGGAGGTCCTGGTCGGGGCCGGCCCGCCCGCCGCGAACGCGTCCGCGAGCACGACCGTGAGCGCCTCCACCCCCTCGGCGGCCGCGCGGAGCAGGACCATCCGCGCGACGCCGACCGCGTCGGCCCCTGCCCCACGCCTGCCGCCGGGCCCGCCTCCGAACAGCGCGTTCCCGCCGGGTGGAGCCGACAGGCTCTAGGCTGACCCGAATGTTCAGCCCCGAAGGCCCCACCCTGCGTGAACTCGCCGTCCAGGCGCTGTCGTCGGTCGAGCGCGGCTACGACCTGCTCGCCCCGAAGTTCGACCACACCCCGTACCGCACGCCCGACCGGGTCCTGGACGCCGTGGCGTCGGCGCTGGAGCCGGTCGGGCCGTTCGGTACCGGCCTCGACCTGTGCTGCGGCACGGGCGCGGCCGTGGGCGTCCTCGGCCGGGTGTGCCGGGACCGGGTCACGGGCGTCGACTTCAGCGCGGGCATGCTGGCGGTCGCGCGCCGGCGCCCCGTGCCCGAGGGCCCCGCGGTCTCCTGGGTGCGCGCGGACGCCCGTGCCCTGCCGTTCGGGCCCGCCTTCGATCTCGTGGTGAGCTTCGGGGCGTTCGGGCACTTCCTGCCCCGCGAACTGCCCGGGCTGTTCACCCAGGTGCGTTCCGTGCTGCGGCCGGGCGGCTGCTTCGCCTTCCCCGTCGGCGCCCCGCCCCGCCCCGGCTCCCGGACGTACTGGACACTGCTGGGCTTCGACACGGCGATGCGCGTGCGCAACGCGCTGTGGAGGCCGCCGTTCGTCATGTACTACCGCACGTTCCGGCTCGGTGACGTGGGCCGCGAGTTGGCGCGCACCGGATTCCGGGTCGACCTGCACGCCCTGCCCGCCCTCGGACGCCGGCCCGACGGCAGCCCGCGTGCCCGGCTGGTCGTGGCCCGGCGGCTGCCGTGAGCGGCGGTCTCCCGGTCCCCCCGTGCCGCCGCCGCACCCTCACCGGGCGCTCACAGGACGCTGTACACGGCCTCCACCAGTGCCATCTTCCGCGGGTCGTCGGCGATGTGCGGCCCCATGCGGTTCATCGCGTAGCCCAGTGACACCCCGGCCTCGGGATCCGCCAGTCCGCAGGACCCGCCGAAGCCGTCGTGACCGAAAGCCCGCGGGTTGGGCCCGTAGGAGCCGTTCGGGCCGCTGAGCCACAGTCCGAGACCGATCTCCGTCTCGTGCGCGAAACCGGCACCGAGGACCAGGTCGCGACAGGCGCCCTGCCCCTCGCGCACCCGCTCGGCGGCCTGCGGGGACAGCAGACGCCGGCCGCCGTACGATCCCCGGCCCGCGAAGATCCCGTAGAGCGCGGCGACCGCCCGCGCCGTGCCGTGTCCGTTCGCCGCGGGGATCTCGGCGGCCCGCCACGCCGCCGTGTTGGCCTCCGCCGCGCCCGCCGGGGGATTGGTCAGCGCGGCGAGGGCCGCGGGCGACAACTGGGCGAAGACCGCCGCCTGTTCGCTGTCGGAATCGGCACGAGGATGCACCAGCTCGGCCGCCCGGCCCGCCTCCCGTTCGGGCAGGCCGATGGTGAAGTCGATACCGAGCGGCCCGGTCACCTCGCGCTCGAGGAACGCCCCGGGCAGCAGCCCCGACACGCGCCGCACGACCTCGCCGACCAGGAATCCGTACGTGACCGCGTGGTAGCCGGACCGGGTGCCCGGCTCCCACCAGGGCTCCATGGCCGCCAGCCGCGAGGTGGTCGACTCCCAGTCGTACAGAGCGGCCAACGGGTGCGGTTCGCGCAGGCCGGACAGGCCGGCGCGGTGCGACAGGAGGTGCCGTACGAGCACCTTCTCCTTCCCCGACGCGGCGAACTCGGGCCAGTAGAGGGCCACCGGCGCGTCGAGGTCGAGCAGGCCCCGGTCGGCGAGGATGTGCGCGCACAGGGCGGTCGGGCCCTTGGTCGTCGACCACAGGTTCACCAGCGTGTCCCGCTGCCAGGGGCGGGTGCGGGCCGCGTCGGCCCAGCCGCCCCACAGGTCCACCACCGTCACGCCGTCGACGGTGACGGTCACCGCGGCGCCCAGCTCGCCCCGGTCCCGGAAGTTCTTCTCGAACGCCGTGCGCACCGCCGTGAAGCGGGCGTCGCAGTGGCCGTCGACCTGTGCCTCGTGTTCGGACATGGGCCCTCCGTCGTACGCCGGGGAACCGGGCCGCGATGTGACGGCCCGGACCCCAAGAACGTACCGACTGGTCGGACCGGGCGGAAGTCCGCGGGCACGGCCCGTCCGGGCTCAGGCGTAGGAGCGCAGCCAGCGCAGCTTCGCGGCGTCCTGGAAGGGGCCGCCGCCCTCGTGGTCGTTGAAGTCGTACACCTCGATCGCCTTGTCCTCGTGCGCCCACGCGTTGAACGCCGCGAAGACGGTCGACGGCGGGCAGGTCTGGTCCTCCAGGGCCGCCGAGAACAGGGCGGGAGCACGACCGCGTGCCGCGAAGTGCACGCCGTCGAAGTAGGACAGCGTGCGCAGGGCGTCCTCCGTGCGGCCGCGATGCGTCTTCAGGTACAGGCCGACCTCCCGGTACGGGTGCCGGTCGGTGAGCGTCACCGCGCGCGGGAAGTCGCAGAGGAACGGCACGTCCGGCGCGACGGCCGTCAGGTCCGGCACCAGACCGCCGACCGCGATCGTGATGCCGCCGCCCTGGCTGCCGCCGAGCGCGACCGTGCGCGCCGGGTCGGTCAGCGGGTGCGAGCGGGCCGCCTCGACCGCGCGCACCGCGTCGGTGAAGACGCGGCGGTAGTAGTAGTTCTCCGGGTCGTCGATGCCGCGGGTCATGAAGCCCGGGTACGCGGGCGCGCCGCCGACCGGGTCCGCGGTCCCGCCGCCGCCGCCCCAGGCGCTGCCCTGGCCTCGGGTGTCCATCACGAAGTGCGCCCGGCCCGTGGACGCCCACAGCAGGTGCTCGTGCGGCAGTCCGCGCCCGCCGCCGTACCCGACGAACTCGACGACCAGCGGCAGCGGCTCCTCGGCCGCGGCGGGCAGGGAAAGCCAGCCCTTCACCGGGTGACCGCCGAACCCGGCGAACGTCACGTCGTACACCCGCAGCGTGGACAGTCCCGTGTCGACCGGTTCGAAGCGCGCGTCGAGGTCGTGCGCGCGGGCCTCCTGGAGCGTCTTGCTCCAGAACGCGTCGAAGTCCTCGGGCTCGGTGGACTCGCTGCGGTACTCGCGGAGTTCATCGAGCGGAAGGTCGAACAGGGCCATCGATAACCGCCTTTGCGGGTGCGGGGAGACAGTGCCGGACCGTACGGATGATCACACCGTACGTGAGTGGTCGGGCGACTCGCCAGGTCCGGCCCGACGCGGTACCGCGTCGGGCCGGACCTGGCGAGTCGCCGGTCACCGGCACCGGGAACCGGCGGTG
>NZ_JBIWJA010000006.1:0-18683 GCF_044764905.1 Streptomyces sp. NPDC093586 | reverse complement strand
CTCCGTCGGTTTCCCCCCCCGGCCGGGGGGGGGGGGGGCCCCCCCCCCGCCCGGCCCGGGGGGGGGCCGGGGGGGGCCGGCCCGGGGCGCGTCGCCGGTCACCGGCACCGGGAACCGGCGGTGGACCGCAGTGGACGCACCGACGCCGTCACGCCCGGCGATGCGTCCACTGCGGTTCCGTGCGCGCCCAGTCGCGCTCCCACTCGGCCATCCGGCGCCGGAGCGCCGCCCGGTGGACGACGCTGTGCCCGACGAAGACCGTGAGGGCGGCGCCCAGTGTCGTGAACGCGCCGACGGTGACGGTGTGCTCCCAGACCGCGGAGGCACCGGTCGGCGGCGGCACGCTCCGGCCCCGGGAGTCGAACCACACGGCGACCACGTCGCCCTGCCGGGTACCGGCCGGAACCTGGCTCAGAGTGGTCCGCGTGTCACCACCCGGCGTGGTCCAGCGCACGGCCACGCGGTACGACTGCCCGCCGGTCTGCGCCGACCCCGGACCGTCCGGAGTGCGGTCGACCACCGTGGCGTGCACCCGGTGGCGGTCGGCCCGCTGCTGCGCCGCGATCGTCTGCGCCTTGCCCTGGGCCCACAGAGCCGCGGTCACCCCCAGCAGCGGGGCCCCGGCGAACAGCAGGACGGCGGCGACCAGCGCGGTCCACGCCTCCACGACGTCCGAGCGGCGCCGCAGCGGATTGCGCCGCCGGCGCCGGCCGAGCACCAGGGTTCGCATGTCGACCTCCTCGCGGTCACCGCGGTCGGAGGACCGGGCGGACGGCCGCACGGGGCGGTGCCGCCGCCGTCTCCGCGGCGCGTCACGCGTGCGCGTGCCCGCACAGGTCTCGTACCCCGTCCGGCGGGCCTTGCTCACCGCCCACCGGACCGCTCACGCCGAATCGCCGGACGGCCGTTGTGTGCCGCCGTCCAGGTGCCCGGCAGGGCTCCGGGGGAAACACGGCCCCGGGCACGGCCCGCCGCGGGGTCAGCCGAAGCGCTCGATGCGGATCCGGTCCACCGGCTGTCCCGCCGCCACCAGCAGTCGCGAGGCGTGTTCCGCGAAGGAGTTGGAACCGCAGACGTACGCCTCCCAGCCTCCGGCGGGCGGGTCGGCGAACAGGGGCTCCAGGTGAGCGGCCGCCAGCCGTCCCACCGGCGTGCCCCGAGGAGCGCTCCGGGTGAACACGGGCGTCGTCTCCGCGCCGAACTCCCGCGCGTAGATCAGCTCCTCCGGGCTCCGCGCCGACACCAGCAGCCGCAGCGGGACGGCCGGCCCCCGCGCCCGGTGGTGGCGCACCATCGACATGAGCGGCACCACCCCGGAGCCGGCTCCGAGCAGCAGGGCGGGCCGGTCGCCGGGCCAGGCGAAGAAGCCGCTGAGCGGACCGCGCACCTCGATCCGGTCGCCGGGCCGGGCCACCGTGTGGAACCACCCCGACACCTCGCCGCCGTCGACATGGTCGAGGGTCAGCTCGATGTGTCCCGAGTCGTCGGGCGCGGACGCCAGGGAGTAGTGGCGCTGGGCCACGTACCCGTCGGGCGCGGTCAGCCGCAGCATCAGGTGCTGGCCGGGCAGGTGTCCCGCCCAGCCGGGCACCGACAGCCGGAAGGTGGCCGCACGGGGCGTCTCGCGGCGGATCTCCGTGAGCGTGGCCGTCTGCCACGTCCTGGCCACCCGGCCGTCCACCTCGATGCGCCCGGGCACGGCGAACCGCGTCGGTGGAGTGAAGACCCGCGCCGTGGGCGCCGTCGCCGTCTCGGTCATCGTCTCAGTCACCGGAGTACCGCTGCTCCTCCCAGGGGTTGCCGCGCGCGTGGTAGCCGTTCTGCTCCCAGAAGCCCGGCTCGTCGTGGTCGAGGAGCTCCAGGCCCGCGATCCACTTGACGCTCTTCCAGAAGTACAGGTGCGGCACCACCAGCCGCGCCGGACCGCCGTGCTCGGGGGCCAGTGGCCGCCCGTCGTACTCCCACACGATCCACGCGCGCCCGCCGGTCAGGTCCGCCAGGGGCAGGTTCGCGGTGTAGCCGGTGTGGGCGTAGGCGACGGCGTGCGTGGCGGACGGCAGCGGGCCGGCCGCGTCCAGGAAGGCGTCCAGGGACACGCCCCCGAACCGCACCCCGAACTTCGACCAGCCGGTCACGCAGTGGATGTCCCCCTCGTACGCCGACGCCGGCAGCCGGCCGGCGTCGGCCCGGTTCCAGGTGCGGGGCTCGGCCACCAGACCGCCGATGCGGAAGGACCAGTCGTCGGGCGCCAGGTCGGGCGTGACCTCGGCGGACAGCACGGGCCAGTCGTCGCCCGCGTCGTACTGGCCGGGCGGCAGTCCCGGCCGGGCGGAGCGCGCGCGTCCGGTGAAGCCTCGGGTGGTGTTCATGCGGCGGGGCCTTTCGGCCGGCGGGGAGGGGCCACCCCGGTCGGCGTGATCGGTGCGTACGCGCTCCACGGTACGTGCTGCCGGGCGGTGCCTCAGTCCCGGCCCTCACCGGGCCCGGCCGCCTGCCACGCGTTGTACCGCTCCAGATACGCGGCGAAGCGGACCAGGTCCTCCTCGGGCCAGTCGGCGAGCCGCTCCCGGAACGCGGTCCGGCGGCTCTCGGTGACCTGCGTCAGGATGCGCCGTCCGGCGTCCGTCAGATGCAGCACCTGGACCCGCTGGTCGTCCGGGTCGACGCGTCGTTCGACCAGCTCGGCGCGCTCCAGCGCGGCCACCTGCCGGCTCACGGTGGACTTGTCCAGGGCGTAGTGGGCGGCCAGGTCGGTGGCCCGGCACCCGTCCCGCTCCTCCAGATGCCCGAGCAGCGTGTACGACACCAGCGACAGCTCGGGGTGCATGCGCCCCGCCGAGGCGCGGGCCCGGCGGGCGAAGGCCGTCATCTCCCGCTGGATGGTCTCCACGGCCGCGTCCGCCGCGCGGGCGCCGGGGGTGACGGGGGGGACGGTCGTCCCGTCGGGCCTCTCGGCTGTCGTCACGGATCCTCCCTCGCAGTATTGGTTGTATAGTACAACGAGAAGAGAGTTGTATAAGCCAACCATTGGGAGGATGCGGGCCGATGAGGTCGCACGCCCTGCGTCACGTGCTCACGCACCTGATCACCCCGCTGCTGATGTGCATCGGCATGGGTCTCGCGTACATGGGGGCCTTCGTCACCCCCGAACCGAACCACCTGCCCGTCGCCGTCGTCGGCTCGGGCCCCGAGGCCAAGGTGCTCGCCCAGACGGTCAAGGACCGGGGCGGCGACGCGCTCGACGTCCGGACCGTCCCCACCCGCGCCGAGGCCGTCGACCTGCTCCGGCACCGTGACATCACCGGCGCCTACGTGCCCGGCGGCAAGGCGCCCGAGGTCGTCGTGGCCACCGCCTCCTCCGACATGGGAGCCATGGCCGCGGAGAGGGTCTTCACCCCCCTCGCCGAGCGGCAGGGCGTCCCGCTGAAGGTCTCCGACGTCGCCACCCCGGTCGACGACGACCCCACCGGCCAGGGACTGTTCTTCCTGCTGATCGCGATCAGCATCGGCTCCTACGCCTCCGTGGCCGCCCTCGGCGCCGCCGGAGCGGCCCTGCCGATGCGCGTCCGGGCGCTGCTGACACTCGGCGTCTCGGTCGTCGTCGCCGGCATCGGTACCCTGCTCGCCGGCCCCGTCTTCCACCTCGCCCACCACGACCTCGCCGGCGTCCTCGGCATGGCCTGGCTCTACGCGGCGGGCATCCTGTTCATCGGCGTGGGCCTGCACACCTTCCTCAAGCGGTGGACCACCCTCGCCATGATGGTGCTGTTCGTGATGCTCAACTTCACCTCCTCCGGCGGTCTGTTCCGGCCCGAGCTGCAGAACGGCTTCTTCGGCACCCTGCACGCCTTCTGGAACGGCGCCGGCTTCGTCGAGGGCGCCCGCAGCCTGCTCTACTTCGGCAACGACGGACTGGGCCGCAGCGTCTGGACCCTGGCCGCCTGGCTGCTGCTCGGCCTCGTGGTGACGGGCGTCGCCGCCCTCCGCGAGCGGGCCGTCGCACCGGCCCGGCCGAAGCACGCGAGGCCGGACGGGGAGACGGCGGAACCGGCCGCCGAGGAGAGGGCGGAGAAGGAGGCCGAGGAAGAGGCCGAGGAGACCGTCGCCGTCTGATCGTTGGGGTAGTGTGACCGGCGGCCGCGGATCGTCCCGGCCGCCGGACACCTGGGAGGTGAGACCCATTACCGCTGTGTCGGCCCGGGTGCTCTCCCCTCTCGGCAGTGCGGTCACCGGCGACCGGTGACCGGGAGAGCGCCCTTCGGTTCTCGAAAGGCTCTCAACCCCCATGTCCTCCCTGTTCTCCGCATCGCCCTCCGCCTTCCCCTCCCGTGACTCCGTCGTGGCCGCGCTCCGCGCCGCCGGATGCGTCTTCGCCGAGGACGAGGCGGAACTGATCCTCGACGCCGCCCGCACCTCCGGCGAACTCGCCGCGCTGGTCGACCGCCGGGTCACCGGCGTCCCCCTCGAACTCGTCCTCGGCTGGGCCGGGTTCCGCGGACTGCGCATCGCCGTGGCCCCCGGCGTCTTCGTTCCCCGCCGCCGTACCGAGTTCCTCGTGGAGCAGGCCCTCGCCCACGCGCCCGACGCACGCGTCGTCGTGGACCTGTGTTGCGGCTCGGGCGCCGTCGGCGCGGCCCTGGCCGCCGCCCTCGACCGGCCCGAGGTGCACGCCGCCGACGTCGACCCGGCCGCCGTGCGCTGCGCCCGCGGCAACCTCGCGGCCGTCGGCGGCCAGGTGCACACCGGCGACCTGTTCGACGCGCTCCCCGGCGCGCTGCGCGGCCGGATCGACATACTCGCCGCCAACGTGCCCTACGTCCCCACCGGCGAGGTCGCCCTGCTGCCCGCCGAAGCCCGCGAGCACGAGCCGCTGGTCGCCCTCGACGGCGGCGCCGACGGCCTCGACGTGCTGCGCCGGGTCGCCGCCGAGGCACCCGGCTGGCTCGCGCCCGGCGGCTGCCTGCTGGTCGAGGCGAGCGAACACCAGGCCCCGGCCGCCGTCGACGCCTTCACCCGCGGCGGCCTGACCACCCGTCTCGAGGTCAGCGACGAGCTGTACGCCCACGTGGTGATCGGCGTCAGGCGGTAGCGGAGCGCCGGTCTACTCCGGCGGCGTGGCCCGGGCGATCAGCAGGGCCACGTCGTCGGAGTTCCGAGGCTCGTGCAGCGTGCGCAGCAGCAGGTCGCAGACCTCCTCCAGAGGACGGTCCGGACCCTCCAGCAGGGCGAGGAGCACGGCCAGCCGCTCGTCGATCGGCTGCTGCCGCGTCTCGACGAGGCCGTCGGTGTAGAACACCAGCCGGTCACCCGGGTCCAGATCGACGGTGGTGGTGGAGAAGGCGACGCCGCCCACCCCGAGCGGCACCCCGGTGGGCAGGTCCAGCAGCTCCGGAGGGCGGCCGGCGCGCAACCGCACCGGCGGCAGGTGCCCGGCGTTGGCGATGCGGACCTGTCGGGCGTGCGGGTCGTGGACGGCGTAGACGCAGGTCGCGATGGCCTGGTCCAGGCCGGCCGCGGTCCGGTCGAGGTGTTCGAGCAGCAGCGCCGGATCCAGGTCCAGGGCGGCCAGCGTGTTCGTCGCGGTGCGCAGCCGCCCCATGGACGCCGCCGCCGTGATGCCGCTGCCCATCACGTCGCCCACGACCAGCGCGGTCTTGCGGCCCTCCAGCGGGATCACGTCGAACCAGTCGCCGCCGACCTCGCTGGTGGCCTCGGCGGGCTGGTAGCGGGAGGCGACCTCCAGGCCGCCCGTCACCCGCGGATGGCTCGGCAGCATGCTGCGCTGCAGGGTGAGGGCGGCGTCGCGGGCGTTCTGGTACCAGCGGGCGTTGTCGATCTGCACCGCCGCGCGCGCGGCCAGTTCCCTGGCCAGCAACAGGTCGTCCTCGTCGAACGGCAGCGGGTTGCCGATCCGCTTCAGGTCCAGGGCGCCGAGCACCTCGCCGCGCGCGATCAGCGGCACGGCCAGGTACGAGTGCACGCCGGCCCGGCGCAGCAGCTCGGCCGCCTCGGGGGAGCGGGCGATGCGGGTCAGGTCCTCGTCCGTCACCTGCGCCACCATCACGGGCCGTGCGGTGCGTACGCACTCGGTGACCAGGCGGTCCGGCCCGTATCGGGCGACCTGCCCGGGCGGATCGGCCGCCCGCAGCGCCTCGGGGGCGTCCTCCGCCTGGACGGCCAGGGCCCGGATCACCGCCGGCTCGGTGGGGCCCAGCGTGCTGCGCCGTCCCTTGACCACGGCCTCCAGCAGGTCCACGGCCGCGATGTCGGCGAGGTCCGGCACGGCCACGTCGGCCAGTTCGCGGGCCGTGCGGTCCAGCTCCAGCGTGGTGCCGATCCGTGCGGAGGCGTCGGCGACGGCGGCGAGACGGCGCCGCGCGGCTTCCGCCTCGACGCCCGCCCGGTACTGCTCGGTGACGTCCACGACCGAGACGGCCACGCCCAGCACCTCACCGAGAGCGTCCTCCAGCCGGTACAGCGAGAACGACCAGGCGTGGTCCTCGCCCGGGTCGGCCGGGGTGCGTCCGGTCGCGGACCGGTCGACGACGGGCCGTCCGGTCTCCAGCACCTCGCGCGCCGCTCCCTCCAGCGCGTCGGCGTCCATCCGCGGCACCACTTCCCGGACCGTCCGGCCGATGTGGTCCTCGGCGGGCAGGCCGTTGATCCGCTCCAGCGCCGGGTTGACCGAGACGTACCGCAGACCCGTGTCCAGGACCGCCAGCCCGATCGGGGACTGCGTGATCACCCGGGCGGACAGCGCCACGTCGCGTTCCAGCCGGCGCACGGTCGACCGGTCGGCCGCGAGCCCCAGCGCGTAGACGTCGCCCCGGTCGTCGAGCAGCCGCATGTTGCGGAACTCCACCAGCCGCGTGTCGCCGTCCTTGCGGCGGACGGGGAAGGCTCCGGCCCAGCTCCGCCCGGTCTTCATCACGTCGGCGAACAGCTTCACGACCAGGTCGAGGTGCTTCTCGTGGACCATGATCCGGGCGGCGTACTCACCCAGCGCCTCCTGGGCGGAGTAGCCGAACAGCTCCTCGGCCTGCGGGCTCCACAGCACGATCCGGCCCTTGGCGTCCAGCACGACCGAGGCCACGTTCAGCACGTCGAGCAGTCCGCTGGGACGCACCGGCCCGCGCGGTGACTCGGCGCCCTCGAACCCGGCAGACCCGGCTGCACTCATCCCACGCCCCGCCTTCGCCGATCCACGCGGCACGTCCTTCGATGCCGACTCCCCTGTTCTACCGCGTTCCACCGCGTGCGGGGCCGTTGCTCCGAGGCCCCCGCCGCCTCCTCCAGCATCACTCCGCGGCGCGGCCGTCGCCCCACGGGACGGCAGTACCCGACGTGGATTTGGTCTGTACATGACCGTCAGGGGCGGGCCACACTGTGCGCCGAGTGCGTGCCGCCCGACCACCCCCACCGAGGAGCCGACCCATGCCCCTGCGCGCCCGGCAACGTTGTCACGCGGTTCTGACCGGACTCGCCGCCCTCGCCCTCTTCCTCGCCGCCCCGCCGGCCGGGGCCGCCGCCCCGGCCGGCGACACCTGGACCGAAGCCGGCTCGGACCGGGCCGACCCGCTCACCGAGAGCCAGGGCCTGGCCTCGGTGGAGGTCCCCGCCGGCAGCCCCAACCGTTACACCGGGATCGGCACCGTTCCCTGGGGCCTGGCCGCCCGCGGCTGGAACCACGTCGGCGACCCCGACGCCTCCTACGACGGGCACTACGTCGAGCCGTACCAGCGCGACGACGGGAACACGAAGATGTTCCGCGTGCAGGCGCCGGACGGGCGCTGGTCGGAGTACGTGCACACGCTGAGCGCGGGCGAGGCGCCGAACAACTCCTGGGCCGCGATCTCACCGGACGGCCAGTGGATGCTGTCCGGCGAATGGGGCACCATGAACCGGCTGCTGGTCTTCCCGACCCCCGGCGTCAACCCCGCCACCTCGCCCTCGGCGAACCTCCCCCAGGCGGCCACCGTCCACCTGGACCACGCCGTGCGCGACGTCCAGGGCTGCGACTTCCTCGACGCCACCGCCCTCCTGTGCTCCTCCGACGACCCGGAGGGCACCCTCTTCGGGCTCACCAAGCCGCTGCTGCGGATCGACCTCTCCGCCGCGCCGACCGGCACCGCCGACGTCACCGGCCACGTCACCGCCCTGCGGCAGCTGCCGCTGCGCAGCGCCTGCTCCGGCGCCTTCGAGGCGGAGGGCGTCGACTACGACCGCCGTACCGGCACCCTGCGCGTGATCGTCGTCTCCCCGGGCCTGTGCGTGCTGACCGACAGCAAGACGTACCGCCTCACCCGCGGCTGATCCTGCGGCCGCCGGCCGTGCCGGTAGTGCTTCGCCCGAGGTGGTGCTTTTCTGGGGGTATGGGTGCGGCCTCCGTGGGGCGTCCGCGCAGTGGAGCGGCCCGCGGCACCGCACCGCGGCCAGGAGAGGAGCGATCACGATGGACGGCGAGCGACTGCATCCGGAGTCCGTGTCGGTGGAGCTGAGCGGATGCGACAAGGAGGACGCCCGGACCGTGTTCGACGCCCTGTGCGCGTGCTTCTCGTCCGACCGGCACGCGGGCGACGTGACGCGGGAGTACGACCAGGTGCGTCCGACCGTGTGGCTCGGCACCTTCGACGTGGCCGACGCCCACCAGGGCGAGTGCAGCCCCACCAGGCTCCACGCGTCCGTGGAGGCCGACGTGCAGGGCGGCTACTGGGCGATCGAGCGGTTCCGCACCACCCTGGACTCCCTGTTCACCGTGCACGACCTGAGCACGGCCTCCGGCGATCAGGAGCGCGAACTGCACGTACGGCTCGAGAGCCGCTGACCGGGGCCGCCGCGCGGCGGTGTGTGGTGTGCGCCGCCTCTTTGTGCAACTAGTTGCACAAAGAGGCGGCCGTCCTCTACAACAGAGGCACGACACCGCGCACGGAGGGCCCGATGAGCCGTTACCCCCACCTGCTGAGCCCGCTCGACCTGGGCTTCACCACCTTGCCCAACCGGGTCCTGATGGGCTCCATGCACGTGGGCCTGGAGGAGGCCGAGCGCGGCTTCGAGCGCATGGCCGCCTTCTACGCCGCCCGCGCCCGCGGGGGAGTGGGCCTCATCGTCACCGGCGGCATCGCCCCCAACGACGAGGGCCGGCCCTACGAGGGCGGCGCCAGGCTCACCACCGGGGAGGAGGCCGCGCGGCACCGGGTCGTCACCGAGGCCGTGCACCGCGAGGGCGGCCGGATCGCGATGCAGATCCTGCACTTCGGCCGCTACGCCTACCACGCCGACCTCGTCGCGCCGAGCCCGCTCCAGGCGCCGATCAGCCCCCACGTGCCCCGGGAGCTGACCGACGCCGAGGTCGAGCGGACCGTCGACGACTATGTCCGCGCCGCCCGCCTCGCCCGCGAGGCCGGTTACGACGGCGTCGAGATCATGGGCTCCGAGGGCTACCTCATCAACGAGTTCATCGCCGCGCACACCAACCGGCGCACCGACCGCTGGGGCGGCTCCTACGAGAACCGCATGCGCTTCCCCGTCGAGATCGTCCGCCGGGTGCGCGAGGCGGTCGGCGAGGACTTCATCGTCATCTACCGCCTCTCCATGCTCGACCTGGTCCCCGGCGGCTCCACGCTGGAGGAGGTCGTCACGCTCGCCAAGGCCGTCGAGGCCGCCGGGGCGACCATCATCAACACCGGCATCGGCTGGCACGAGGCCCGCATCCCCACCATCGCCACCTCCGTGCCGCGCGGCGCCTACACCTGGGTGACCAAGCGGCTGATGGGCGAGGTGTCGGTGCCGCTCGTCACCACCAACCGCATCAACACCCCCGAGCTGGCCGAGCAGTTGCTCGCCGAGGGCGCCGCCGACATGGTGTCGATGGCCCGCCCGATGCTCGCCGACCCCGACTTCGTCGCCAAGGCCGAGGCGGGCCGGCCCGAGGCCATCAACACCTGCATCGGCTGCAACCAGGCCTGCCTGGACCACACGTTCAGCGGGAAGATCACCTCCTGCCTGGTCAACCCCCGCGCCTGCCACGAGACCGAACTCGTCCTCTCCCCGACCCGCCTCCGCAAGCGCGTCGCCGTCGTCGGCGCCGGACCTGCCGGGCTGGCCTGCGCGACCGGCGCGGCCGAACGCGGCCACGAGGTCACCCTCTTCGACGCCGCGGGCGAGATCGGCGGCCAGCTCGACGTCGCCCGCAAGGTCCCCGGCAAGCAGGAGTTCGACGAGACGCTGCGCTACTTCCGCACCCAGCTCGAGGCGCACGGCGTCGACGTACGGCTGAACACCCGGGTGGGCGCGGACGACCTCACCGGGTACGACGAGGTCGTCGTCGCCACCGGCGTCACCCCGCGCGTCCCCGACATCCCCGGCGTCGACCACCCGAGCGTCCTCGGCTACCTGGACGTGCTGCGCGACGGCGCCCCCGTCGGCGACCGCGTCGCGATCCTCGGTGCCGGCGGCATCGGTTTCGACGTCGCCGAGTTCCTCACCGACGGCGGTGACAAGGCCCACGAGGACCCCGCCACCTACTTCCGCCTGTGGGGCGTCGACATGGACTACCGCGCGCCCGGCGGCCTCGCCGCACCCGAGCGCCCCGCCCCGCCGCGCACCGTCCACCTGCTCCAGCGCAAGACCACCAAGGTCGGCGCCGGTCTCGGCAGGACCACCGGCTGGATCCACCGCACCGAGCTCAAGCACCGCGGCGTCACCATGGTCCCGGGCGTGCGCTACGACCGGATCGACGACGCCGGCCTGCACGTCACGATCGACGGCGAGTCCACGGTGCTGGAGGTCGACACGATCGTCCTGTGCACCGGCCAGGAGCCCCGCCGCGGCCTGTACGACGAGCTGGTCGCCGCCGGCCGCAGCGCCCACCTCATCGGCGGCGCCGACGTGGCCGCCGAACTGGACGCCAAGCGGGCCGTCAAGCAGGGCACCGAGCTGGCGGCGGCGCTGTAGGAGGCGGGGGAGCGGCGGGGCCGTCCCTAGGATGAGCCCCATGTCACTCCCGCACGCGATCCTCACCGCCCTGGTCGAAAAGCCGTCGTCGGGGCTGGAGCTGACCCGCCGGTTCGACAAGTCGATCGGCTACTTCTGGTCGGCGACGCACCAGCAGATCTACCGCGAGCTGGGAAGACTGGAGGCGCAGGGGCTGATCCGCGCACTGCCCGCGCAGCAGCCCGCCCGCGGGCAGAAGAAGAGCTACGAGGTCCTGCCCGCGGGCCGCGACGAACTGGCCCGGTGGACCGCCACCGCGCAGGACCCGCGGCCCCTGCGGGACACGATGCTGCTGCGGCTGCGGGCCGCCGCCGTGGTCGGCACCACCGGCATCGAGGCGGACCTGCGACGCCATCTGGAGCTGCACGAGCGGCAGTTGGCCGAGTACGAGGAGATCGAGAAGCGCGACTTCCCGCCGGAGAAGGACGGCCCCGAGGACCGGCTGCGGCACCTGGTGCTGCGCGCCGGCATCGACCTGGAGACCTTCTGGACCCAGTGGCTCAGGCACGCCCTGGCGGAGTTCGCCGAACTGCCGGGCGACGACCCGTCATGACGCCCGCGCGGCGCCCTCAGAACCGGTACGGCTTCGAGCGGCGGCGCAGGAACCAGGCCGCGGCGATGGCCCCGCCCCCCACCAGCGCGCCGCCCGCCACGAGGGTGACCGTGCTGTAGTCCTGGACGGCCCCGCCGACCCCGCCGAGGACCCCGCGCGGCGACGCGGACGGCGAGGGGGAGGCGGACCGGCCGGTGGAGGGGGAGGCGGAGGGAGAGAGGGAGGGCTTGGGCGCCGAGGACACGATGACGGTCTGGCTGCCGGCGGTGCTGTTGTTCGAGCACACGACGACGACCGTGTAGGTGCCCGGGGAGATGCCCGACCACACGGCGGACTGGCCCGTGCCGGTCCCCGACAGCGCGACCTGACGGCCCTCGGTGAAGCTGCCCTGGCTGCTGGTGAGCAGTGAGGCCGTGCCCCAGCTTCCGTTCAGCCGGGTGCAGGCGGTGGTCGTGACCGACACCGTGCTCCCGGCGGTGCTCACCGAGATCCCCGGACCCGCGGCGGCCGGCCCGGCGGCCGGGGCGACGGGCAGCGCGGTGGCGGCTGCCACGGTCAGGCCGAAGCGGAGAACCGGCGATGAGATGCGCATGTGGGCTGCCCTCCGACGGCACGGTCGGCGGACATCCCTCGCGCCGCCTGGATCGGATCGCCCGTGCCCCCTCAGAGGCAGCCAACAGGGCGGTGTCCGGGCCCGCATGCGGAGCGCGACCGGCCAGGTGACGCGCCCACCGGCCGTGTACGCGGCCGCCGGGACGTCACGGCTCCCCGCCCGTCGTCACCGTCCGCTCCGCCGAGAAGCCGCCCCAGGTGCCGTCGGGCAGCTTGGCCCGCACCCGCACCCGGTGCGTGACGCCGGCCTCCTGCCCGGCGTAGAAGCTGTACTCGGCCCGGTCGCGCGGCGCGTCGCCGCCGTACACGAGCGAGGTGGCCCTGTTGCCGTCCAGGTGGATCTCGTACGCGGTGACCACGCCGTCCGTGTGCGGCGGGACCCAGTCGAGGTCGATGTAGTACGCCCCGTCGGCGCGGCGGGCCGCCGCGCGCAGACCGGTGGGTGCGGTGGCGCGACCGTCGTCGGCGCCCGGCGTGGTGAGGCGGACGGCGGCACTGGCGGGGGAGACGTTGCCGGCGGCGTCCCGCGCCCGGACGGTGAAAACGTAACGGGTGCCGGGGCGCAGGCCGGTGACGACGGCCGCCCTCCGGGTGCCGTCGACGCTGTGGATCTTCGTGTCGCCCTGACAGACGTCGTACGAGACCACGCCCCGGTCGTCCGTCGCGGCGGACCAGGTCAGCTGGACCGCCCGGCTGCCCGCCACCCGGCCGTGCGCTCCCGGCGGCCGGGCGGGAGCGGAGCGGTCGGCGGCCTCGGCGGCCGGGGTGGTCACCCGGACCTCCGCGCTGCGCGGCCCGAGCCGCCCGTCGGCGTCGCGTGCCCGCACGGTGAAGACATGGGTGGTCGAGGGGCGGAGCCGGGTGACGTCGACCATGCGGCCGGCGGCCGGCACCTCCTCCACCCGGGTGGCGCCGCGGTACACCTCGTAGGTCTCGGCCCCGTCGACGGCGTTCCACATCACGTGCACGCTCGTCGCGCTGCCCGCCTCGGCGGTGACGCCCGTCGGCGCCCCGGGCGGTGTGCCGCCCCCGCCGTCGTCCGTGCCCCAGCCGCAGGACGAGACCAGCGCGAGGACGCCGCAGAGCAGGACGGAGCGGCACGGGACGGAGCGTCGCGGGACGCGACGGGGGGCGGGAACGGGAACGCCTCGCACGGCTCTGCCTCCCGGATCGGCCAGACGGCAATGGTCCGGACCAATATGCCGCCGTGACGCAGTCACATCAAGGGGACCCGTCCTGGCCGATCGCCCGGAAGGGTTGCGTATCCTGGCTCCCTGACGGCCCAAACCCCCGTACCATCAGGGGAGTTACGGCCGACGGCGCGGGCCGCTGTCGTCGCTGATCCCGCGCCGGCGCGGGCGGCCGGGCGGGCCGGACCCGGTACCGGACCCGGCTCGCCCGCTTCCCCCGCGCGCCCGGATGTGCACCGTCTGGCCCTGTCATGGTGGTCCGCGCGACCGATCCGGGGACACATGGGGCCGAGTGTTCGTCCATGCCCCCCAGGAGAGGCCACCACGTGCGTGTCCAGTCGCTGACACTGGTCGCGGCCAGCGCCGCCCTGCTCGCCCCCACGGCGTTCCCCGCCGCACCGTTGCCGCCCCGGCCGGGCCCGCAGTCCCAGGCCCGGCCGGCGCCCGAGCCCGGCCCCCGATCCCGGGCGGCGTCCGGGCCCGCGGCCGGTGCCCGGTTCCGTGCGGCGCTTGCGCCCGAGGCCGTTTCCCGACTCAGGCCGGAGCGTGTGGCCGGCTCCCGGTCCGGGTCCAGGCCGCCCCTGCCCGGTCCGGACGCCGGAGCCCGCACCGGGGGCGGCACGCCCGGGGGGGCCGTCAGCGCCGCCGATCTGCTGGCCAGGACCCGGGACTGCGTCCCCGTCTCGCGCGGCCGCTACCGCAGCGACGCGGGTTCCCCGGCGGACATCCCGGTCTGCGGCACCCGCGACGCCGTGTTCTGGAAGGCCGACCTGGACATCGACTGCGACGGCCGCAGCGGCGACCACTGCAACGCCCGCACCGACCCGCACTTCATGGCCACCACGGCCTACACCCGGTCCGACGGCGGCCCGCTCGACGCGGAGAAACTGCCCTACGTCGTCGTGCCCCAGCCCAGCGGCATCTGGGACCACCGGGCGGACGGCGTGCACGGCGGCTCGGTCGTGGCGGTCGTCCACGGGGACCGGGTGGGGTACGCGGTCGTCGGCGACATCGGCCCGCGCGACATCGTCGGCGAGGCGTCCTACGCGACCGCCAAGGCGCTCGGGGTCCCCGCCGACCCGCGCACCGGCGGTGCCGCCTCCGGGGTGACGTACATCGTCTTCAAGGACACCGGGACCAGGCCCATCGAGGACACGGACGCCACCGCGCGGACGGGGGAACGGCTGGCCCGGCAGTTCGTCGACGGCGACTGAGCGGACGGGGCGAGGGCTGCCCGCCCCGCCCGGCACATCGACCGGCCGGCACCGGGGGCGACACGCGTGCCGTGCCGCCGCCCCCGGCGCGCTACGCCTTCCGGTAGGAGTACGCCTCCGCTGCCGCCGCCTCCACCGCCGCCAGGTCCGCGCCGGTCGCCGCCGTGACGACCGCGGCCACCGCGCCCTCGACGAACGGGGCGTCGACCAGGCGGGTGTTGTCCGGCAGTTCGTCGCCCTCGGCCAGCAGGGCCTTGACGGTGAGCACCGCGCTGCCCAGATCGGTCAGGACGGCGACACCCGCGCCCCGGTCCACGGACGCGGCGGCGGCGGACACCAGCTCGGAGCTGGTGCCGAGCCCGCCGGCCGCGGTGCCGCCCGCCGGAGCCACCGGCACCGCCACGCCACCGCCCGACAGGGCCTTCGCCAGCTCGGCCACGGACGCCGCGACCTCGGCACTGTGCGACACCAGCACGATCCCGACCAGTTTCCCGTCACTCACCGGATGCCTCCTCAAGCCCCGCGATCAGCAGCGCCGCCGACGTGGCACCGGGATCCTGGTGCCCGATGCTGCGCTCGCCCAGATAACTCGCCCTGCCCTTGCGTGCCTGCATCGGCGTGGTCGCCTCGGCGCCCTCCTCGGCGGCGGCGCGGGCCGCGGTGAACGACTCGCCGAGGGCGTCCACGGCCGGCACCAGGGCGTCGACCATCGTCTTGTCGCCCGGCGCCGCGCCCCCGAGCGTCCGCACCGCGTCCACCCCCGTCCGCAACGCCTCGGCCAGCTGCTCCGCGCTCACCTCGGCACTGTCGCCGAGCGCCTTGCCGGTGCGGCGCAGCAGCGTCCCGTACAACGGCCCCGAGGCGCCGCCGACCGTCGAGATGAGCTGCCGTCCGGCGAGCGTCAGGACCGCGCCGGGCGTGTCGGGTGCCTCCTTCTCCAGCGCGGCCGTCACGGCCGTGAACCCGCGCTGGAGGTTGCTGCCGTGGTCGGCGTCGCCGATGGGCGAGTCGAGGGCGGTGAGCCGTTCCGCCTCGCGGTCGACCAGCGCGGCGGTCGCCGTCATCCAACGGCGGAAGAATTCGGCGTCGAGCACAGGATCTCCTTGCCTGGTAGGTGTCTTCCGATCCCTTCCCCGTCCACCGTCACATGCCCCACCGCAGCCCGGGCGTGCTCACCGGCGCGTCCCACAGCCCGAGCAGCTCCTCGTCGACCTCGCACAGGGTGACCGAGGCGCCCGCCATGTCGAGGGAGGTCACGTAGTTGCCGACGAGGGTGCGGGCAACGGCGACACCGCGCTCGGCGAGCACGCGCTGCACCTCGGCGTTGAAACCGTAGAGCTCCAGCAGCGGCGTCGCGCCCATGCCGTTGACGAGGACCAGTACGGGACTGCTGGGGGCGAGGTCGGTCAGCACCGCGTCCACGGCCGCCTCGGCGATCTCACCCGAGGTCATCATCGGCCGCCGCTCCCGGCCGGGCTCCCCGTGGATGCCGATGCCGAGCTCCAGTTCACCGGCGGGCAGGTCGAAGGTGGGGCTGCCCTTGGCCGGCGTGGTGCAGGCGCTCAGCGCGACACCGAAACTCCGGGAACTGTCGTTGACCCGTCGGGCGATCGCCTCCACCTGCTCCAGCGGGCGGCCCTCCTCCGCCGCGGCGCCCGCGATCTTCTCCACGAACAGGGTGGCCCCCGTACCGCGCCGCCCCGCCGTGTACAGGCTGTCCGTCACCGCCACGTCATCGTTGACCAGCACCTTCGCGACGCGGATGCCCTCGTCCTCGGCCAGCTCGGCGGCCATGTCGAAGTTGAGCACGTCACCGGTGTAGTTCTTGACGACGAACAGCACCCCCGCGCCGCTGTCCACGGCCGCAGCGGCCCGCACCATCTGGTCCGGCACCGGCGAGGTGAACACCTCACCCGGACACGCCGCCGTCAGCATCCCCGGCCCCACGAACCCGCCGTGCAGCGGCTCGTGCCCCGACCCGCCCCCGGACACCAGGGCGACCTTCCCGCCCACGGGGGCGTCCCGCCGCACGATCACCCGGTTCTCGACATCCACGGTCAGCTCGGGGTGGGCGGCTGCCATACCTCGCAGCGCGTCCGCGACCACGGTCTCCGGGACGTTGATGAGCATCCTCATGGGTACCTCCTGGGAAAGGTAGCAGGCCAGTCAGTGACCTGCGTTCTTACTGGTCAGAGTGGGTGAGAGCGGTTCTCGATCTTGACGTTCCGTGACGGCTTGGAGCGGGTTCTGGCGGCGCTGATGCTGACTTAATGCTGACTTCGGTGACGGCTCGTCAGGTCGGTCGGACGGTCGGGTGCGGCTTGGTCGGGATCCCTGCTGTCGGCAGTATCGGCCTTGCGGCAGCGAAGGTCACGCGCAGGAACGGCATGGGCGCACGGATCCCGAAACGGGCCGTCTCGGATGTCGGCGTCTTGTGGGCCTTGGTCGGCGGGTTCGCCTGTCCGAGCATGCTTGGTGTGACTGTGCGCCCGTGGTCGGGAAGCTGTCTCGGCGCAGGCGAAAAAGGGGGAGCCGGCTCGTAGGGCCGATTCGCTCGACCGGGGAAGACCCGGCGCCAAGATCCACATCCTGCTCTTCGGTTCGCTCGCACTGCGCCGTTCCACCGGGCGAGGCCTTCGAAAGCGTCCAGCGTACGGACGTCGTAGGGGCCGAACAACTCCTGGCAGTCACGGGCGAGTCGGTCGTAGCGAGCGGCTGCCCCGCGGGTGTCGCCTGACCGGCCGGTGAGTTCCGCGTGTTCGGTGCGCGCGTCGATCAGAGGTTGATCGCCACGGTCGTGAAGGATTTCCAGTTCGAAGATGCGCAAGTCCAGGGCCTCGATGTGCTGCGAGAGGCTGGTGCTGCTGCCGGGCGTGTCGCGTACTTCGGCCCGTTCAGTAGTGTCGTCTGTTGCGTCCAAAAGATGCGACAGTTCGATTACTGCGCGTTCGGCCGCGCGGGCGTTCTTAGTGGGCGTTCACATAGGGTTATTCCGGTATGCCTGCTTTACCCATGACCTACTTTGGGTGTCTTCGTCGGGTAGAGGTGATTCGTTCCCTGCGAGGTCGAGCACTCGACTGTCCGCTTCACGTGGTTCTGCACTCGGAAACCCGTCTGATGTGAAAATGCTTCGGAACCGCCCGACTTGCAACGGAACTCACCCCTCCGTCATGGTCATGATCACGCTGTGCTGTGAGCGAGCGCAAGCCGTACCCCAGCGACCTGTCCGACGCCCGATGGGCCCTGATCGAGCCGACGCTGACGGCCTGGCGAAACGCCCGCCTCGAACGCCGGCCAACAGGACAGCCGGCCAAAGTTGACCCGCGCGGCGTATTCGACGCACTCCTCCACATCAACCGCACCGGAATTCCCTGGAAGTACCTCCCGCACGACTTCCCGGGCCACGGCACCGTCTGCTTCTACTACGCCGCCTGGCGCGACGAGGGAATCCTCGCCCAGCTCAACTACGACCTGACCGGCCTGGCACGCGTAAAGGAAGGCCGCAAGCCCGAGCCGACCGCCTCCGTCATCGGCACCCAGAGCGTCAAGACCTCCACCGACGTACCCCTGACCAGCCAGGGAACGGACGCCGCGAAGAAGATCGTGGGCCGGAAGCGGGGCATCCTGACCGACACGATCGGCCTCATCCTCGCCGTGACGGTCGCCGGCGCCGACCTCTCCGAGAATGCCATGGGAAGACGCCTCCTCGACCAGGCCGAAGAGACCTGCCCGACCATCACGAAAAACTGGGTCGACACCGGCTTCAAGAACGCCGTCATCGAGCGCGGGGCCCGCCTCGGAATCGACGTCGGAGTCGTCAACCGCAACCCAGAAAAGCGCGGCTTCCACGTCGTGAAAAGACGCTGGGTAGGGGAGCGGAGTATCGGCTGGATCATGATGCACCGCCGCCTCGTCCGCGACTACGAGACGCTCACGGCCAGCTCCGAGGCGATGATCCACATCGCCTCGATCGACAACCTCGCCAAGCGCATAACGGACGAGACCACGCCAACCTAACGGAGTCCTACTAGTGACCTGAGTCGGAGATTCGTCGTTGGTTCGGTATGAGTCGTCCGGGTCCGAAGATTCCGCCGTTGTCGGTGACCGATGCCCAGCGGGTCG
>NZ_JBIWJA010000005.1:257661-292716 GCF_044764905.1 Streptomyces sp. NPDC093586 | reverse complement strand
GGGGGGGGGGGGGGGGGGGGGGGGGGGGGGGGGGGGGGGGGGGGGGGGGGGGGCCCCGCGGGGGGGGGGGGGGGGGGGGGGGCGGGGGGGGGGCGGGCCCCCGGGGGGCCCCCCCCCCCGCGCTGCCGGGCGGGCCCCGCCACTGGCGGGCCGGCCGCCGGGTGCACCTCGCGCTGAAGCCGGCCGCGACCGAGAAGGTGCGCCGGGCGGGCGGCACGGAACGCGTCGCGCGCCGCGTGGCGGCGGCCCTCGCCGAGCACCCCGACGTGGCGCTCGCCTACTGGGACGCCGGGCTGGCCCGGCTGGTGGTGACCGCGACCGAGGAGGAACTCACCGACCGGGTGGTGGACCGGGCGACCGACCTCGCCGCACAGCACGGGCTGGCCCGCGCCGACGACGAGGTGGAGGAGCTGGCCCACCCCGGCGACCCGGCCGCAGTGCGCGTCGCGGCCACCGCCCTCGGGGCCGACGCGCTCGGCATCGCCGCCGCCCTGACCGGATCGGCCCTGCGGCTGCCGCCCTCGCCCCGCCTGGTGACCGCCGTGGCGACGCTGCTGCGCGAGAACCCCGGGTTCCGCGCCTGGCTGCGCGAACGGCTCGGCGCCCACCGGATGGACGTCGCGCTGGCCGTCGCCAACGCGGCCGTGCACGGCGCGGGCCAGAGCCCGACCTCGCTGGTGCTCGACGGGGCCCTGCGCGCCTGCCAGTTGGGCGAGGCGGTGGCCCGGTCGACGGCCTTCGAGGTCGTGCACGACCAGCTGTGCGCCCCGGGCCGGAGCAGCCTGCCCGCCGACCTCACCCTGCGCCCGCCGCTGCGCACCTCCCCGGCCCAGGACTACGCCGCCCACGCCTCGACCGGCAGTGTGGCGGGCGCGGCGGCGACCCTGCTCGTCAAGCACGACCTGGCGGAGGCCGCCGAGGCGGTGCTCGCCGGCTCGCCCAAGGCCGCGCGCTACGGTCCCGCCGCCTTCCACGCCGTACTGAGCGCCGCGCTGTCCCGTACCGGTGTGCTGGTGCGCGATCCGGAGCGGCTGCGGCAGCTGGAGATGACCGGCACGGTCGTCCTGCACCCCAGTGCGCTGCGCACCCCGCACGCGGGGGCGGACCCGTGGACCGAGGACGTCCTGGACGCGGCGCGGCGCGCCGGGCTGCGCGTGGTGATGGTGGAGGACCCGGCGCTGGCCGACTTCACCGGCCTCGCCGACCAGGTCGTCGGCGCCCACCGCCCGCTCGGGGACGTGGTGGACGGACTGCGCGCCGAGGGCGGCGGCGTCATCACGGTCGTACGGCCCCTGCCCGGCGACGACGACTCGGTGCTGGCCGGGCTGTACGCCGGTGACGTGGCCGTGGCGCTGGCCGACGCGGACGCCCCGGTGGCGTGGGGCGCGGACGTGCTGGCCTCGCGCGGTCTGGCCGATGTGTGGCGGGTGCTGCGGGCGGTGCCGGCGGCCCGCGCGGTCGGGCACCGCTCGCAGACGCTGGCCCGGGCCGGGGCCGCGCTGTCCGGGCTGCTGGTCGCGGTCGGCGAGGCGCGGAGCGGGGGTGCCGGTTCGCCGCTGCCCGGGCTGCGGCACGCGCCGGTCGACGCGAGCGCGGCGGCGGCCCTGCTGTCCGGGGCGCGCGCCGGTCTCGGCGTGGCGACGGCCCGCGCCCCGCACCCCCGGTCGCGGGTGGCGTGGCACGCGCTGGACGTGGCGGACGTACGCGACCGGCTGGAGCACGAGACCGAGCCCGAGCCGACCGTCGTCGAGCAGGCCACGGCGCGGATGCGGGAGGCGGCCGAACGGGCGGGCCGGACGCGGGCGCTGGCGCCCGTGGTGGCACCGGTGCGGTGGTCGTGGCAGCTGGCCCGGGCCGTGCGCGGCGAGCTGGACGATCCGCTCACCCCCGTGCTGGCGGTCGGTTCGGCGGCCTCCGCGATCCTCGGCTCGGTCGTGGACGCGGCGCTGGTGGTCGGCGCGCTGGACCTGAACGCGCTGGTCGGCGGGTTCCAGCGGCTGCGGGCCGAGCGGGCGCTGTCCGGGCTGCTCGCGGAGCAGAAGCAGAAGGCGCGGGTGAGCGAGGAGACCTTCACCGAGGGCGCGAGGACGCCCGCGGCAGATGCGGGGGCGTCCGCGACAGGTGCGAGGACGTCCACAGGGGACGCGCAGGCGCACGCGGCGGGCGAGCCGCGGATCGTGGACGCCGCCAAGCTGCACCCGGGGCACGTGATCGAGCTGCAGGCGGACGACGTCGTGCCCGCCGACGCCCGGCTGCTGTGGGAGGACGGCCTGGAGGTGGACGAGTCCGCGCTGACCGGCGAGTCGCTGCCGGTCGACAAGTGCGTGGACCCGGCGCCGAAGGCGCCCGTGGCCGAGCGGCACTGCATGGTCTTCGAGGGCACGACCGTGGTGGCGGGCCGGGCACGGGCCGTCGTCGTGGACACCGGCGAGCACACCGAGGCCGCGCGGGCGGTCGCGCTGGCCGCGCGGACGCCGTCGGCGGCGGGCGTGCAGGCCCGGCTCCAGGAACTCACCCGCAAGGCACTGCCGTTGACGCTGGCGGGCGGCGCCGCGGTGACCGGTCTGTCGCTGCTGCGCGGCGCGCCGATCCGGCAGGCCGTCAGCGGCGGCGTGTCGGTGGCGGTGGCCGCCGTGCCCGAGGGGCTGCCGCTGGTGGCGACGGTGGCCCAGCTGGCGGCGGCCCGCCGGCTCAGCCGGCACGGCGTCCTGGTGCGCACCCCGCGCACGCTGGAGGCGCTGGGGCGCATGGACACCATCTGCTTCGACAAGACCGGCACCCTCACCGAGAACACGCTGCGCCTGACCCGGGTCGCGGGAGCCGACGGGACCGTCCGCAGGGCGGACGACCCGGACGCCGCCGAGACCGTACGGGTCGCTGCGCGTGCCTGCCCCCGCCTGAACGGCGACGGCGCCCGCCCGACCCACGCCACCGACGAGGCCGTCCTGGACGCCGCCGGGGCCGACCCGCGGTGGACGCAGGACGAGGGCCTGCCCTTCGAGACCTCCCGCGGCTACGCCGCCGCCGTCGGCCGGGACGCGGACGGCGCCCCGGTCCTGGTGGTCAAGGGCGCCCCCGAGACCGTGCTGCCCGCCTGCGCCGGCCCGCCGTCGCACGCCTCTCGGGCGGCGCAGGACCTGGCCCGTGCCGGGCTGCGCATCATCGCGGTGGCGCGGCGGCCGCTCGGCGCGGGCGAGAAGGCCGCCGACGTCCTCGAACAGCCGCTGGCCGGGCTGGAGTTCACCGGGCTGCTCGCCCTGGCCGACGTGGCGCGCGAGACGTCCCCGGCGCTGGTGCGCGGGCTGCGCGAGGCGGGCGTACGGCCCGTGGTGCTGACCGGCGACCATCCGCAGACCGCCCGCGCCATCGCCGTCGACCTGGGCTGGCCCGAGGACGCGGTCGTGGTCACCGGCGACGAACTCGCCGCCGCCGACCGCTCGGTCCGCTCCCGGATGTTGCGCGACGCGGACGTGGTGGCCCGGGTGGCGCCGGAGCAGAAGCTCCAGGTCGTGGAGTCGCTGCGGGACGCCGGACGGGTCGTCGGCATGGTCGGCGACGGCGCCAACGACGCCGCGGCGATCCGCGCCGCCGACATCGGCGTCGGCATCAGCGCCCGCGGTTCGGCCGCCGCCCGCAACGCCGCCGACCTGGTCGTCACGGGCGACGACCTGCTGGTGCTGGTGGAGGCGGTGCGGGAGGGCCGGGCGCTGTGGCACAGCGTCGCCGACGCCATCGCCATCCTGATCGGCGGCAACGCGGGCGAGGTCGGCTTCGGCATCCTCGGCACCGTCCTCGGCGGCGCCGCCCCGCTGTCCACCCGCCAGATGCTGCTGGTCAACCTCTTCACCGACCTGTTCCCGGCGATGGCCGTGGCGGTGACGGAGACGGGGGACCCCGAGCAGGAGAAGGACGACGCGGGCGCGCCGCTCGGTACGGCGGTGCTGGGCGCACCGCTGATCCGGCAGATCCGGCACCGGGCCATGACCACGGCGCTCGGGGCGACCGCGGCCTGGCTCCTCGGCCGCTTCACCCCGGGCACGGCGCGCCGCTCGACGACCATGGCCCTGTGCGCGGTGGTCGGCACGCAGCTCGCGCAGACCCTCGCCGACCGGCGCGACAGCCGGCTGGTGCAGGTGACGTCGCTCGGCTCCGCCGCCGCGCTGGTCGCCCTGGTGCAGACCCCGGGCGCCAGCCAGCTCTTCGGCTGCACTCCGCTCGGCCCGCTCGCCTGGGCGGGCGTGGCCGCGGCGATCGCCCTCGCCCTGGCGGGGCAGCGGGCGCTGCCGCGGGTGGAGGAGGCGGTGGTGAAGTACTGGCCGCGGGTGACGGAGCGGTTGCCGGCGGTGATGCGGTGATGCGGTGAGGCCGGGCCGGGCCTGGCCTGGCCTGGCCTATGCCCATGACGACAGCGCGGTTGACTGATGACCGCTACACCTTCTTGTCGCCGGTCAGGCCGAGCACCGCCCCACGTGCGTGACAATGGAGGAATGTCCACGCCCATCACGCCCGCCCCCATCGCCGCGAACCCGCCGTTGCAGATCGGCCCGCACACCGTCGCACCGCCCGTGGTGCTGGCGCCGATGGCCGGGATCACCAACGCGCCCTTCCGCACCCTGTGCCGGGAGTTCAGTGGAGGCAAGGGCCTGTTCGTGAGCGAGATGATCACGACCCGGGCGCTGGTCGAGCGCAACGAGAAGACCATGCAGCTGATCCACTTCGACGCGAGCGAGAAGCCGCGCTCGATCCAGCTGTACGGCGTCGACCCCGCGACCGTCGGCAAGGCCGTCCGCATGATCGCGGAGGAGGACCTCGCCGACCACATCGACCTCAACTTCGGCTGCCCGGTGCCCAAGGTGACCCGCAAGGGCGGCGGCTCCGCCCTCCCGTACAAGCGCCACCTGTTCCGGGCGATCCTGCGCGAGGCCGTCAGCGGCGCCGGTGACCTGCCCGTCACCATCAAGATGCGCAAGGGCATCGACGACGACCACCTCACCTACCTCGACGCCGGCCGCATCGCCGTCGAGGAGGGCGTGAGCGCCGTCGCCCTGCACGGCCGCACCACCGCCCAGCACTACGGCGGCACCGCCGACTGGGAGGCCATCGCCCGCCTCAAGGAGCACGTCCCGGAGATCCCGGTGCTCGGCAACGGCGACATCTGGTCCGCCGAGGACGCGCTGCGCATGGTCCGCGAGACCGGCTGCGACGGCGTCGTGGTCGGCCGCGGGTGTCTGGGGCGCCCGTGGCTCTTCGCCGACCTGGTCGCCGCCTTCGAGGGGCGCACCGACGCCTTCGTGCGGCCCACCCTGCGCGAGGTCGCCGACGTGATGGTCCGGCACGCCACCCTGCTGGGCGAGTGGATCGGCGACGAGGCCCGCGGCGTGATCGACTTCCGCAAGCACGTCGCCTGGTACCTCAAGGGCTTCGCCGTCGGCTCCGAGATGCGCAAGCGCCTAGCGATCACCTCCTCGCTGGAGGAGCTGCGCGCCGGTCTCGACGAGCTCGACCTCGACCAGCCCTGGCCCACCGGTGCCGACGGGCCCCGCGGCCGGACCTCCGGCAACAACCGGGTCGTCCTGCCGGACGGCTGGCTGAAGGACCCGTACGACTGCGCGGGCGTCGGCGAGGAAGCGGAGCTGGACACCTCCGGCGGCTGACCCGGCCCGCCGCCCCGCCGCGTTCACCCCCCGGACGGGGGCGGGATCGAGCCGTACGCGGTCAGGAAGCGGTCGCGGAAGGAGCTCGTCCGCCACACGGGCGCGTCGTGGGCGGGGCGGAGGCCGTCGGTCCAGTTCCAGCCGTCGATCGCGCGCGGCAGGCCGAGCAGGACGGCGGCGCCGGCGATCGCCTCCCCGGGGAGCTGTGCGAAGCGGTTCGGTTCCCGGGCGGCGTAGGTGTCCGGCAGCGCAGCGCAGCGCGGCGAGGACGAGCGCGGCGGACAGGACCGGGGTGGCCCGGCTCAGGGCGCGTGCGGGCACGGGGTGCCGGGTGCGCCAGGCACGCCGGTGGACGAGGCGGTCCCGGAAGGGGCGGGGCGCGGGTCCCGCCGTCGGAGCGCCGGGCGCGGGGCCGGTCCGCGGGACTCCTCCGGCTCGACGGCGGCTCCCGGTGCCGCCTCCGTGAAGTCGGTGCCGCCGGTCGTGTGCGCCGACCGGCGGAGGCGCGTGAAGACAGGCACTCGACGGTCCTTCCCTGTGGAACCCGGTGGACGGCGGACCCGGCGTGGGGGCCCGGGTCCGCCGCCCTGTCGTACGTCCCGCGCGCGCGGTGCGTTCAGACCGGCGCGTTCACACCGGCGCGCTCACGTCCCGGAACGCGTCCGCATGGTGAAATCCGCCGGGCTGTGGCAGCGTGATTCTCGCCACCTCTGATATGTGGGGTGCTCAGATGAGCGGATCATGACCGAGTCCACTTCTCCAAACTGTGGCACTGAGTGCCACACCTTGATCGTTCACCGATCGAACTCAAACGTAGGGAATGGCGCTCAAGTGAGCGGCGTGGGGTGTCCGTGGAGGTTGGTCCGTTCAAGAAGTGAAAACACAAGCCGCCGCTCGCTTGCCAAGCCTTGACTTTCAATCCGCTGGCGGACGAGTGGTTACAGGCACATGACGCGCAAGTGGACGTACCCAGATGCCTTCGATCTGGGTACATTCCTCGCCGTCAGGGCAGCCACCGCGTCCTCGAGGAGTCGAGACCCGTGTCGGAAAACAAAGAATCTCAGGCAGCCGAGCAGGGCACCGGCGTTGAGGGCGTGAAGTTCGTCTACGACTTCACCGAGGGAAACAAGGACCTCAAGGACCTTCTCGGCGGCAAGGGCGCCAACCTCGCCGAGATGACCAACCTGGGCCTCCCGGTCCCTCCCGGCTTCACCATCACCACCGAGGCCTGCAAGACCTACCTCGACAGCGGCGAGGAGCCGGCGGCACTGCGTGACGAGGTGAGTGCGCACCTCGACGCCCTCGAGACCAGGATGGGCAAGAAGCTCGGCCAGGCCGACAACCCCCTCCTCGTGTCGGTCCGCTCCGGAGCCAAGTTCTCCATGCCGGGCATGATGGACACCGTCCTCAACATCGGCCTCTCCGACAAGTCGGTGCAGGGTCTGGCGAAGCAGGCCGGCGACGACCGCTTCGCGTGGGACTCCTACCGCCGCCTCATCCAGATGTTCGGCAAGACGGTCCTCGGCGTCGACGGCGACCTCTTCGAAGAGGCGCTGGAGAAGGCCAAGGAGGCCAAGAAGGTCACGGTCGACACCGAGCTGGAGGCCGCGGACCTGAAGAAGCTGGTCGCCACCTTCAAGAAGATCGTCAAGAAGGAGGCCGGCCGGGACTTCCCGCAGGACCCGCGCGAGCAGATGGACCTCGCCATCAAGGCGGTCTTCGACTCCTGGAACGGCGACCGCGCCAAGCTCTACCGCCGCCAGGAGCGCATCCCGCACGACCTGGGCACCGCCGTCAACGTCTGCTCCATGGTCTTCGGCAACCTCGGCCCCGACTCCGGCACCGGCGTCGCCTTCACCCGCGACCCCGCCTCCGGCCACCAGGGCGTCTACGGCGACTACCTCCAGAACGCCCAGGGCGAGGACGTGGTCGCGGGCATCCGCAACACCGTGCCGCTCGCGGAGCTGGAGCGCATCGACAAGAAGTCGTACGACCAGCTGATGCAGATCATGGAGACGCTGGAGAACCACTACCTGGACCTGTGCGACATCGAGTTCACGATCGAGCGCGGCCGGCTGTGGATGCTCCAGACCCGCGTCGGCAAGCGCACCGCGGGCGCGGCCTTCCGCATCGCCACCCAGCTGGTGGACCAGGGCCTGATCGACGAGGCCGAGGCGCTCACCCGCGTCAACGGCGCCCAGCTCGCCCAGCTGATGTTCCCCCGCTTCGACGAGAGCGCCAAGGTCGAGAAGGTCGGCCGGGGCATCGCGGCCTCGCCGGGCGCGGCGGTCGGCAAGGCCGTCTTCGACTCGTACACGGCCGTCAAGTGGTCCCGCTCCGGCGAGAAGGTCATCCTGGTGCGCCGCGAGACCAACCCCGACGACCTGGACGGCATGATCGCCGCCGAGGGCATCCTGACCTCGCGCGGCGGCAAGACCTCCCACGCGGCCGTCGTCGCGCGCGGCATGGGCAAGACCTGTGTCTGCGGCGCCGAGGAGCTGGAGGTCGACACCAAGCGCCGCCGGATGACCGTGCCCGGCGGGCACGTCGTCGAGGAGGGCGACGTGATCTCGATCGACGGCTCCTCCGGCAAGGTCTACCTGGGCGAGGTCCCGGTCGTCCCGTCCCCGGTCGTGGAGTACTTCGAGGGCCGGATGCACCCAGGCGCCGACGACGCCGACGAGCTGGTCGAGGCCGTGCACCGCATGATGGCCTTCGCCGACCGCAAGCGCCGGCTGCGGGTGCGCGCCAACGCCGACAACGCCGAGGACGCGCTGCGCGCCCGCCGCTTCGGCGCCCAGGGCATCGGCCTGTGCCGCACCGAGCACATGTTCCTCGGCGACCGGCGCGAGCTGGTCGAGCGGCTGATCCTGGCCGACACCGAGGCCGAGCGCGAGGAGTCCCTGAAGGAACTGCTGCCGCTGCAGAAGCAGGACTTCGTCGAACTGTTCGAGGCGATGGACGGCCTCCCGGTCACCGTCCGCCTGCTCGACCCGCCGCTGCACGAGTTCCTGCCCGACATCACCGAGCTGTCGGTGCGCGTCGCCCTCGCCGAGTCCCGCCAGGAGCCGCACGAGAACGAGCTGCGCCTGCTGCAGGCCGTGCACCGCCTGCACGAGCAGAACCCGATGCTGGGTCTGCGCGGCGTCCGCCTCGGCCTGGTCATCCCCGGCCTGTTCACCATGCAGGTCCGCGCGATCGCCGAGGCCGCGGCCGAGCGCATGGCCGCCAAGGGCGACCCGCGCGCCGAGATCATGATCCCGCTGGTCGGCACGGTCCAGGAGCTGGAGCTGGTCCGCGACGAGGCCGACCAGGTCATCGCCGAGGTCGAGGCGGCCACCGGAGCGAAGCTCAAGCTGTCGATCGGCACCATGATCGAGCTGCCGCGCGCCGCGCTGACCGCCGGTCAGATCGCCGAGGCCGCGGAGTTCTTCTCCTTCGGCACCAACGACCTGACCCAGACCGTGTGGGGCTTCAGCCGCGACGACGTGGAGGCCAGCTTCTTCACGGCCTACCTGGAGAAGGGCATCTTCGGCGTCTCCCCGTTCGAGACGATCGACAAGGACGGCGTCGGCTCGCTCGTCGCCGCCGCCGCGAAGGCCGGCCGCGCCACCCGTCCCGACCTGAAGCTCGGCGTCTGCGGCGAGCACGGCGGCGACCCGGAGTCCGTCCACTTCTTCCACGAGGTGGGTCTGGACTACGTCTCCTGCTCCCCGTTCCGCATCCCGGTCGCCCGCCTGGAGGCCGGCCGCGCGGCGGTCACGTCGAAGGGCAGCGACCACCGCTGACCCCGCGCGGGGCACGCAAGACCCCGGAGCCGCCGTCTGTCACCCGACCACCCTCACCGATCGGCGGCGGCTCCGGATCACGAAGAACGGGCGGCACCCTTGTGCGGGGGTGCCGCCCGTTCGCGCGCGCTCCGACGGTCCGCGCGGTCGCCCGCGGGGCTCAGCCCATCGAGGACAGCGTCAACTCCGCCGCGACCCACAGAGCGGCGAGCTGCGCGCCGAGCGCCCCCGCGGTCACCGCCGCCGCCCTGCCGGGCGTCAGCCGGCGCCGGGCGACGCGGAAGACGAGCAGGGTGACCGCCGCGACGAGGACGACGAGTATCGCGGAGAGTGTCAAGGTGCCCCCAGGAAACGGGGCCGGCGACGAGCCGGCCGCTGGTCTGCCGGCGGCACACCGACCTCCTCGGCCTCGGTGTGCCGCATCGGTGTGCCCTTCTGGAGGACGCGCGCCGTCCGCCCGGGGTTCCCCGCCTCAGCGCGTGGCGCGCCGCCTGCGGGTCGCCACGAGGAGGCCGCCGCCCGCGAGCACGACCGCCGCGCCGCCCGCCGCGAGGTACACGGTGCTGTCGTCGCCGCCGGTCTCGGCCAGGTCGGCGCCCTGCTCCCCGGCGGCCGGGTCGGCCGCGGCCTGCTCGCCGCCCGCCTCCGCCGCGCCGCCGCTTCCCTTGTCGCCGCCGGTCTCCTTGTCGCCGGCGGGCACGAAGTCCGCGGGCGGCTTGTCGCAGCCGACGCCGTCCTTGTCGCGGTCGAGGCGCTCGCTGTAGTGCTCGTCGCCCTTCTGGATGTTCGCGTACCCGGCGGCGTACGCCTCGGTGCAGTTCTTGAACGGGTGGGCGCCTTCGTGCGCCTGGGCGAGGGACGGCAGGGCGGCCAGGGCCACCGCGGTGACGGCGACGGCGGCGGACTTGTGGAACAGCTTCATCGACATTCCCGGTGATGGTGTGGAGCGACTGGGTCGGAGGTGATGAAGCTAGTGAGGTGACGGGTGTGTGGTGACGATATGGAGGAGCCGTGACGGGAACGTTACGTGACCGGACGGTAGCTATCCGTTTCCCGGGAGGGTCCGGGCCCCGGACCCGGGCCCTCCCGGGAACGCGCCGTCCCGGTCAGGACGCCTTCACCTCGTACGCCGCCACCCGCACCGTCTCGTCGTCCAGGCACTGCCCGGTCGTCAGGTCGAAGCGCTGCTTGAGCAGGGGGGAGGCGACGAACGGGCGGCCCCGGTGGGTGCCCGTCAGGCCGCGGGAGAGGACGGCCGCGCCGGTGAACGGGTCCCGGTTGTCGATGGCGTACAGGCCGCCGTCCCGGTCGCGGAACAGGGCGACCTGGCCGCCGTCCGGGAGCAGGGCCGCCACGCCCCGGCCGGGGAGCAGGGCGCCGAGGTCGCAGGCCGTGAACCAGTCGTCGGTCAGCCGCAGCCGCACCTTCAGGCCGGTCGTCTCGGGTGCCAGGGACTCGGGTGCCAGGGACTCGGGTGCCAGGGACTCGGGTGTCAGGGTCATCGCCGGGTGCTTCCTTCCAGGAGGCCGTCTTCCGAGGGGCGCCGCAGGCCGATGTCCAGCAGCGGCAGGTCGGGCTTGATCTGGTCGCGCTCGGGCACGAAGCCCACGACCGGGTCCGGGGTGTCGGGCGCGTTCACGAAGGACACGAACCGGGCCAGCTTCTCCGGGTCGTTGATGGTCTCGGCCCACTCGTCGCGGTAGTGCGCGACGTGCGCCCGCATCAAGGACTCCAGCTCGTCGCAGATGCCGAGCGAGTCGTGCACCACCACGTCCCGTACGTGGTCCAGGCCGCCGGGGAGGCGCTCCAGCCACGTGGAGGTGCGCTCCAGCTTGTCGGCGGTGCGGATGTAGAACATCAGGAACCGGTCGATCAGGCGGACCAGTTCGGCGTCGGAGAGGTCCTGCGCGAGCAGGTCCGCGTGGCGCGGGGTGGCGCCGCCGTTGCCGCCGACGTACAGGTTCCAGCCGTTGGACGTGGCGATCACGCCGAAGTCCTTCGACCGGGCCTCGGCGCACTCGCGGGCGCACCCGGAGACCGCCGACTTCAGCTTGTGCGGGGAGCGCAGGCCCCGGTAGCGCAGCTCCAGGTCGATCGCCATGCGCACCGAGTCCTGGACGCCGTAGCGACACCAGGTCTGGCCCACGCAGGACTTCACGGTGCGCAGCGACTTCCCGTACGCGTGCCCCGACTCGAAGCCGGCGTCCACCAGCCGGGCCCAGATGAGCGGCAGCTGCTCGACGCGGGCGCCGAACATGTCGATGCGCTGACCGCCGGTGATCTTCGTGTAGAGCCCGAAGTCGCGGGCGATCTCGCCGATGACGATGAGCTTCTCCGGGGCGATCTCGCCGCCCGGGATGCGCGGGACGACGGAGTACGAGCCGTTCCTCTGCAGGTTGGCGAGGAAGTGGTCGTTGGTGTCCTGGAGCGCGGCCTGCTCGCCGTCCAGGACGTAGCCGCTCGCGCCGATCGCCGGGGCGAGGGAGGCGATGACCGAGCCGACCGCCGGCTTGCACACCTCGCAGCCCTCACTGCCCCGGGCCTCCTCGCGGCCGTACCGGTCCAGGAGTTCCCGGTAGGAGGTGATCCGCAGGGCGAGGACGATCTCGTACAGCTCCTCGCGGGTCTGCGCGAAGCAGCCGCACAGGCCCGTGTCGACCTCGACGCCGCTCGCCTCCAGCTCGGCGGTGACCAGCTGGCCGAGCACCTTGACGCAGGAGCCGCAGCCGGTGCCGGCCTTGGTGCACTTCTTCACCTCCGGCACCGTGGTGCACCGGTGGTCGGTGACCGCGCCGCGGACGGTGCCCTTGGCGACGTTGTGGCAGGAGCAGATGATGGCGTCGTCGGGGAGCGCGGAGGGACCGAGCTGGGCGCCCGAGCCGGCGCCGGCGGGCAGCACGAGGGACTCCGGGGCGATGGGCGGGACGGAGCCGGTCAGGGCCCGCAGCGTGCCGTACGCCTCCGCGTCGCCGACCAGGACGCCGCCGAGCAGGGTGCCGTCGCGGCCGATGACCAGCTTCTTGTACAGGCCCGCGCGGGAGTCGGAGTAGACGACGTCCAGGCAGTCCTCGGCGGTGCCGTGCGCGTCGCCGAAGGACGCCACGTCCACGCCGAGCAGCTTCAGCTTGGTGGACAGGTCGGCGCCGGTGAAGGACGCCTCGTCGTCGGCGATGGTCGCGGCGGCCGTCTCCGCCTGCTCGTACCCGGGCGCCACCAGCCCGTACACCCGGCCGTCCGCCGCCAGCGCGCACTCGCCGATCGCGAACACGCGCGGATCGGTGACCGTGCGGCACTGCTCGTCCACCGCGATGCCGCCGCGCTCGCCGACCGCCAGTCCGCAGTCGCGGGCCAGCTGGTCGCGGGGGCGGACACCGGCGCTGAACACCACCAGGTCGGTGGCGAGTTCGGAGCCGTCGGACAGCTTCATACCGGTGACGGCACCCCGGGAGTCGACCACGATCTCCTGCGTTCCGACGCCCGTGTGGACGGACAGGCCCATCCCCTCGATGGTGCGCAGCAGCGCGGCGCCGCCGCCCTCGTCGACCTGCACGGGCATCAGGCGCGGCGCGAACTCCACGACGTGCGAGGTGAGTCCGAGGCCCTTGAGCGCGCCCGCCGCCTCCAGGCCGAGCAGGCCGCCGCCGACGACCGCGCCGGTCGTCGCGTTCTTCGCGTACTCCTCGATGGCGAGGAGGTCCTCGATCGTCCGGTAGACGAAGCAGCCCTCGGCGTCCTTGCCGGGGACCGGCGGGACGAACGGGTAGGAGCCGGTCGCCAGGACCAGGACGTCGTAGTCGACGGTCAGCCCCGAGCGGGCGGTCACCCGGCGGGCCTCGCGGTCGACGGTCTCGGCCGGGTCGCCGACGTGCAGCTCGATGCCGTGCTCGGCGATGAAGGCCGGGTCGGTCATCGACAGGTCCTCCGGGGACTTCCCCGAGAAGTACGAGGTGAGCTGCACGCGGTCGTACGCCGGACGCGGCTCCTCGCACAGCACGACCACGCGGTGCGTGGCGGTCAGGCCGCGCTCGGCGAGCGCCTCGAGGAAGCGCTGGCCGACCATGCCGTGGCCGACGAGCACGATGGTGGGCGGGGTGGCCGTGGACATCAGGAGCCTCCGTCAGAGGTGAGCAGGTGGAGCAGGGGGCCGCCGTCGGAGGGGAGCGGCTCTGCTCCCTCCCAGGCGCGCGCCAGCGCGCCGACGGTGCCGAGTTCGCCGACCAGGACCCCGCCGACCAGCCGGTCGTCGCGGACGACGACCTTGCGGTAGGTGCCCCGGGTGGCGTCGGCGAGCTGCACGACGTCGTCGCCGGGGCGGGGGTCGGTCTCGCCGAACGCGGCGAGGTCGAAGGGACTGTCCGGCCCGGTGAGGGTGAGCCGGGTCAGGGAGCGGGTGCCGGTGTAGCGGGCGGCGCGGTCGCCGGCCAGCAGCGCGGCGAGCGTGCCGGCCTGTTCGAGCGCGGGCGCGGCCAGTCCGTACACCGTGCCCGCGTGCTCGGCGCAGTCGCCGACGGCGCGGATGTGCGGGTCGGAGGTGCGCAGTTCGTCGTCGACGACCACGCCCTTGCCGACCCGGAGGCCCGCATCCTGCGCGAGGCCGACGCGCGGGCGTACCCCGCAGGCGAGGACGACCAGGTCGGCGCCGAGGGCGTATCCGTCGGCCATCTCCACCGACCGCACCGCCCCGCCGACCGAGCGCACGTCCCGCACCCGGCACTCGGTGTGCACCTCGACGCCGAGGTCCTCCAGGTGGCGCCGGACGAGCACGGAGGCGGCCGGGTCGAGCTGCCGCTCCATCAGCCGCTCGGACTGCTGGGCGAGGACGACCTGCGCGCCGCGCACGGCCAGCGCGCGGGCGGCGGAGACGCCGAGCAGCCCGCCGCCGACGACGACCGCCCGCGCCCCCGGCCGCACCGCCTTGGACAGGGCCAGGCAGTCGTCCATGGTGCGGAACGCGTGCACGCCCTCGGGCAGTTCGCGGCCCGGGGTGAACAGGCCGCGCAGCGGCGGAAGTACGGCGTTGGAGCCGGTGGCCAGGACCAGCGTGCCGTACCCGATCTCGGAGCCGTCGGCGCAGCGCACGGTCCGCCCGGCCCGGTCGACTCCGGTGACCTTGGCGCGGACCAGCTCCGCGGGCGCCGGCAGGGCGGTCACCTCGGGGCCGAACCGTCCGGCCAGCACCTCCGCGAGCAGCACCCGGTTGTACGGGCGGTGCTCCTCGTCGCCGACCAGCACCGCGGGCGTGCCGAGCTCACCGAGCCGCCGGGCGAGCGTCACGCCCGCGAGCCCGGCGCCGATCACCACCACACGCGCATTCGAGGTCATGGCACCGAGCGTGCGGTGCGGGTGTTACCCGACGGCATCCCTCCTGTTTCCCGGGGGGAACGCTGCCCTCAGCGGGGGCGGGGGAGGGGTGTGAGGGACGGTGGGCCGCCCCGCAGGGGGTGCCGGGTCGGTCCGTGCGGGGCGTCGGGTCTGCCCGGTAGGGGCGCCGGCTCCGGCCGGGGGCGCATCGGACCATCCGTGGGGCACGTCGGCCCCGGTCCGTGAGGGGGGTGCCGGGTCGGTCCGTGAGGGGCGCCGTCCCCCGCCCGGGAACCTCAGAAGTCCCTCATCTCGATGGACGGCACATCCGTCCCGTCCGTAGGGTCGCGATCATGCCCGACATATCGCTGACCACGGTCGTCCTGCTGTGCCTCGCCGCCTTCGCGGCCGGGTGGATCGACGCCGTGGTGGGCGGCGGCGGGCTCCTGCTGCTGCCGGCGCTGCTGCTCGGCCTGCCCGCCGGGACCCCGGCCGCGCACGCCCTGGGCACCAACAAGGCCGTCGCCATCGTCGGCACCACGGGCGCGGCGGTGACGTACGTCCGCAAGGCGCCCGTGGACGTCGGCACGGCCGTGCGCATCGGCCTGGCGGCCCTCGCCGGGTCCTCCGGCGGGGCCTTCTTCGCCGCCGGGATGAGCACCGAGGTGCTCAAGCCGGTGATCATGGTGGTGCTGCTCGCCGTCGCGGCCTTCGTGATCCTGCGCCCCGCCTTCGGCACCGCCCCGGCCACCGGCCCGGCCACCCGCCGTCAGATCCTCGCCGCGATCGGCCTCGCGGGCCTCGGCATCGGTTTCTACGACGGCCTGATCGGCCCCGGCACCGGCACCTTCCTGGTCCTCGCGCTCACCGCCGTGCTGCGCCTGGACCTGGTGACGGCCTCCGCCACCGCCAAGATCGTCAACTGCTGCACCAACGCCGGCGCCCTCGCCACCTTCGCCTGGCAGGGCGCGGTGCTGTGGCAACTGGCCGCCCTGATGGCCCTGTTCAACCTCGGCGGCGGCATGTTCGGCGCGCACACGGCCCTCAAGAAGGGCAGCGGCTTCGTCCGCGTCGTCCTGCTGACGGTCGTCTTCGCCCTGGTGGCGAACCTGGCCTACGAGCAGTGGGTGGCCTGACCGGGGCGTGTCCTTCCCGGGCGCGCGCCCTCCGGACGCCTCATCGGCTGCCGGTGAGGTGGGCGAAGACGACCACGTTCCCCTGGTACCCGGTGCCGCGTGAGTAGCCGCCGCCGCAGGTGATGACGCGCAGTTCGGGCCGGCCGGCCGCGCCGTACACCTTCTCGTCGGGGAAGTCCGTGGCCGCGTACACCTCCACCGCGTCCACGGTGAACACCGCGACGCCGCCGTCGCGCCGGTCGACCTCGATCACGGCGCCCTTCTTCAGTGCGCCGAGCCGGTAGAAGACGGCCGGGCCCTCGGTGTTGTCGACGTGCCCGGCGACGATCGCGGTGCCCGTCTCGCCGGGTGTGGTGCCGGCCTCGTACCAGCCGGCGAGGTTCTCGTCCTCGGCGGGCGGCACGTCCAGGCTGCCCGCCGGCGTCAGTCCGAGGCCGGTCAGCGGAGCGTCCACGCCGATCGCCGGGATGCGGACGCGGTCGGGCGGGGAGGGCGGCAGCGCCGGCGCGGCGGGCGCTTCCCGCGCCTGCCCCGAACCGGCCTGGGCGGCCGACGGCTGCGGCGGCGCCCCGGTCTCCGTGCCGCCGCTCAGGAGCCACGCTCCGGAGCAGAGGGCGACCGCGGTGACGGCCGTTATCGCGGTGTTGCCGAGCCTGCGCATGACGACCACTCTCCCTCGGGGAATCCCTGCCCCCTCCGGGCCGCGAGGGGCATCGGACCCGGAGGGGGTGGGGAAGTGCGGTACCGGTCGACGGGCAGCGGAGGGTGCCCGTCAGATCCCGTCGCCTCTCGCCCGGCGATGCAGGAGCCAGGTACCGCCCGCGGCGGCGACGGCGAGAGCCGTCACGCCGGCCGCGGTCTGTACGGGGTCGGGGCCAAGAGCGCCGCCGACCCCCGTCTTGACGCTTCCTCTGGGGTACACCTGTTCGCGGACGGCGGTCAGCGTGACCTCCAGGTCACCCGTCACCCGGCGGCCGCTCTCGGCGCAGGTGACGACGATCTCGTACGTCCCCGGCTGCGCGCTCGGCGGCACCTCGAACCGCCCGACCACCTCGTCCCCGGGCGTGTCCGGCGCCAGCGGGAACCGGCCCGAGCCCACCGCGCCGGCGTCGCCCTCCGCCGCACCGTCCTCGTCGCAGGCCGAGGTGGACACGGTGGCCTCGTCGCCCGGAACGACCGAGGAGGGGGACACCTCCAGTCGGCCGGCGGCCGTGGTGTCCCCGGCGTGCGCGGGCACGGTGGCGAGGCCCGCGGCCGCGACGGCGAGCGCGGTACCGGACAGCAGGCGAGCGGTACGTCGCATCGGTGCTCCTTCGAGCTTTTCGGTGGCCCCTGCCCTACCGAGGAAACTGGCACCGGACGCGGCCCGCTCCCCGAGCACGCCCCGCGAATGGGATGAACGGGTGTCACCGCCCGGCCCCACCTTCACGACCATGACGACGTTTCGGCAGGTCACCGGCGCCGTACGGGGCCGCGGGGCAAAAGATCCCGAAGGGGGTGCGGCGGAGGTGTGAACGGGTGACCGGCGCCCCCGAACAGCCCCGCCCGTCCCGCCTTGACCTCGAGCAAGGTTGAGGTAACAGGCTGGCCCGTATGAACACGACGACCTCTCCGCTCCACGTGACCCTGCTCGTCGGCAGCAACCGGCACGGCCGCTTCGGCCCCGTCGTCGCCGACTGGCTCCTGGACCACCTCCGCAGGCGCGACGACCTGACCCCCGAGGTCGTGGACGTCGCCGAGACCGACCTGCCCACGTCCTTCGCCCGGACCCCGGAGGCGACGGCCGCCCTGGCTCGGATCACCCCGAAGCTGGCGCGCGCCGACGCGTTCGTCGTCCTGACCCCCGAGTACAACCACTCGTTCCCGGCCGGCCTGAAGAACCTCGTCGACTGGCACTACACCGAGTGGCGGGCCAAGCCGGTCGGCCTCGTCTCCTACGGCGGCCTGGCCGGCGGCCTGCGCGCGACGGAGCACCTGCGCCAGGTCTTCGCCGAACTGCACGCCGTCACGGTCCGCGACACGGTCTCCTTCCACAACGCGGGCGCGTCCTTCGACGACGCGGGCACCCTGCGGGACCCGTCCGGCCCGGACGCGGCGGCGAAGACGATGCTGGACCAACTGGTGTGGTGGGGGAGGGCGTTGCGGGAGGCGAAGGAGAAGCGCCCGTACGACGGCGCGTGACGGACGGCGGCGGCCGGCACCCTTCCGGGGTGCCGGCCGCCGCCGGGCGGACGCGGGCACGCGGCGCCCCGATCGGCGGCGGCGACCGGTGGACCCGGTGACCAGGGCCTGGCGGACGGGTCCTACGACGTCACCGTCTCCACCCGCACCGCACACACCTTGAACTCCGGCATCCGCGAGGTCGGGTCCAGCGCCGGGTTGGTCAGGGTGTTGGCGCGGCCCTCGCCGGGCCAGTGGAAGGGCATGAACACCGTGTCGGGGCGGATGGCGGTGGTGATGCGGGCCGGGGCCACGGCGCGGCCCCGGCGGGAGACGACGGCCAGCGGGTCGCCCTCGGCCGCCCCCAGCCGCGCCGCCAGCCTCGGATGCAGCTCCACGAAGGGGCCGGGCGCGGCGGCGTTCAGCTCGTCCACGCGCCGGGTCTGCGCGCCGGACTGGTACTGCGACACGACCCGCCCCGTGGTCAGCAGCACGGGGTACTCGTCGTCGGGCTCCTCGGCGCTCGGGCGGTGCGTGACGGGGACGAAGCGGGCCCGGCCGTCGTCGGTGGCGAAGCGGTCCAGGAACAGGCGCGGGGTGCCCGGGTGCGGCTCCGGCGCGGGCGCCGGGCAGGGCCAGAACACCCCGTTCTCCTCGGCGAGCCGCCGGTAGGTGATCCCCGAGTAGTCCGCGGGCCCGCCCGCGCTCGCCCGGCGCAGTTCCTCGAACACCTCCTCCGGGTCGGTCGGGAACCCCTTCTCCAGCCCCCTGTCCGCCCCGAGCCGTTCGGCCAGTCCGTGCAGCACCTCCAGGTCGCTGCGCACCCCGTCCGGCGGGGTGACCGCGCGCCGCCGCAGCAGCACCCGCCCCTCCAGGCTGGTCGTGGTGCCCGTCTCCTCCGCCCACTGCGTCACCGGCAGCACGACGTCCGCCAGCGCCGCCGTCTCGGACAGCACCACGTCGCACACGGCCAGGAAGCCCAGCGACCGCAGCCGCTCCTCGACGTGGGCCGCGCGCGGCGCCGACACCACCGGGTTGGAGCCCATCACCAGCAGCGACCTGATGTCCGTGCCCAGCGCGTCCAGCAGCTCGTACGCGCTGCGCCCCGGCCCCGGCAGCGCGTCCGGGTCCACGCCCCACACCCCGGCGACGTGCCGCCGCGCCGCCGGGTCGGTCAGCTTGCGGTAACCCGGCAACTGGTCGGCCTTCTGGCCGTGTTCGCGCCCGCCCTGCCCGTTGCCCTGCCCGGTCAGGCAGCCGTACCCCGACAGGGGCCGCCCGGCCCGCCCGGTCGCCAGGCACAGGTTGATCCAGGCGCCCACCGTGTCCGTGCCCTTGGCCTGTTGCTCGGGCCCGCGCGCGGTGAGCACCATCGCCGCCTCCGGCGCGCAGAACAGCCGTACCGCCTCCCGCAGTTCGGGGACGGACACCCCCGTGATCCGCTCCACGTACTCCGGCCAGTGCGCCATCGCCGCCGCCCGCGCGTCCTCCCAGCCCGTCGTGCGCTCCTCGACGTACCGCTCGTCGACCCGCCCCTCGGCGACGACCAGGTGCAGCATGCCCAGCGCGAGCGCCAGGTCGGTGCCCGGCCGCGGCGCCAGGTGCAGGTCGGCCTGCTCGGCGGTCCTCGTGCGGCGCGGATCGACGACGATCAGCGTGCCGCCGTTCTCGCGCAGCTCGGTGAAGTACCGCAGCGACGGCGGCATTGTCTCCGCCGGGTTCGACCCGACGAGGATCACGCAGCCGGTGCGGGGAATGTCCTCCAGCGGGAAGGGCAGCCCCCGGTCGAGACCGAACGCCCTCGTGCCGGCCGCCGCCGCCGACGACATGCAGAACCGCCCGTTGTAGTCGATCTGCGAGGTGCCCAGCACCACCCGGGCGAACTTGCCCAGCGCGTACGCCTTCTCGTTCGTCAGTCCGCCCCCGCCGAACACCCCGAGCGCGTCCGCGCCGTGCTCCTCCCGCGTGCGCGCCAGGTTCCCGGCGATCCGGTCCAGCGCCTCGTCCCAAGAGGCCGGCACCAGCGCGCCGTCACCGCCGCGGACCAGCGGCGAGGTCAGGCGGACCCCGGACGAGAGCACCGCCGGCGCCGTACGGCCCTTGCCGCACAGCGCGCCCCGGTTCACCGGGAAGTCCGCGCGCTCGCTCACCTCGACGCTCCCGTCGGCGGTGGGCGTCAGATTCATCCCGCACTGCAGTGCGCAGTACGGGCAGTGCGTGGGCGTCGGGGTGTTCTGCATGCGGTCCAGCGTGTGCCGCCCGTGTTACGCGCCCGGTCGGCCGATTGTTACGCCGCCGGGACGGTGACCTCCCCGCCGCCCTCCGGCCACGGTGAGGGCCGTGTCACCGTCCGCCGGCCAGTGCTTCGGACACTCCCGGCTCCCTCGGCCCGAGGAAGCGCGGATCCGGCTCGAACACCGCGTCCAGCGCCGCCTTGCCCGCCGCGAGGACCTCCCGCGCACCCCCGTAGTACCAGGTCGCGTCATGCTCGGCGTCGACCCCGACCCCGTACGACGCCACCCCCGCCTCCTGGCACAGCGCCACGGCCCGCCGGATGTGGAAGCCCTGGCTGATCAGCACCGCCCGGTCCACGCCGAAGATCTTCTTCGCGCGGACGCAGGAGTCCCAGGTGTCGAAGCCCGCGTAGTCGCTGACGATCCGCCCGTCGGGCACGCCGTGCCGGACCAGGTACGCGCGCATGGCGTCCGGCTCGTCGTACTCCTCCCGGCTGTTGTCGCCGGTCACGAGCACCACCTCGATCCGCCCCGCGCGGTACAGCTCGGCCGCCGCGTCCAGCCGGTGCGCGAGGTACGGCGACGGCTCGCCGTCCCACAGTCCGGCACCGAAGACGACCGCGACCTCGGTAGGGGGCACGTCGGCCGTGGTGCGCAGCCGGTCGCCGGTCACCACGTACGTCCAGGTCGCCGGCAGCAGGGCCAGTACGCACCCGGCCACCACCGCCCGGATCAGCCGTCGCTGCCCCCTGCGGGTGCGCGGAAAGCGCGGTCTGCCCGGTCTCCAGCGGCGCATCGGTGTCGGTCCCCTCCCGGTAGGCTCCTGCTCCCAGGGACGTACGGGCGCGCCGTCCGGTTCGGCCCCGCTCACACGCGGCGGCCGGTGCCGTGTGAACCGACGGTAAATTCCCGTGACGTCCGCGCAACGGGGAGGCAACGTCCTGCCGCCACGCTCGGTGCATGACGGTGATGACAGTGACGGGCAGGACGAGCACGGCGCACCCCGGCGGCACCCCCGCCCTGGTCGTCGTCGCCCACGGCAGCCGCGACCCGCGCGCGCTGCGCACCGTGCGGGCCCTCCTGGACCGGGTCCGCGCCCTGCGCCCCGGCCTGGAGGTGCGCCTCGGGCACATCGAGCTGAACGCGCCCCTGCTGCCCGACACGCTCGCCGCCCTCGGCGACGGGGAGGCCGTCCTCGTCCCCCTGCTGCTGACCCGCGGCCACCACGTCGAACGGGACATCCCCGAGATGGCCGCGGCGTCCCCGGCCCGCACCCGCGTGGCCGCCCCGCTCGGCCCGCACCCCCTGCTCGTCGACGCCCTCCACGCCCGCCTCACCGAGGCCGGCTGGCCCGCCCGCGCGCCCCGGGACAGCGCCGTCGTCCTCGCCTCCGCGGGCTCCCGCGCCCCGGCCTCCCGCGCGGACACGGCCCGCACCGCGGCTCTCCTCGCCGCCCGCCTCGGTGTCCCGGTCGTTCCCGCGTACGCCTCGGCCGCCGCGCCCACGGTGCCGGAAGCGGTCCGTTCGCTGACCGCCCGGGGCTACCGCCGCGTCGCCGTGGCCTCCTGCTTCACGGCCCCGGGCCGCTTCGCGACGGAGTGCGCGGCAGCGGCCCCCTGGATCGCGTCCGCACCGCTGGGCACCCATCCGGCGATGGCCCGCCTGCTGCTGCGCCGCTACGAGGCGGCGCCGGCACCGGCCACCACGGCACCGGCGCCGGACTCAGGGCCGTGCGGGGTCGGACGCGGTGGTCTCGGCCTCGAGGGCCGCGCGGGTGGCCGGCCCGTACACGCCCGGTGACTCGTCGACGTTCCGCAGCCACTGGAAGCGGTGCACGGCGATGGTGACGTCGGTGGAGAACTCGCCGTCGACGGGACCGTAGTACAGGTGGAACTGCGCCAGCCGTCGCTGGAGTTCGGCCACCTGGGGGCCCTGGCTGCCGAGTGACAGCACGGAGACCTCCGGCGGGGGTGACGGCCGCGGCGGCCGTGACGGCCGTGGGTGCGATGCCGGTGGCGGGGTGCTGCTCGGTGCGGTCGACGGTGTGCGGCCGGTGCTGGGCGACGTGCCGGGACGCGGGCCATGGGTACTCGGCCCGGCCGCCCGCCTGGTCGGTGTCGCCGAAGGGGACCGGCTGGGGGCCGGGTCCGGGGCCGGTGCCTGCGACGTCCGGGCCGGCGGCACGGTCACGGGCGCCGCCACCGGCCGTTGGGCCGCCGCGGGGCGCCGGGAATCGGAATGGCCGGGAAGCGCGTAGAGAACGATCATCGAACCGATGCCGGCGGCCGCGCCGCACGCGAGGATCAGCGCGCGTGATGTCCCTTTCGGGCGCCGATGGCTCGGGATGCTGCGGCCGGTCTCCGGCGGCGGTGGCGGGGTGCTCTGTTTCGGGGCGGACTCGGTGAAGAGGTTCAGGACTTCCTGCTCGATGGTGTCCTCGGTGCTGTTCGGTGGGACGACGTGTCCGAAGACGGGATTCGCCGCCTGCTGAGAGGTCATCGAGCTGGGCCTCCGAGCGCCTGGAACATATGAATTCATCCTCTTGCGGGAATGACCGGAATGGCCGGCGGAGCGCCTGCGGTGAACTCGTGAGGCGGGACGGCAGTCGTGCGCCACCCCGCCTCACATTTCGTTCACAGGTCCTTCATGTATTCCGATTCGTCAGGTACGGCGACGGCGTCGCGCGACGGCGAACAGCGCTCCGCCGGCGGCGAGGACGGCGGCCGCGGCCACGGCGATCAGCGTGGTGGGTCCCGCGCCGGTGGTCGCGAGGAGACCGGTGTCCTCGCGCGGTGCGGGGGAGGACGCGGACGGCCCGGCGGCCGGCTGCCCGGCGGACTCGGACGGCCGCTCCGGCTGCGCCGGCTCGGTCGTCCCCTCGGGCTGCGACGGGGCGGACGGCGTCGCGGACGGCTCCGTGTCCGGCTTCGCCGGCTGGTCCGGCCGGGCGGACTCGGCCGGCTGCGTGGAGGGGGCCGGGGCCGGCGGGACGGTCGTCCCGGTCCCGCACGCGAAGGCCGGCGAGCCGTTCCAGGGGTAGTTGTGGCTCTCGTTGCCGGAGCCGTGGGTCCGCACGTCCTTGCCGAAGTACAGGCGTCCGTTGGTGCTCGCGGTGATGTCCGCGGACGCCTCGGGGGCGAGGATCGAACCCATGAAGTTCCCGCCGCCGCCCAGGGTGAGGGACGGGGACTTCTCGAAGTTGTACAGGATGCGCGAGGCGGCCTCGCCGAAGTTCGCCGAGCTGTACAGGTCGACCCGGTCGTCGTTGAATCCGACGGACATGGGGGAGATCCTGACCGCCTGGGAGCCGGTCACGTTGACGACGACGGAGGCTCCGGCCGGGATGGACCTGAACGAGAACGTCGAGGCGCCGTCGAGGTCGGCGGCGGAGATCTCGAAGACCTGGAGGCCGTCCTTGCCCGCCCCCGTGCTCGTGAAGGTGACCGAGGCGCCGCTCCGCTCGGCCGTCCCCGTGGTCTTCAGCGAACCGAGGGAGGACGACTCCTTCCCGAGGGTCGTGTCGAACGCGGCGTAGGGGCCGAGGGCCCCCTTCTGCCCCATGCCCTGGGTGAGGGAGCCGCCGTTCGTCTCCAGCTCCCCCTGGTCGTCCAGCTTTCCGCCGACCTGGACGGAACCGCCGTAGCGGGGGCCGGCCGTGAGGCCGTGGCCGACGTCGACCGTGGTCCCCTTGCCGACCGACAGGCCGCCTCCCACGGCGAGCATCACGTTCCCGGAGGCGGGGAGGATGCCGGAACCTGCCCCCACCCGGCCGACGTTGAAGACGCCGCCGCCGCTCTTGGCGAAGGAGGCGTCGCCCTTGACGACGAGAAGCCCCTCGGCCTCCGCGGTTCCCCCGTCGGCCGTGTAGTCGCCGCCGGCGAAGAGGGCGACGTTGTTGTCGGTGAAACTCGGGGCATGGCCGATACCGGGCGTCTTTCCCGGGGCCGGGCACGACGCCGACTGTCCGGTGGCCATTGCGGGAGCGGCCGCGTATATACCTCCACAACCTATCAAGCCGAGCGACAGGGCCAGTGCGGCCGCAGTACTTGTTCTGGTGGTCGTTATTTCTCGCTTGCGCACGCTGACGGACTTTAGCAGCGCTCGGGGTGGGTGGGAGTGGTGAGGAAAAGGCTTCCCGGTGCGGCCCTCGATGGAATTCGCTAAAGAAACCTCATGGCTTGATTAAGGGAACCCTAAAACCGGGGGATTTCCTTGTACCGTCACCTGTCGGGCGTTAAGGCTGCCGAGTCCGGATCGTTACGGAAGGCGCGCGGGGTGGTCACCGTTCCTCGATCTCGACGAGGGGCGGGTGCTGGTACCACGTGCAGAAGACCGCGATCTCGCGGTCGCCGGCGGTGAAGCTCACGCGGATCCACTGGGGGTGCTTCCACACCTGCATCCGCCAGCCCGGGTTCGGGGTGGCGGAGACCAGTTCCGCGTGGTCCCCCTTCATGTCGAAGGTGACCCGGCCGCCGTCGACGGAGTACTCCTTGGGGCTCGTCCCCGCGCCGTCGCCCGGCCCGGCGGTCGGGGCCGTGCCGTCGCCGGTGGGCCGGGCGCTCGCCGCGGGGCTGGTGGAGGCGGCGACCGGAACTTCCTGTTCCGCTTTGTCGTCGCCCGTGGGTTCCGGCCGCTCGGCCGCCGGGGACGCTCCCGGCGAGCCGCCGGAGCGCGTCCCGTGCGCGGTTTCCGGTTCTCCCTTTCCCGGGGCCTGCATAACGGGAAGGGCGGGGGGCGGGCTATAGGCGGTGGCCGTCATCACCGTGTGGACACCCCACCAGGAAACCGTGCCCGCCGCCGCGGTGGACAGCGTCCAGGCAATGGCGTGTTTCAGAAGTCGTCGCATCGTGATCCAGGGTGCGCTAAGTGTTCTCGGGCCGAGGCTCCTGCGAAATCGTTTCATTGGTTAGCGTACGGTTTCGCTCATGGCTAGTGTGCTCCTGGTCGAGGACGACCGTTTCGTACGCGCTGCCCTCATTAGGCACCTGACCGACGCCTCCCACACCGTGCGGAGCGTCGGCACGGCGCTCGATGCGTTGCGCGAGGTTTCCCAACTCCAGTTCGACGTCGTGATATTGGACCTCGGGCTGCCCGACCTCGACGGCGCCAAGGCCCTGAAGATGCTGCGCGGCATCACCGACGTCCCGGTGATCATCGCCACGGCCCGGGACGACGAGGCCGGGATCGTGCGCCTGCTCAACGACGGCGCCGACGACTACCTGACCAAGCCGTTCTCCGCGGAGCACCTGTCCGCCCGCATCGCGGCGGTCCTGCGGCGCTCCGGCGCCGGTGCGGACACCCTGGCCGCGCTGCCCCAGGCGATCCGCGTCGGCGGGATGACCGTCGACCCGGTACGCCGCCGGGCCACCCTGGACGGTGTCGAACTCGACCTGACCCGCCGCGAGTTCGACCTGCTCGCCTTCCTCGCGCAGCGCCCCGGCGTGGTCGTCCCGCGCAAGGACCTGCTGACGCAGGTGTGGAAACAGCCGTACGGCGCCGACAAGACCATCGACGTCCATCTGTCGTGGCTGCGGCGCAAGCTCGGCGAGTCCGCGGCCCGGCCGCGCTACCTGCACACCTGCCGGGGCGTGGGAGTGATGCTGGAGCCCCCGCGGTGAGATGGGCCCTCATCCGGGTCTGCCTCGCGGTCACGGGCATGGTGGTGGTGGCCTTCGCGGTGCCCCTCGGACTGGTCGTCAGGGAGATGGCGTCGGACCGGGCCATCGCCAACGCCGAACGGCAGGCGGCCGCGCTCGGGCCGACGCTCTCGATCACCACCGACCGGAAGTACCTGACGCAGGCCGTCCTGTCCACCGAGGCGGGCGCCGCCGGCCGGATGGCCGTGCACGTCCCGGCCGCCGGCGGCGCTCCCGAGGTGGAGATCGGCCGTGTCCGGGTGGCGCACGACCGGGTGGACACCGTGCGCGAGCTCGGGCACGCCGCCATCACGGACGTGCCGGGCGGCTCGGCGTTCCTGCAGCCCTTCGCGGTGAAGTCCGGGCAGATCTGCATCGTCGAGGTGTTCGTGCCCGAGGCCGAGGGCAGCCGCGGAGTGGCCATGGCCTGGCTCGTCCTGGCCGGCGTCGGGCTCGCCCTGATCGTCGGCTCGGTCCTGGTCGCGGACCGCCTCGGCGTACGGCTCACGCAGCCCGCCCAGCGGCTCGCCGGTGCGGCGCAGCAGCTCGGGCAGGGCAGACTCGGCGTGCGGGTCGAGGAGGAGGGACCGGCGGAGCTCAGGCAGGCCGCGGCGGCCTTCAACGCGATGGCGGGTCAGGTCGTCCAACTCCTGGCCAACGAACGGGAACTGGCCGCGGACCTGTCGCACCGCCTGCGCACCCCGCTGACCGTGCTGCGGCTCAACGCCGCCTCGCTCGGCCACGGCCCCGCCGCGGACCAGACACGCAGCGCCGTCGAACAGCTGGAACGCGAGGTCGACATCATCATCCGCACGGCACGCGAGGCCAAGCCGCAGACGGCCGGACCGATCCTCGACGCGGGCTGCGACGCGGCCGAGGTGATCCGGGAACGCATGGAGTTCTGGGCGGCGCTCGCCGAGGACGAAGGCCGTGCGGCCGGTGTCGCGGGTGTCGACGCGCCGGTGCCCGTACCCGTCCCGCGGGGTGAGCTCGTGGCCGCGCTCGACGCCCTGCTGGGCAACGTCTTCCAGCACACGCCGGAGGGCACCGCCTTCTCGCTGGACGTGCACCGGAGCCGGGACGCGGTGATCATCCTCGTCTCCGACGCGGGACCCGGAATCCCGGACCCCGAGGCGGCCCTCGCCCGGGGCAACAGCGGGGACAGGGACGGTTCGACGGGCCTGGGGCTGGACATCGTGCGGCGGATGGCGGAGGCCACGGGCGGCGACGTGCGCGTGGGCCGCTCGGTGCTCGGCGGCGCGGAGATCCGTGTGTGGATCCAGCTCGGCGCCCAGCAGGACGAGCAGGGGAGCCGGCGCGACCGCAGGGCGGCCCGGCGCCGCAGGCGCCCGGGTGTCACGTCGGGGTGACGGCCCACGCCCCCCGGACACGGGGCCGCCGGCCGTCGGGGCCGTCGCCGGGGCGGGCCGTCGTGGCCACGGACCGGACCCGGGGGCGGCCCGGTCCGTGGCCGGGGGAGCGCGGGGGGCGCGCTCCCCGTACCGGACCGACAGGTGGGGAGTCGGTCCGGTGGTCTCGTACGCCCTCGTGCCTGCCGAGGGGCGCCGGGTGGTCAGGGGAGGAGATCACCGCCGGCCGGTGCCGGCCACAGCGCCGGGGCGGGCAGGGCCGGACGCCGGCCCCCGTACGGCCCGGCGGGGGAGGGGACGGCCGGGACCTCGGCGGGCAGCGGCACGCCGGTGGACCACGTGTCACCGAACAGGGGCCCCGCCGGTGAGGCGTGCGCGGGCAGCGCCCTGACGGGCGTGAGAGCGGGGGCGTCGGCACTCGCCTCGTCCAGGAACGTCACCACCCCCACCTCGGCGCTTTCCTGCTCCCCCACCGCGGAGAGCGTCATGACGCTCTCCGCGGCGCGCCCGCGCCGGCGTCCGGTCGGCCGGGGAGCGCCGCCCACGGCCGCCGCGCGGCCGTCGGTGCCGGTGCCGGTGCCGGCACCGGGATCGGCGTGACGAGCGCGCCGTCGGCGGTGGCCCGACCCGCCGGGATGCCGCGCGGGCAGCTCCCGCGCCCGCGTCCCGGACGGGGCGTCGGCGGCGGGCGGTCGTCCGGTCGCCGCGGCCGGGGAGGCGAGCGGCACCTCGACGACGTACGTGCTGCCACTCGTCCCGGGCACCCCGTACCGCTGGACCACCCCCGCGTGCGCGTCCACGACCGCGCGGACGACCGCCTGGTGGACGGGATCGCCGCCGGCGTACGGACCCCGCACCTCGATCCGTACGGTGTCGCCGCGCGGCGCGGCCACGACGACGGTCGACGGCTCGCCGGCGTCCGCGCCCCCCGGCACGGCCCGCCCGGTCACGCGGCTGCCGCCGGCGTCCTCGTCGTCACCGGCACCGGCACCGTCACCGTCACCGTCGGCGACGTCGGCGAGGAGGTGGGCGAGTGCGGTGGTCAGGCGCTCCGGGTCCACCTCGGCCTCGATCGGGGGCGTGTGCACGGCGAACCGGGCCCGCCCGTGCCGCATGAGCCGCTCGGACCGGTGGACGGCGGCGTCCACGATCCGGCCGATCTCCGCCCTCTCCCGGCGCGGCTCCTCCGCGCCGTCGGCGAGCCGCTGGGCGTCGAGCAGTCCGTCCAGACAGGCGGTCAGCCGCGCGCACCCGGCGGCCAGGAGGCCCAGCAGCCTGCCTGCCTCCGGCCACAGATGGCCCGCGTCGTCGGCCGCCAGGCCGGCGAGTGCGGCGCGTATCTCCTCCAGCTGACCGTGCCGGGCACCGCCGACGGCGGCGGCCAGCTGCGCGTGCCGGTCGGACAGGGCCTCGTACGCGTCCTCGTGGCGGCGCAGCGCGGCGGCGTGGCGTTCGGCGTGGGCCGCGAGTTCGGCCGCGTGCTCACGCGCGAGCCGTTCGTCCGGGCGGCGGTCCGTGAAGGTCATGACGACGCCGACGATCCTGCCCCCCTCGTGCACCGGGGCGGTGGTCATGTCCACCGGGATCCGGGTGCCGTCCTGTGCCCACAGGACCTGTCCGCGCACCCGGTGCTTGCGGCCGGACCGGAGCGTGTCGGCGAGGGGCGACTCCTCGAACGGGTACGGCTCGCCGTCGGCGCGGGTGTGCAGGAGGAGCGGGTGGACCTCCTGGCCGCCGAGCCGGCCGGCACGGTAGCCGAGCATCCGCGCCGCGGCGGGGTTGACCAGGACGATGCGCCCCTCGGCGTCCGTACCGATGACGCCCTCGGTCACCGCGCGCAGGATGGACGCCGTCTGCCGCCGCGAACCGGCCAGCTCCGCCTCGACGTCGAACACCCCGGTGAGGTCCCGGACGACCAGCATGAGCAGCTGCTCCCCGCCACGGCGGTCGTACGGGCCCGCCGCGCCCCCGTTCTCCAGACAGGAGCTGTGGACCTCGGCGGTGAACTCCTCGCCGTCCGTGCGCCGGGCGGTCATCCGTCCGGGCCCGGCCTGCCCCCTCCGGCCGGACTCCTGGAACGCGAGCGCCGGGCCGGACGTGAGACGCCAGTCGAAGTCGGGCAGCAGATCCAGCAGCCCCCGCCCGACGAGCGCGGTGCCCGGGGCCTCGAACAGGGCGAGAGCCGTCGCGTTGGCGCTGACGACCGTGCCGTTGTTGTTGACGAGCAGGAGACCGTCGGGGAGGGCGTCGAGGACGACGGCGAGACGGCCGGGACCATGGAGCGGCATGTTGTTCACGACGACACCTCCTGAAACGGGCTTCTCCCGCGGAACGTTCCGGTACTCCTCGTCCACCCGGACGCGGGCGGACGAGGACGCGGACGCGAGGGGACGGACCGGTGGGACGGCCCGCGCGGTGCGGCGCCCCGGCGGTCCGGTGATCAGCAACCTAGCGGCAGGAACGCCCTCGACCGGCCGATGAGAGCCCTGTCGGGCGAGCTTTATGGGTGCCTTAACAGACCTCTGAGGCTGCCCTCACCCAGCGGGGTCCGGCAGGGCCCGCGGACGGCCCGGGACCGGACCTCCCGCGCGACGACGGGACGGCTCCGGCGCCGTGTCCCGGGCGGGACCCCCACATGTCACACCCGCCCCGTACTGTCGAGGACATGGAAGGCACCGCACCCCCCGCCGCGTACGACCCGACGTCAGTCGCCCGCTGGGCCCCCGAGCCCGACAAACGCCCCGGCCGCACCGCCTTCCAACGCGACCGCGCCCGCGTCCTGCACTCCTCCGCCCTGCGCCGCCTCGCCGGCAAGACGCAGGTCGTCACGCCGGGGGAGCGCAGTCCCGTGTGGGACGCCAGCCCCCGCACCCGCCTCACGCACTCCCTGGAATGCGCCCAGGTCGGTCGCGAACTCGGTGCCGCCCTCGGCTGCGACCCGGACCTGGTGGAGGCCGCCTGCCTCTCCCACGACCTCGGTCACCCGCCCTTCGGCCACAACGGCGAGACCGCGCTGAACGAGTTCGCCGAGGACTGCGGCGGCTTCGAGGGCAACGCCCAGTCCCTCAGACTCCTCACCCGCATCGAGCCCAAGCGGTTCACCGAGGAGCGCTCCGTCGGCCTCAACCTCACCCGCGCCGCCCTCGACGCCGCCACCAAGTACCCCTGGTCCCGCGGCGCCCACCCCACCGACCCGGCGTCACCCAAGTTCGGGGTGTACGAGGACGACCGCCCCGTCTTCGCGTGGCTGCGCGAGGGCGCCCCCGGCACCCGCACCTGCTTCGAGGCGCAGGTCATGGACTGGTCCGACGACGTGGCGTACTCCGTGCACGACGTCGAGGACGGCCTGCACGCCGGCCACATCGACCCGAACTGCCTGCTCGCCGACCCCGAGCGCGAGGCGGTCTTCGAGGTCGCCGTCGGCCGCTACGTCCCCGCCGGCACCGACCACGCCGAACTCGCCGCCGCCCTCGACCGCCTCCTCGCCCAGGACTGGTGGCCGCACGGCTACGACGGCTCGGCCGTCGCCCAGGCCCGCCTGAAGGACGCCACCAGCCAGCTCATCGGCCGCTTCTGCCTCGCCGCCGAGGCCGCCACCCGGGCCGCGTACGGAGGCGGGCGCCTCACCCGGTACACCGCCGAACTGGTCGTGCCCCGCGAGACCCGCATGGAGTGCGCCGTCCTCAAGGCGGTCGCCGACCGGTACGTCATGCAGCGCGCCGAACAGGAACTCCTGCGCGCCGACCAGCGCGTCGTCGTCGCCGAACTCGCCGAGGCGCTCACCGCCCGCGCCCCCGACGGCCTCGACCCCCAGTTCCGCGCCCTGTTCGACCGGGCCGGTGACGACAGGGCCCGCAAACGGGTGATCGTCGACCAGATCGCCTCCCTCACGGACGCCTCGGCCCGCTCGCTCCACGCCCGTCTGACCGGCCGTTCGGGAGACTGACGATGGCCTGATCGGGTCACTCCCCCTTCCCGCGCCACGCCGTGTGCGGGACGCTCGCATGTGGCGGCACCCTGACGAGGAGGCAACAAAGTGGTCGACGCGGATCAGACATTCGTCATCGTCGGAGGAGGCCTGGCCGGCGCCAAGGCGGCCGAGACGCTCCGCACGGAGGGTTTCACCGGCCGGGTGATCCTCGTCTGCGACGAGCGCGACCACCCCTACGAGCGCCCGCCGCTGTCCAAGGGCTACCTGCTCGGCAAGGAGGAACGCGACAGCGTCTTCGTGCACGAGCCCGCCTGGTACGCGCAGCACGACATCGAACTGCACCTCGGCCAGACCGTCGTCGCCGTCGACCGTGCCGCGAAGACCGTCCACTACGGCGACGACGGCACCTTCGCCCGGTACGACAAACTGCTCCTCGCCACCGGCGCCGAGCCCCGCCGCCTCGACGTGCCCGGCACCGGCCTCGCGGGCGTCCACCACCTGCGCCGCCTCGCCCACGCCGAGCGCCTCAAGGGCGTCCTCGCCTCCCTCGGCCGGGACAACGGCCACCTCGTGATCGCCGGCGCCGGCTGGATCGGCCTGGAGGTCGCGGCGGCGGCCCGCGGGTACGGCGCGGAGGTCACCGTCGTCGAGCCGGCCCCCACCCCGCTGCACGGCGTCCTCGGCCCCGAGCTGGGCTCCGTCTTCACCGAGCTGCACGAGGCGCACGGCGTCCGCTTCCACTTCGGCGTGCAGCTGACCGAGATCGTCGGCCAGGACGGCATGGTGCTCGCCGCCCGCACCGACGACGGCGAGGAGCACCCCGCGCACGACGTGCTCGCCGCGATCGGCGCCGCCCCGCGCACCGCGCTCGCGCAGGCCGCGGGCCTGGAGATCGCCGACCGGGCGCACGGCGGCGGCATCGTCGTCGACGAACGGCTGCGCACCTCGGACCCCGACATCTTCGCGGCCGGCGACGTCGCCTCCTTCCCGCACGCCCTGTTCGACACCCGCCTGCGCGTGGAGCACTGGGCCAACGCCCTCAACGGCGGCCCGGCCGCGGCCCGCGCGATGCTCGGCCGGGACGTCGCCTACGACCGCGTGCCCTACTTCTTCTCCGACCAGTACGACCTCGGCATGGAGTACTCCGGCTGGGCGCCGGCGGGCTCGTACGACCAGGTGGTGATCCGCGGGGACGCGGCCAAGCGCGAGTTCATCGCCTTCTGGGTGAAGGAGGGCCGGGTGCTCGCCGGGATGAACGTGAACGTGTGGGACGTCACGGAGCCCGTCCAGCGGCTGATCCGCTCGAAGACGCCCGTGAGCACGGAGGCCCTCTCCGATCCGCACGTCCCGCTCGAAAGCCTCGGCGTCTGAGTCTCCGCCGCCCCCGTGCCGCGATCCCCGGGGCGGCCCCCGGGTTCCCGGCCGGGGGCCGACGACCGCGGCCGGGGATGTCGGTGCCGACCCGTAGAATTCACGCGTGGCAGGACGGATCAACGACGAGGACGTGAAGGCGGTACGGGACGCGGTCCCGATCGACGCCGTCGTCTCGGAGTACCTCCAGCTGCGCAACGCGGGCGGCGGCAACCTGAAGGGGCTGTGCCCGTTCCACGACGAGAAGTCACCGTCCTTCCAGGTCAGCCCGAGCAAGGGACTCTTCCACTGCTTCGGCTGCCAGGAGGGCGGCGACACCATCACGTTCGTGATGAAGATCGACCACCTCACCTTCTCCGAGGCGGTCGAGCGCCTGGCCGGCCAGGCCGGCATCACCCTGCGGTACGAGGAGGGCGGCTACAACCCCGCCCACCAGCGCGGCGAGCGCATCCGCCTGGTCGAGGCCCACAAGATCGCCGCCCAGTGGTACGCGGAGCAGCTGGCCACCAGCCCCGAGGCGGACGCCGGCCGCACCTTCCTCGCCGAGCGCGGCTTCGACCAGGCCGCCGCCGAGCACTTCGGCGTCGGCTACAGCCCCCAGGGCTGGGACCACCTCACCCGCTACCTGCGCGGCAAGGGCTTCAGCGACAAGGAGCTGGTCCTGTCCGGGCTCGCCCAGGAGGGCCGCCGCGGCCCCATCGACCGCTTCCGCGGCCGGCTGATGTGGCCCATCCGCGACATCGGCGGCGACGTCGTCGGCTTCGGCGCCCGCAAGCTCCACGAGGCGGACACCGGCCCGAAGTACCTGAACACGCCCGACACCGCGATCTACAAGAAGTCCCAGGTCCTCTACGGCATCGACCTCGCGAAGAAGGACATCGCCAAGGCGTCCCGCGCGGTCGTCGTCGAGGGCTACACCGACGTCATGGCCTGCCACCTCGCCGGTGTGACGACCGCCATCGCCACCTGCGGCACCGCCTTCGGCGGCGACCACATCAAGATCCTGCGCCGCCTGCTGATGGACAACGGCTCGGCCCGCGTGATCTTCACCTTCGACGGCGACGCGGCCGGTCAGAAGGCGGCCCTGCGCGCCTTCGAGGACGACCAGAAGTTCGCCGCCGAGACGTACATCGCCATCGCCCCCGACGGCATGGACCCCTGCGACCTGCGCCTGGCCAAGGGCGACGACGCCGTCGCCGACCTGGTCCGGCCGCGCACCCCGCTGTTCGAGTTCGCGCTGCGCCAGATCGTCGCCCGCTACGACCTGGACACCCCGGCCGGCCGCGCCGCCGCCCTCGACGAGGCCGCCCCCGTCGTCGCCCGCATCAAGAACAGCGGCGCCCAGCACGAGGTCGCCGTGCAGCTCGCCGGCATGCTCGGCATCCTCGACACCCAGTTCGTGGTCAAGCGCGTCGCCCAGCTCGCCCGCTGGGCCCGCGACCGCGGCGGCAAGGGCCCCGCCCCCGACCGGCCGCGGCACGGCGGCGGTGACGGCCCGCAGCAGTACGCCCCCGCCGGCCGGACGGCCCCCCGCGGCCCCGCGCTGAACCTGCGCAACCCCGTCTTCGCCACCGAGCGCGAGCTGCTCAAGCTCGCCCTCCAGCGCCCCGAGCTGGTCTCCCCGGCCTTCGACGCGTACGGCGTGGACGAGTTCACCGCCCCGCCCTACGCGGCCGTACGCCAGGCGATCATGGACGCGGGCGGCGCCGAGTTCGGTGTCCAGGACCCGCAGGACTACCTGGTCCGCGTCCGCGAGGCCGCCCCCGACGACACCGTCCGCGCCATGGTCACCGAACTCGCCGTCGAGGCGATCATGCTGCACCGGGGCGTGAAGGACGTCGACGAGGTCTACGCCGGCGCCCAGCTGGTCACCGTCCGGCGCCGCGCCGTCGAGCGCCGCATCCGCGACATCACCGGCCGCCTCACCCGCCTGGGCGGCCACGGCGACCCCGCCGAACTCGCCGCCGTGCAGAACGAGCTGTGGGTCCTCCAGCAGTACGACCAGACCCTGCGCGAACACGGCGCCGCCGCGCTGTAGCGGACCGGACGCAAAAAGTCACCGCACGCCCCTCGTGGCGGCGATGTGTCGTACCCCACACTGGGGGCGGTGTCCGAGTCCTCGGAGCACGGCCGGTCCGTCCCCGACGGGTCCCCGACCCAGGCGGCCGTGTTCACCGCGTACGGGACGGACAGCGGCGAGGCCGCCGACTCCGCTCCCGAAGTACCGCTGCCGCCCCCGCCGGCGGCGTCCATCCTGGAGGTCGCCCCCGTGCAGACCCAGACCCTCACCCAGACCGGCGCGCATACCGACGCCGTCGCGGAGCCGGAAGCGGAGCCCGGCGTGCTCGTCGCGACGACCCCGCACGACCACGGACCCGCGGAGGCCGAGGCCGATCTCCTCGGAGCGTCCGGACCCGCCGACCACACGGAGCCCGACCCCACCGGACCCGACCTCACGGAGCCCGGCCCCACCG
>NZ_JBIWJA010000005.1:118846-257564 GCF_044764905.1 Streptomyces sp. NPDC093586 | reverse complement strand
CCGGGATCGACCACACGGAGTCCGACCACACGGAGCCCGACCCCACCGGACCCGACCCCACCGGACCCGACCCCACGGAGCCCGTCCCCACCGGGATCGACCACACGGAGTCCGACCACACGGAGCCCGACCCCACCGGACCCGACCCCACCGGACCCGACCCCACGGAGCCCGTCCCCACCGGGCCCGACCACGCCGAGTCCGACCCCACCGGGCCCGAACCGCCGCCGCCCACCCGCACCGAGACCGGCGGGCCCTCCTCCGACCTGTTCCGCCAGTACCTGCGCGAGATCGGCCGGATCCCGCTGCTGTCCGCGGCCGAGGAGGTCGACCTCGCCCGACGCGTCGAGGCCGGGCTGTTCGCCGAGGAGAAACTGCGGCTCACCCCCGACCTGGACAGCGGGCTCGCCCTGGACCTCGACCGGATCGTCGTCATGGGCCGTGTCGCCAAACGCCGCCTGATCGAGGCGAACCTGCGGCTCGTCGTGTCAGTGGCGAAACGGTACGTCGGACGCGGGCTGACCATGCTCGACCTGGTCCAGGAGGGGAACCTGGGCCTGATCCGGGCCGTGGAGAAGTTCGACTACGCCCGCGGCTACAAGTTCTCCACGTACGCCACCTGGTGGATCCGCCAGGCCATGTCCCGCGCGCTGGCCGACCAGGCCCGCACCATCCGCGTCCCCGTCCACGTCGTGGAGCTGATCAACCGGGTCGTCCGCGTCCAGCGCCGTATGCTCCAGGAACGCGGTTACGAGCCGACCCCGCAGGAGGTCGCCGCCCACCTCGACCTGCCCCCGGAGCGCGTCGGTGAGGTGCTGCGCCTGGCCCAGGAACCCGTCTCCCTGCACGCCCCGGTCGGCGAGGAGGACGACGTCGCCCTCGGCGACCTCATCGAGGACGGCGACGCCACCAGCCCCGTGGAGTCCGCCGCGTTCCTGCTGCTGCGCGAACACCTGGAGGCCGTGCTCTCCACGCTCGGCGAACGCGAGCGCAAGGTCGTCCAGCTCCGCTACGGCCTGGTCGACGGCCGCCCCCGCACCCTGGAGGAGATCGGCCGCATCTTCGGCGTGACCCGGGAGCGGATACGGCAGATCGAGTCCAAGACCCTCAGCAGACTCCGCGACCACGCCTTCGCGGACCAGCTGCGCGGCTACCTCGACTGAGGCCGGACGGGTGCCGGGCCCGCCGCCTGGGGTCAGGCGTCCGGGCCCGCCGCCTCCCGCCGCGTGCGGGCGTCGACGCCGGCGCCGACCGCCACGCCGAGCCCGAGCCCGAGCGCGAGGCCCAGGCCGAGGTTGCCCGCGAGCTGCCCCGGACCGATGCCCAGGGCGACCCCGATCGGCAGCCACAGCCCCAGCGCCGTGCCCGGCCGGCGCCCGGCGCCGTCACCGGCCCCGGCCGTCGCGGCGTCCCCCTCCGGCCGCCCCGCGTCCGGCCCGAAGCCCTCGCCGTCGTCCGCCAGCGCGTCCCGTCCCCCTCGTGTCCGTGGCCGCGCGGTCAGTCGACCTCGGCGACCGCCTGCGCGAACTGCGCAGCGTACAGGCGAGCGTAATGGCCCCCGGCCGCCAGCAGTTCGCTGTGCGTGCCCTGCTCGACGATGGACCCGTTCTCCATCACCAGGATCACGTCGGCGTCCCGGATCGTCGACAGCCGGTGCGCGATGACGAACGAGGTCCGCCCGTGCGCCAGCTTGGCCATGGCCTTCTGGATCAGCACCTCGGTGCGGGTGTCCACCGAACTCGTCGCCTCGTCCAGCACCAGGATCACCGGGTCGGACAGGAACGCCCGCGCGATGGTGATGAGCTGCTTCTCACCCGCGCTCACCCCCGTGCCCTCGTCGTCGATCACGGTGTCGTAGCCGTCGGGCAGCGTCCGCACGAACCGGTCCGCGTGCGCCGCACGCGCGGCCTCCTCGATCTCCCCGCGGGTGACCTCTCGGGACGCGCCGTAGGCGATGTTCTCCGCGATGGTGCCGCCGAACAGCCAGGTGTCCTGGAGCACCATGCCGATCCCGGCCCGCAGCTCGTCCCGGGACATCCTCGCTATGTCGACGCCGTCCAGGGTGATCCGCCCGCCGGACACCTCGTAGAACCGCATCAGCAGGTTGACCAGCGTCGTCTTGCCGGCGCCGGTCGGGCCGACGATGGCGACCGTGTGGCCCGGCTCGACCTGCAGCGACAGGTCCTCGATCAGCGGCTTCTCGGGGTCGTAGCGGAACGACACGTGCTCCAGCTCCACCCGCCCGCGCAGCTCCTCGGGCCGGATGCCGGGGACCGGGTCCGCCGACTGCTCCTCGGCGTCCAGCAGCTCGAAGACCCGCTCCGCCGACGCCACGCCCGACTGCACCAGGTTCGCCATCGACGCGACCTGCGTCAGCGGCATCGAGAACTGCCGGGAGTACTGGATGAAGGCCTGCACGTCGCCGATCGACAGCGACCCGGAGGCCACCCGCAGACCGCCGACGACCGCGACGAGCACGTAGTTCAGGTTCGACACGAACATCATCAGCGGCTGCATGATCCCGCTGTTGAACTGCGCCCTGAACCCGGCCTCGTACAGCGCGTCGTTCTGCTCGGCGAACTGCTTCGCCGACTCCTCCTGCCGGCCGAACACCTTCACCAGCGCGTGCCCGGTGTACATCTCCTCGATGTGCGCGTTCAGCTTCCCCGTCGAGCGCCACTGCTGCACGAACTGCGGCTGCGACCGCTTGCCGACCCGCGTGGCCACCACGAAGGACAGCGGCACCGTCACCAGCGCGACCAGCGCGAGGATCCACGAGACGTAGAACATCATCGCCAGCACGCCGATGATGGTCAGCAGCGAGTTGATCAGCTGACCCATCGACTGCTGGAGCGTCTGCCCGATGTTGTCGATGTCGTTCGTCGCCCGGGACAGCACCTCACCGCGCTGCCGCTTGTCGAAGTACGACAGCGGCAGCCGCGACAGCTTCGTCTGCACGTCCTCGCGCAGCCGGAACATCGTCCGGTTGACCGCCCGGTTCACCAGCCGCGTCGCCACCGCCATCAGCAGCCCCGCCACGGTGAACACCGCCAGCGCCAGCAGCAGCACGTGTCCCACGGCGGTGAAGTCGATGCCCTCGCCCGGCGTGAAGTCCGTGCCGCGCAGCATGTCGGCGATCCTGCCGTCACCGCGTTCCCGCATGGCCGCGAGGACCTGCTCCTTGGTGGCCCCGGACGGCATGTCCCGCCCGACGATGCCCGCGAAGACCAGGTCGGTGGCCCTGCCGAGGATCTTCGGCCCGACCACGCTGAGGCCGACGCTGACCACCACGCAGGCCAGCAGCGCGTAGATCGTCACCCGCTCCGGCCGGAACCGCGCGACGAGCCGTTTGCCCGACCCCTTGAAGTCCATCGACCGCTGGTCGGGACCGCCCCCGGCCATCATGCGTCCCCCGGGCCCCGCCATCAGGCAGCCTCCGCTTCCGTCAGCTGGGAGAGCACGATCTCCCGGTAGGTGTCGTTGTCCGCCATCAGCTCGTGGTGCCGGCCCACGCCGACCACCCGTCCCTCGTCCAGCACGATGATCCGGTCGGCGTCCCGGATGGTCGCCACGCGCTGTGCCACGATCACCACGGTCGCCTCGGCCGTCTCCCGGGCCAGCGCGGCGCGCAGGGCCGCGTCGGTGGCGTAGTCGAGCGCCGAGAAGGAGTCGTCGAAAAGATAGATCTCCGGGCGCTGCACCAGCGTCCGGGCGATCGAGAGCCGTTGCCGCTGGCCGCCCGACACATTGGTCCCGCCCTGCGCGATCGGCGCGTCGAGCCCGCCCTCCAGCCGCTCCACGAACTCCTTGGCCTGCGCCACCTCCAGCGCGTGCCACAGCTCCTCGTCGGTGGCGTCCGGGTTGCCGTAGCGCAGATTGGTCGCGACGGTGCCCGCGAAGAGGTACGGCTTCTGCGGCACCAGGCTCACGACCTTGGCCAGCAGCTTCGGGTCGACGGTGCGCACGTCCACCCCGTCGACCAGCACCTCCCCGTCGGTGGCGTCGAACAGCCGGGGCACCAGCCCCAGCAGCGTGGACTTGCCGCTGCCGGTCGAGCCGATGACGGCGGTCGTCTCGCCGGGCCGGGCCACCAGACCGACGTTCCTCAGCACCGGCTCCTCGGCCCCCGGATACCGGAACCCGGCACCCCGCAGCTCCAGATGCCCGTGCCGGCGCAGCTCGGTGACCGGCGCGAGGGGCGGCACGACACTGCTCTCGGTCCCCAGGACCTCCTGGATCCGCTCGGCGCACACCTCCGCGCGCGGCACCATCATGAACATGAAGGTGGCCATCATCACGGACATCACGATCTGCATCAGATAGGCCAGGAACGCCGTCAGGTCGCCGATCTGCATCCCGCCGCTCTCGATGCGGTGCGCGCCGAACCACACCACCGCGATCGACGACAGGTTCACCACCGTCATGACCACCGGGAACATCAGCGCGAGCAGGTTGCCGGTGCCCAGCGCCACCTGCGTCAGGTCGGAGTTGGCCTTCCGGAACCGCTGCTGCTCGTACTCGTCCCGCACGAAGGCGCGGATGACCCGGTTGCCGGTGATCTGCTCGCGCAGCACCCGGTTCACCGTGTCCAGGCGCGTCTGCATGGACCGGAACAGCGGCCGCAGCCGCCGCACGATCAGCGTCACGCAGACCGCCAGCACCGGTACGACCCCGACGAGCACCCCGGACAGCGGCACGTCCAGGCCGAGCGCCATCACGATGCCGCCGACGCACATGATGGGCGCCGACACCATCAGCGTGAACGTCATCAGGGCCAGCATCTGGACCTGCTGCACGTCGTTCGTCGTCCGCGTGATCAGCGAGGGCGCGCCGAAGGTGCCGACCTCCCGCGCGGAGAAGGACTGCACCCGGTCGAAGACGGCGCCCCGCACGTCCCGGCCGAGCGCGGAGGCGGTGCGGGCGCCGTGGTAGACGGCACCGATGTTGCACACGACCTGCACCAGAGAGATGCCGATCATCAGGGCGCCGTAGCCCAGGATGTAGCCGGAGTCGCCGTTGACGACACCGTTGTCGATGATGTCCGCGTTCAGGGTCGGCAGGTAGAGGCTGGCGCAGGTCTGCAGGAACTGCAGCGCCACCAGCAGGGCGATGGGTTTCTTGTAGGGGCTGAGACAGGTCCGCAGGAGTCGTATGAGCACGCTGGGTCTCTCGGGGTCGGCGACGGGGGCGATTGGTTGCCCCTGGCCCCTATCGTCGAACACTCCACCCGCGTTACCTCAACCGATTTAAGCCGACGGGGGCGGCCGGCCGGCCGTACGACCGCCCCTACGCGCGCAGCGCCCCCGGATGCGTCTGCTCCCGCACCGACACGAACTGCTGCCGCACCGCCTGCCCCACGGCCAGCTCCTCGCCCGGCTCCAGCACCTGCGCGACCGCGCCCTGCCAGGCCGGGGGAGTGCGCGGGTCGAGCGTGCCCTGCGACACGCCCAGCGCCCAGGCCGCCTGCCGGGCCGCGCCGATCGCCGCGTAGTCCGCCGGCTGCGGCACGACGACCTGCACCCCGAACAGCGACGGTGCCGCCGCCTGCACGGCCGGCAGCTCGGCCGCCGCCCCCAGCAGGAACACCCGCCGTACGTCCACGCCCCGGCCGCGCAGCACGTCCAGGGCGTCGGCGAGGCCGCACAGCATGCCCTCGAACGCGGCCCGCGCCAGATGCTCGGGTTTCATCGACTCGCGCCGCAGCCCGGCCAGCGTCCCGGCGGTGTGCGGCAGGTTCGGCGTCCGCTCACCCTCCAGGTACGGCAGCAGCACCAGCCCGTGCGCGCCCGGCGTCGACTTCATCGCCAGGTCGGACAGGCTCTCCAGGTCCGGCAGGCCGAGCAGCTCGGCGGTGCCGCGCAGGGCCCGTACGGCGTTCAGGGTGGTGACGACCGGCAGGTGCATGCCGGTGGCGTCCGCGAGAGAGGTGATCATGCCGCTCTGGTCCACGAGCGCCTCGGGGTGCACGGCCATCACCGACCCGGAGGCGCCGAGGGAGACCACCGCGTCCCCGAGGCCGATCCCGAGCCCGAGGGCCGCGGCCATCGTCTCGCCGGTCCCCGCGGAGATCAGCAGCCCCTCCGGCGTCGTACCGGCCGCGTCGGCCGGGCCGATCACCTCCGGCAGCATCGCCTGGTGCCCGAGCGCCAGCTCGACCAGGTCGGGCCGGTACCCGCCGGTCGCCGCCGACCAGTACCCGGTCCCGGAGGCGCCGCCCCGGTCGGTGGTCCTGCGGGCCGGCCGCCCCAGCAGCTGCCACACCAGCCAGTCGTGGGCCTGGAGCAGTACGGCGGTCCGCGCGGCGGCCTCGGGCTCGGTGCGGGCCAGCCAGCGCAGCTTGGTCACCGGCTGCGGCGCCTGCGGCACACAGCCCACGGTCCGCGCCCACGCCTCGCGCCCGCCGAGCGCGTCGATCAGGTCGGCCGCCGCCACCTGCGAGCGCTTGTCGCCGCCCACCATGGCCGGGCGCACGGTGTTGCCCTGGGTGTCCAGCGGCACGACCGAGTTGGCCTGGGCCGAGACCCCGATGGCCTGCACGCCCTCCAGCAGCCCGCCGCCGGCGGCCTCCCCGAGGGACAGCAGCCAGGCCTGCGGGTCCACGTCGGAGGGACGGCCACCGCCCTCGGGGCTCTCGACCGGATGCGGCGCGTACCCCTGCCGGAGCACGGCACCGGTGTCCGCGTCACAGACGACGATTCGAGTGAAATCGGGCGCACTGTCCAACCCGGCGACTATCCCCATGCGCAAAATTCTGCCGCACGGCGAGAGGTGTCCGTACCGGGTGGGGGCACGCGCCTCAGGTGTTGCTCGTGCCCCAGTCGTCCGAGCCGGTGCCGTTGCGCTCGCGCAGCGACCGCACCCGCTGGGCGACCGAGTCGGGCATCCGGTCGCCGACCTTGTCGCTCACCACGTGGTAGGCCTTGTCCGCGAAGTGCCGGCCCTGCTGCGCCGCCGACTCGGCGGTGTTGCGGACGGCCGGGTTCTGCGCGACCTGCCGCGCGGACTTCCTCAACTGCTCGTAACGCTCGCGCCCGGCCTTCGTGCCGAGCACGTAACCCACGGCGAGTCCGACGACGAATGTGAGCCGGTAACGCATGGCGGCCACCCTTCCCTTGCGTAGCTCTGACGGTGCCGGGGGGAACCGATTGGCAAAGCACCCCCCTGCTTGCGCTAATGTATGTGTCGCAGCGAGCGCACACCCCCCGGCGAGTACCCGGGTAGATGCGTTCGATGCAACGAGGCATTCCTCCGTAGCTCAATTGGCAGAGCAGCCGGCTGTTAACCGGCAGGTTACTGGTTCGAGTCCAGTCGGGGGAGCTCGGTCCTCCGTAGCTCAATTGGCAGAGCAGCCGGCTGTTAACCGGCAGGTTACTGGTTCGAGTCCAGTCGGGGGAGCATGGTGAACGAGGGCCCTTCGGGGTCCTTTTTCATGTCCGCACGCATGCCGGGAGATCTTCCGGGAACTCCCGGGAACCGTGCGCCACGCTGTGGAGTCCTTCAAGGTCGTGAAGGCGTCGCGGTGAGCCGACCAGCCGAGGCAGGAGATCGTATGACCGGCTATGCTGCGGCAGACGGCGCGCACACATGTACGCGACACGCCGTTATGGGGCGGTAGCTCAGCCGGTTAGAGCAGCGGACTCATAATCCGTCGGCCGTGGGTTCGAGTCCCACCCGCCCCACCAGTAATGTGCCCTGTCCTGGGGAGCGTCTCTTCGGTGCCTCTGAGTCACCTGCTCGGTCCCACTGGGGAGAATCCGCTGCTCACGAGTGCTGTCCGAGGTGTCACGGTGGGCGTCCGGGCATCCTTGGCAAGGCTCTGACCTGCAGCGATTCGAGACCAGCTTGGTTGCCGGGGGGCATGCGGCGCGGTCGAGGAGCAAGAGCCCGGGGACGCGAGGAAATGGAGCGGGCCGCAGGAAGCGGGGGCGGCCGGTCCGGAGGGGCCCACGATCTGATCATCGCGGCAACCGCCCTGACCACCGCACGCACAGTCGTCACCCACGACAAGCGAGCACGCTTCGACGACCTTCCCGGTGTTCGTGTACGCCGGTTGTGACGGGCCGGGCGATTGGCTGGTGGCACGTGCGCCTGTCTCGGCCGGCGGCTGCCCACCGAGTGACGGGAGTGGTGGCATCGCGCGGTGATCCGCCCCTTCTCGACTGGCACAAGGTGTGGTGCGAACCCTGTTCGTGTCCACAAAGCCCTGTCGAGTCCGACGCGCGTCAGTTCGGGACGGGGCGCCGAGGGTATCGCTTGCGGCTCCTCACAGGGGGTGGCTGAGATCTTCGGGACTCCCCGATCCGTCTTCGCGGTTGAATACCGGTGTGACACGGAAAGCGGTGGGGTTCGGCGAGGACGATCTGCGGGCGCTGGCCGGGGCTCGGTCCTTCGAGCGGGGACTGGGGTATCTGGACGCGGTGAGCGGTCTGGAGGTGGGGGAGGGCTCGGTCACCGCCGTGGTGCACGGTACGGAGGCCTACGAGGTGGAGCTCACCCTCGGCGGGGACGACGGGCCCTCGGGGTGGTGCGACTGTCCCTACGGACAGGAGGGCAACTTCTGCAAGCACTGTGTCGCGGTGGGGCTGACCGTGCTGCGGCGGGCGAAGACGATCCCGCGCCAGCAGGACGCCGCACGAGCGCGGGCCTCCGGCCTGGAAGCGTGGCTCACGGCGCTGTCCCGGGACGAACTCCTGGCGCTGGTGCGGGAGCAGATCGCCGAGTCCCGCCCGCTGCGCCGGCGCCTGGAGCTGCGGGCCGCCGCCGCTCGCTCCGACCTCGGTACGGTCCGGGACCGGATCCTGACGCTGATCGATCCGCGGCCCTTCGCACGGTACGGGTACGTCGAGTACGCCGATGCCCCGGCGTATGCGCAGCAGGTGGCCGAGGCGGCGGACGCGCTGCGGACCCTGACCGCCGACGGTCGGGCGGCGCAGGCGGTCGGTCCGGCCGAGGAGGCGCTCCGAGTGCTGGGGGAGACGTACGAGGAGATCGACGACTCCGACGGGGTGGTCGGCGAGGCCGCCGCTGCGGTGGCCGAGGCCCATCTGGAGGCCTGCCGAGTCGCCCGCCCCGACCCGGAGCGGCTGGCCGAGTGGCTGGCCCGCATGGTGCTCGACGACAGCAACGACGTGACGGACCTGGATCCGCTCGACTACGCCGACGTCCTGGGGCAGAGCGGACTGGCTCGCATGCGGCAGACGGCGGCCGAGGCGCTCAGGCGCAGGCCGTCCGACTGGACGGCGCGGTACCTGATGGAACGCCTGGTCAAGGCGGAGGGCGACGTCGACGCGCTGGTCGCGCTGCACGCACAGGACCTCGACCCGTCCGGTGCCACCCATCTGTGTATCGCCGAGGAACTGGAATCGGCGGGCCGTGCGGACGAGGCGCTCGCTTGGGCGGAGCGCGGACTGCGGGAGTGTGCCGCCCAGACGCACATCGACGGTCGTCTGGTCGACCATGTGTGCGCCCGATACGCGAAGGCGGGGAGGGCGGACGACGTGGTCGCGGTGCGGCGGGACCGGTTCCGTGTCGAGCGTTCCCTGGACGCTTACCGGCAACTGCGCGGTGCTGCCCGGTCGGCGGCGTGCTGGGAGGCTGAGCGCGTGGCGGCGCTGGCCGCCTTGAGGGAGGATGCCCGTCCTGATCGCGGCGGCCGGTACGGCGGACCCGTGCTGATCGATGTGCTGCTCGACGACGGGGACCTGGACGCCGCCTGGCGGGAGGCGGTCGGCCGGGCCGACGACCGGCAGTGGGAGCGGCTCGCCGACCTGTCGCGTGAGACGCGCCCGGCCGAGGCGCTCGCCGTGTACCGGCGGCTGGTCGACAGGTCGAAGGAGCCGACCGGGGACCGCGCCTACGAGCGTGTGGCACGGCTGCTGCTGGCCGCACGTGACTGCCATCGTGCCCTGGGGACCGAGGACGCGTTCGCCGTGTATCTGGCCGGTCTGCGGACGGAGCTGAACCGCAGGCGAAAGCTGATGAGCATCCTGGACCGGTACGGGCTGTGAAAGCGGGCGGGTCCGGCCCGGTCGTTCGATGTCCGAGGTCGATCGTGCGTACCGGTTGTCCCGTGAGCCGGGCGATATCCGCGAGCCCACGCGCACGGAGTTGCTGTACTCGGCCGCCGGCCCGGCTCACCGGCCGCCCTCGCCTTTACTCCTCGTCGTCCTCGTCGCGGTCGCCCTCCGCCTGGGAGGGTGTGGTCTGTGACGGGTTCCGGCCGTCCGTGGTGTCCTGCTCGTCGTCGCGCTCGCCCTCCGCCTGGGACGGGGTCTGGTCGCTCATCGTGGTGCCTCCTTCTGGCTGCCGAACGGGATCCCCGCGCCGAGTACCCCGCCCGCGCCGACGGCACCACACCACCGGGACCGGCGTCTCTCAGCGCTCGGCCCGCTCCAGGGCCGTCCGCAGGGCCGCGCGCACCTCGGGCGGGGGCGGCGGGCCGTCGCCGCACGCGCCGGCGGTCACCGCGGCGGCCACCGTGCGCAGCTTGGTGTTGGACAGCTGCGAGGCCTCCCGAAGGATGTGCCACGCCTCGTCCGGCGTACACGAGTGGAGGGCCATCAGGACGCCCCGCGCCTGGTCGATGACCGGACGGGACGCGATGGCCTGCCGGAGCTGCTCGACCTCCTCCTGGAGCATCCCCAGCCGTTCCGACCGCTCCACCGCCACCGCCGAGCGCACCGGCTCCGGCGTGCGGGGGCGGGGCGTGCCGTGCAGGGGAGCGTCGGTGTCCAGGCCGAGCAGCTCGAGGATCCTGCGCGGCTGGCCGGTCCAGTTCCGTGCCGTCACCGGCACCGCCCGCCGGTCGCCGTGGTCGCGCAGCAGCTCCAGGAACTGCAGTCCGGCCGTGTCCATGAAGACCACGTCGCCCATGTCCAGGTCGACCCGCCCGACGCCCGCGGGCAATGCGTCCAGGGCTTCGGCCAGGACGTCCGCACACCCGTGGACCAGTTCTCCGCGCGGGACGAGCAGCGCCCGGCCCGCCTCCACACGGCCGTCGATCACCAGGGTGGCCGGCCTCCCCGCCAGACGTGGTGGTGCCGCTGAGGTCATGTCACCGCCTTGTCCGTCCTCATCGATCCCCGACGACGCTCGCCACGTCACCCGGCCCCCGTCTGCTGGTGCGCCTGCCCGCCGTCCGGCGGGAGTACACCCGGCCGCGAGGAGTGACCGGCCCATGGACGGGTAAAGGCGTTGCCGGACACGGCCCGGCGCCTGCCCGGAGGGGCGGCCGTCGGGTGGCCGTCGTCCGGGTGCCGTCGGCGGGGGCCGTGCCGCCGGAGTCCTCGCCGGGTGCCGTCTCCTCGGGCGTCCCGTCGTGCGAGACGGCCGCCCCCCCCACCGCGTCGCGGCCGTCCGGCAGGGACGCCGCCGCGTCGACGAGGACCTCGGCGCGGGAGACGCCGTGGCCGTGGGACGCGGCGGCCAGGGCGCGGCGCGGGACGGCGAGGAGACGGTCGGCGACCCGGTCCGGTACGCGGCTGTGGACGGCGCCCGTGCGGCGGACGGAGGGCGGGAAGCCGGGCAGGGCGGCGCCGTCCACGACGTGCCGGAGGGTGCTGCGCGGGTCCGGGGCGGTGCCGACGGCGAGGACGACGACGTCGAGGAGGGGGTCAGCCGGACGCGGGCCGCGCGGCCCGCCGTCGGCCTCCTCGGCGGGTCAGTCGGCCAGCGGGTCCAGTACGAGAGGCTCGACCCCGCCCTCCATCATGGTGCCGAGACCCTGGACGGCGCACACGTCGGGCCGCTCCGCGATGTGCACCGGCATGCCGGTCGCCTGACGCAGCATCTGGTCGAAGCCGGGCAGCAGCGCACTGCCGCCCACCATCATGATCCCGCGGTCGGCGAGGTCCGCGACCAGGTCCGGCGGGCAGTCGCGCAGCACCTTGCCGATGCCGTCGAGCACGCCCGTCAACGGCGTCTGGATCGCGTGGCGCACCTCGGCGGTGTCGACCTTCACACTGCGCGCCATGCCGGTCGCCACGTCCCGCCCGTGGATCTCGGTGGAGGCCGGGCCCTGCGGGGTGAGCCCGTTGCCGGACAGGGCGAGCTGGAGCGGGCGCACCGACTGGCTGGGCAGCACCAGTTCGTGCTGGTGGCGCAGGAGCTGCACGATCGCGTGGTCGACGGCCTCGCCGCCGACCGGGATGCGCTCGGCGGTCACGATCGAGCCGAGGGAGAGCACCGCGACCTGCGTGGCGTGCGCCCCGCACACCATGACCATCGTGGCCTCGGGCCGCTCCACGGGCAGCCCGCAGCCGACCGCCGCGGCGATCAGGGTGTCGACGAGCTCCACCCGCCGGGCGCCGAGCCCGACCAGCGTCTCGATCGCCGCCCGCTGGGCCAGCGGGTCGGCGTCGTGCGGGGTGCAGACGGCGGCGCGCAGCCGGGGCTTGCGGCGCAGCGTCCGGCGGATCCTGTCGCCCAGCAGGTGCCGCAGCATGCGCTGGGCCATCTCGATGTCAACGACCGTGCCGCCGGAGACCGGCCGGACGACGCGGATGTAGTCGGGGGTGCGGCCGGTCATCTTCTCCGCGAGCTCGCCCACCGCGATGAGCGCGCCGGTGCGGGTGTTGACCGCGGCGGCCGACGGCTGGTCGACGACGAGTCCCGTGCCCTTCACGTAGACCCGGGTTCTCGACGCGCCGAGGTCGACGCCGAAGTGGCAGCGGCGCAGCTGCTCCAGAGTGGCGGTCATGGCAGTTCCTCCCGAGAGCGCAGACCGTGCGGGGCCGGCCGTGGGACCGGTCTCCTAGGCATCGTGCGCGGGTGCGGGGACGGGCGCCTCCTGGAGGGGGCCGGGCGGGGGTCCGCCGAACGGGGGACTGTGGCCGGGGCTCTCCACCGCCCGGCCGACGCCCGTGGGACCGAGCGCGGTGCCGGGGCCGGGGGACACCGCGGACCGCCGTCCGGACACCGCCGGCCGGTGGCGGGAACACGCCGGTGTGCCGATTCGTCACCATCCGTCAACTCCCGTGGGGCGCAAGGCATCTGAGACTCTTCGCAGCACTCCGTGAAGAGAGGCGACGATGAGCAGAGGACCAGTCAGACGCGGGGCGGCCCTCCTGTCGGCGGGGCTGATGATCGCGCTGTTGCCGGCCGGGCCGGCGGCGACCGCGCGGGAGGCTCCCGCGGACACGCGCACCCGGGCGGCCGCCCGTACCATCACCCTCGTCACCGGCGACCGGGTGACCGTCACCGGTCTCGGCGGCGGCCGGCGGACCGTCACCGTCGAACGACCGGCGGACGCCACCGGCGCCGTACGCACCCAGAGCGCGAACGGCGAGATCAGCGTCGTACCGGACGAGGCCCTGCCCTATCTGCGCGACGGGCGGCTCGACGAACGGCTCTTCGACGTCGACGCGTTGCTGCGCCAGGGGCTCGCCGACACCGAGACCGGCGAGCTGCCGCTGATCGTGACGTACGAGAAGGGCGCGCGGACCCTCACCCCGCGCGGCGCCGAGCGGACGCGCTCGCTGCCCAGTGTGCGCGGGGCCGCCGTCGAGGCGGACAAGGGGCGTGCCTTCTGGCGGGCGTTCACCGGGCAGGACGGCATCGACGGCGTGTGGCTCGACGGGCGGGTCACCGCCGACCTGGCCGGGAGCAACGCCCAGATCGGCACCCCCGAGGCGTGGGAGGCCGGGCTGACCGGCAAGGGCGTCACCGTCGCCGTGCTGGACAGCGGCGTGGACGCCGGCCACCCCGACCTCGCCGGACGGATCGCGCGGAGCCGCAGCTTCGTCGCGGGGGAGGAGGTCGCCGACCGGTACGGCCACGGCACGCACGTCGCCTCCACCGTCGGCGGCAGCGGCGCCGCCTCCGACGGCAGGGAGAAGGGCGTCGCCCCCGGGGCCACGCTCGCCGTCGGCAAGGTCCTGAACGACCAGGGCACGGGCAGCGAGTCCGAGATCATCGCCGGGATGGAGTGGGCCGCCCGGGACGTGGACGCCGACGTCGTCTCCATGAGCCTCGGCTCGACCGAGGCGAGTGACGGCACCGACCCGATGGCGCGGGCCGTGAACACCCTGTCCCGCGAGACCGGCGCGCTGTTCGTGATCGCCGCCGGGAACACCGGGGCGCCGTCCTCCATCGGCTCGCCGGGTGCCGCCGACGCGGCGCTGACCGTCGGCGCCGTCGACTCCGCCGACGAGGCCGCCTGGTTCACCAGCGCCGGCCCCCGCCACGGCGACAACGCGCTCAAGCCCGACCTGTCCGCCCCCGGCGTCGGTATCCTCGCCGCCCGGTCCCGGCTCAGCGGGGGCAGCGGCGACTACACCTCCATGGACGGCACGTCGATGGCCACCCCGCACGTCGCCGGGGTGGCCGCGCTGCTCGCCGAGAAGCACCCCGACTGGACCGGCGCGCGGCTCAAGGACGCGCTGATGTCCACGTCGAAGCGGCTCGACGCCTCCGCCTACCGGCTGGGCGCGGGCCGGGTCAGCGTGCCGGACGCCGTCGGCGCGCGGATCACGGCGACGGGCAGCGCCGATCTCGGCTTCCACGCCTGGCCCCCCGAGGACGACAAACCGGTGACCCGGACCCTCACCTACACCAACTCCTCCGACACCCCCGTCACCCTGAGCCTGTCCGCGCAGGGGGCGCCCGACGGTGTCGCCGTCCTCGCCGACACCTCCCTCACCGTCCCCGCGCACGGCACCGCGTCCACGACGGTCACCGGGGACGGTGCGAAGGCGCCGGCCGGGAACACCGGCGGGCAGATCGTGGCCTCGGCCGGCGGCACACCCGTCGCGCACACCGCGTTCGGGCTGGTCAAGGAGGAGGAGCGGTACACGCTCACCGTCCACGTCAAGGACCGCGCGGGCACGGCGACCGCGGCCGACCTCACCCTCCAGCGCCTCGCCGAGGGCGCCGACCCCGTCCCCGCCCACGTCGGCGGCACCGGCACCCTCACGCTGCGGCTCGCCCCGGGGACGTACAGCCTGACCTCCTTCCTCGACGTGCGCGGCGGCCACGGCGCCGACTCCCTCGGCCTCGGCTTCCTCGCGGCGCCCGAGGTCGTCCTCGACCGGGACCGCGAGGTCACCCTCGACGGCCGGAGACTGCGCGAGGTCCGCGCGGACGTCGGCCGGCGCACCGAGACCCGTCAGCTCCTCATGGAGTACGACCGCAGCGCGAACGGCTCCGACCTGTTCGGCGCGGTCCAGGTGCCCCCGGTGTACGACAGCGTCTTCGCCGCGCCCACGGAGAAGGTCACCCGGGGCGGCTTCGAGTACCGGACCGTGTGGCGGCTCGGCAAGCCGGCGCTGGACGTCAAGGGCATCGGCGAGGCCGTCGTGCAGGCCGGCGGCACGCTCACCGAGGGCCGCACCCGGCTGCCGCTCGTCGACGCGGGCACCGGCCCGTTCACCGGGGTGCGGGGCAAGGCGGTCCTCGCCCGGCTCACCGACGGCACCGAACCGGCCGCCCTCGCGCGGGCCGCCCAGGACGCGGGCGTGAAGGCCCTGTTCGTCACCGACGACGCGCCCGGCCGGCTGATGGCGTGGTGGGGCACGGACGACAACGCCGACCGGCCGTTCCCCGTCGCCACGGTCAACGCCGCCGACGCCGCCCGGCTGCGCTCGGCGGGCCGCGTCGACATGACCGGCACGCGCCACACCCCGTACGTGTACGACCTGTCCGAGGGGCACCCCGGCGCGGTGCCCGACCGGGACCTGACGTACGAACCGGGCGGGCGGGACCTGGCCGTCGTGCACACGAAGTACCACGCCGCCCGGCCGATGAGCGGCGGCGAGTACCGGTACTCGATCACCGGCACCTTCCCGGTCGGCCTCGGCTTCGAGGAGCGGATCGACTACCCGGCCGAACGGACCGAGTACGTGTCGACCGGGCCCGGCCAGCTGTGGCACGAGTCCGTGGACGTGGCCGACGGCGCGCTGGAGCAGCGCAGCGGACTGGTGCGCTACGAGGGCGGGTCGCGTCCGGCGCTCGACTGGTTCAGGCCCGTCTGGCACCCCTGGCTCGGCACCGGGCTCGGCCGGGGTCAGCAGCGCACCGGCGACCAGCTCCGGTTCGACGCCCCCGGCTGGGGCGACTCCGGCCCCGACCACACCGGCTTCGGCGACGTGTGGAGCGAGGGCAGCGGCATGTCCCAGACCACGGCGGTGTACCTGGACGGCGAACTGGTCGACGAGCGGCGGTCGTCCGCCGCGTACGTGTGGGACGCGCCCGCCGACGAGCACACGTACAAGCTGGTCACGGACACCGCGCTGGACGCGGACCGCTGGAAGCGCGGCACGAGGGGCCACGCCGAGTGGACCTTCCGGTCGGCCGCGCCGCCCGGGGACCGCTCGGTCCTCCTGCCCCTGATCAACCTGTCCTTCGACGTGGACACCGACCTCGCGGGCGAGGTGCGCGGCGGGCGGAAGCTCACGGTCGGGCTCGGGGCCTCGTACGTGGCGGGCGCCCGGGACACCGGGACGATCGGCGGCGGGAGGCTGGAGGTGTCCTACGACGACGGCACGTCCTGGACGCCCGTCCGGCTGAGCGCCGGTGCCGGGGCGTCCTGGCAGGGGACGCTGGACGTGCCGCGCGGTGCCGGGCACGTGTCGCTGCGGGCGTCGGCGCGCGACGACCGGGGCGGCTCGGTCACGCAGGAGATCGTGCGGGCCGTGGGCGTCCGGTAGCACGCGGACGGCGCCGCCTCCCTGGGACGGGGAGGCGGCGCCGTCGAGTCTTCCGGACCGTCAGACCAGCCAGCCGACGAAGTGGACGAGGCCGGCGAGGATGTCGGTGAGAAGGTTCATGATCGTGTGGCTCCTTGCGTGTTTCTTCAGTGGGACCCGCGCTCGACTACGGTCTGCAGCCCGTCGCTCGCGCACCGTGAGTATCTCTGTGCGCGTGCGTCTCATGCGATCTCATGACCGACGATCACCTGTTCCAGGGAACAACTGATCCCCTGTTCGAAGCCGCAGCACGCCCGGCTCGGCCGAGCCCTCGGCTCGCGGCTGGAGGTGACCACCCGTCACCTCCCTCTCCTCCGGTGGGCGCTCCGGGATCGCCGCCGCGGGCTCCGGTGCGGACGGGGCGCCGGTGGTCGGGCCCCGCCGCGGCGCCTCGCGTCGTCGAGGTGATCGTCAGGGCCGCCGGCCCCCGGTCGTCGTCCGCTGGAGCAGGCCCCAGGTGAACTCCGCGACCACCTCGTGCCGCCTCCCCTCCGCGTCCGGGGCGGTGAAGACCAGCCCCCACCGGGTGGGGGCCGAGCCCTGGAGCGGGCGGGCGGGGGCGAAGGCGCGGGCGGCCTCGTCGACCGTGCAGGACCAGGGGGTCAGGTCGTCCAGGGTGCGCAGCCGCGGAGACCCGGCGCCCGGCGCCCGGACCAGCCACTCGTTCCAGACGGCGCCCTTGTCGGCCACGAGCACCTCGAAGCGCAGGTCGGGCCAGAGGGGGAGCGGCCACTGCCGGGCCTCGCACTCCAGGTCCCCGATGCGGCGCGGGGCCGCCGACTCGGGCTCGCCCAGCACGGAGTGGTAGCGCGACGCGGCCGAACGGGCCCGCGGGGAGCGGAGCATCGCCTGCCAGCGGCGGTTGGCCTCCCGCAGGTCCGCGGCCGAGGCGCCCAGCGCGCGGCGGGCGTCCTCGACCAGGTCCGGGTTGTGGTCGGCCATGCGGCGCAGCAGCACCAGCTGGAGGTCGAGCGGCGTGAACGGGGCGGCGGGGCTCTCAGGGGACGGCATGCGTCCATCGTCGCCCGGCCGGGCAGCCCGCACCCGCGTGCCCATTGCCCCGGCAAACGCTGTATGAGTAGCCTGTGTTCGCCATTCCGACCGCCTGTTGATATCTCGAACATCGGGTATCGCCACCGCAGGCGCCTGAGACACCTAGGAGGGGGCCGGAGATGGGACGTCTCGTACCAGCCGTGACCCGGGCTCTCGACATACTGGAGCTCTTCCTCGACGGGGACGGCACGCTCTCCGCCCCCGACATCGTGCGACGGCTCCAGCTGCCGCGCACCACCGTGCACGAACTGGTCACCACGCTCGCCGCCCGCAAGTACATCGTCCCCGTGGCCGGCCAGCCCGGACGGTACCGGCTCGGTGTGCGTCCGTACCAGCTCGGAGCCCGTTACGCCGAGCACCTGGACCTGGCCGCCGAGGGTCAGCAGGTCGCCCGGACCGTCGCCGAGACCTGCGACGAGACCGTGCACGTGGCCATCCTGGAGGACACCGACGTCATCTACATCGCCAAGGTCGACTCCACGCACGCGGTGCGCATGGTCTCGGCGGCCGGGCGCCGGCTGCCCGCCCACTGCACGTCCGTCGGCAAGATGCTGCTGGCCTCCCTGCCCGAGCAGGAGCTCGCCACCCGCTTCCCCGACGGCGCCGCGCTGACCGCGATGACGCCGAACAGCATCACCGACCCGGCGTCGCTGCGCGCGGCCCTGGCCGAGATCCGCGAGCGCGGCATCGCGGTGGAGAACCGCGAGTCCAACCCGGACGTCTCCTGCGTGGCCGCGCCGGTCCGGGACCGCACCAACCGGGTCGTCGCCGCGCTGTCGATCTCCGTGCCCATGATCCGCTGGAGCGACGAACGCCGCACCGAACTGGAGGAACTCGCCGTGAAGGGCGCCGCCGACCTGTCCGAGCGCCTCGGCCACCGGAGCGTGGCATGACGTACGAGGTGGCGGTACGGGCCGAGGCGGCCCTCGGCGAGGGACCGACCTGGGACGCGGACGCGGGCCGGCTGATCTGGGTGGACATCCTGGGCTGCCGCGTGCACACCTACGATCCCGTCTCCGGGCGGCGGACGGTGCGCACGACCGAGCAGCACGTGGGCGCGGCCAAGCCGCGGGCCGGCGGCGGTCTCGTCCTGAACCTGCGGGACGGCATCGGCGTCGTCGACCCCGACGGGACCTTCCGCACGCTGCGCCACGACCCCGTCCCCGGCCGCCGGGCCAACGACGCCGCCGTCGCCCCCGACGGCAGCCTCTGGGCCGGCACCATGCGCTACGACGAGGCCCCCGGCGGCGGCACGCTCTCCCGCCTCACGGGCGACGGCACGGTGACGACCGTCCTGGACGACGTGGCAGTCAGCAACGGCACCGGCTGGAGCCCCGACGGGCGGCTGATGTACTACATCGACTCGCCGACCCGCCGGATCGACGTCTTCGACCACGACACCGGGACCGGCCGGGTCACCGGCCGGCGCCCGTTCGCCAGCGTCGAGGAGGGCGCCGGCTTCCCCGACGGGCTCACCGTCGACGCCGACGGCTGTGTGTGGGTGGCGCTGTGGGGCGGCTCGGCGGTACGCCGCTACACGCCGGACGGCACGCTGGACCGGGTGATCGACCTGCCCGTCCCGCTCGTCACCGCCTGCGCGTTCGGCGGCGCCGGGCTGACCGACCTGTACATCACCACGGCCCGCACCGGGCTCACCGCCCCGCACCCGCTCGCCGGGTCGGTGCTGGTGGTGCCCGGAGCGGGCGAGGGGCTGCGGCAGCCGGCGTTCAGGGGCTGACCGGGGGCGTCCCGGCGTCCCGGCGCGCGCCGGGACGCCGCCCGGCCCGGGACGCCGCCCGGCCCGGGGTGTCGTCCGGCCCGGGTTGCCGTCCGGCGCGGGGCGTCGTCCGGCTCGGGATGTCGTCCGGCGCGGGGCGCCGGCGGCCCGCTCCCGCCCGTCGGCGCCCCCACCGCACCAACGCCCCGCTTCCGCCGGCTTCCACCCGCTCCCGCCCGCGTCGGCGCCTCCGCGCCCGGTGCCCCCCGTGCCCCCGTCCCCGCCGACGCCCGAGCGTCCGCCCCGTTCAGGCGCCGGTGCGGTCCAGGGCGCGCAGGGTCTCCCGTTCCGACGGGGTCAGCGGCGGCTCGGTCGCCGGGGGCAGCGGGGGGCCGGCCAGCGCGGCCAGCAGGGTCGCCGGGCGCAGGACGCGCTCCGGGCCCGCCAGGACGCTCGTGACGTCCCACAGCGCGGCCGCCGCCGGGAGGGAGCCGGCCGCCGTCCTCGTCAGGCGCCGGGTGTACGCGGCGACCAGGCGGTCGACGGCGTTCGGCTTCCCGCCGCGCGCGCCCGGGTACCTGACGTCCTGTCCGACCGCCACGGCCCACGCCGCGTCGACCGGCCGGGCCGCCCCGCGCTGCACGCGGCGGGCGAGGCCGGGCGCGGTGACACCGGCCCGCCGCACCTCCCCGGCGAGCACCCGCGCGCCCAGCGCGGCCACCGACATGCCCTGCCCGTAGACCGGGTTGAACGCGGCCAGCGCGTCGCCGAGGACGACGAACCCCTCCGGCCAGTGCCGGGCCCTCTCCACGTAGCGCCGCACATTGCCGGTGCTGCGGCTGACGTGCACGCCGGTGAGCGGCTCGGCGCCCGAGACCAGGCGGCCGACGATCGGGTCGGGCAGCTCCAGGGCGTACGCCAGGAAGCCCGCCGGGTCCGTCGGCGGCTCGCCGCCCCGGGTGCCGCCGAGGCTGACCATCCAGCGGTCGCCCTCGATGGGCAGGACCATGCCGCTGCGGCCCGGCCGGGACGCGTACGGGTCGGCGTGCACGACCGTCAGCGGGAACCGCCCGGCGCCCTCGGGCACACGGTAGACGCGGGTGGCGTTGACCAGGCCGGAGTCCACGGTCCGCTCCCGCACGCCGGTCACGCCGAGGCCGTCCAGCCAGACCGGCAGCCGCGAGCCGCGCCCGCTCGCGTCGACGACGAGATCGGCGTCGAGGACGTCCTCCCCGGCGCCGTCCGCCGCGACGCGGACCCCGGTGACGCGCCCCGGACCGCCCGTCAGCCCCCGCGCGTCGGCCCTGCGGACGCCGACCCCGGTCCGTTCGAGCACCGCCTCGCGCACCGTCCAGTCCAGCAGCGCCCGGCTGCACGTGATCATGGCGGGGCCCTCGGGGCGCCAGCGCCGCAGCCAGCCGTCGGGCGTGAGCGCCAGGGTGCCCGAGCTCAGCGACACCTCGTGCGCCCCGGCCGCGAGCAGCCGCTCGCGCATCCCGGCACCGGGAAGGAGGTCCTCCACGGCGGCCAGGCCCCCGGCCATCAGCAGATGCGCGTGCCGCCCCTGCGGCAGGCCCCGGCGGTGCTCCGGCCCGTCCGGCAGCTCGTCGCACTCCAGCACGATCACCTCGTCCACCGCGGTGGACAGCGCCGCCGCGGCCAGCACGCCGGTCAGCCCGGCACCGATGACGACAGCTCTACGGGACACGGTTCTCCTCCGGTTCGGCCGGGCTGCGGCCAACTCCCGCCGGACCCGGGCGGGTTCGGTCATGGAGCCGGCCGTGGGCGGACCTCACCGTACCTTCACGCGCGGTGTCGCCGGCCGACTCGGCCGTCCTTGCCTCCCGCGGCGGCCGCGGATGCCCGCCTCCGCCCGCGGCCGGCGATCCGGAGAGTCTCATTCCGTGAGAAAAGATCGCCACCGCTCAAAAGTCCTGCGCAACTTATTGACGTAGAACCGCTCCCACCTTACGTTTCCCGTTCGAAGTTACGAGCGTGTTTCGAGATTTCGAACCATCGGGGCGAACACTCACCCCCCGACAGGGACGACACCGACAGATGGGGCAGGGCATGGGACGACCTGGCCTGGATCGCAGGCACTTTCTGGCCGCGGCGGGCGGCCTGACGGTCGCGGGCAGCTTCGGCTTCGCGGCCCTGGGCACGGGCGCCGACGCCCTGGCCTCCGACGCGGCCACGCGGGTGCGCTACTGGAACCTCTTCAGCGGCGGCGACGGCTACAACATGATCGCGATGCTGGACTCCTTCCGTAAGGACAACCCCGGCATCGACGTGAAGGACTCCACCCTCCAGTGGGGCAGCCCCTTCTACACCAAGCTCGCCATGGCGGCGGCCGGCAACCGCGCGCCGGACCTCGGCGTCATGCACCTGGGCCGGGTGACCGGCTTCGCGCCGGGCCGCCTCCTCGACCCCTGGGACGTCAGGCTGCTCGCCAAGTACGGCGTGCGGGAACAGGACTTCAACCCCGCCCTGTGGAAGCGCGCCGTCATCGACGGCAAGCTCTACGCCCTCCCGCTCGACATCCACGTCCAGCTCTGCTTCTACCGCAGGGACGTGCTGAAGAAGGCGGGGCTGCTCGGGAGCGACGGCCGGATGGTCCCGGTGACCTCCACCGAGGAGTGGTTCGACGTCCTGAAGGAGGCCAAGAAGGCCACCAGGAAGGGCCTGCAGACCCTCGGCCTGCACGTCAACGACCTCAACGTCCAGTGGTGGATGTTCGTCACCTTCTACACCCAGCTCGGCGGCACCTGGTTCGACGCGGCCGACACCGAGGTCACCTTCGACACCGACAAGGCCACCGAGGTCCTGGAGTTCCTGCGACGGCACATCACCGACGGCTACTCCGTCGCGGGCGCCGCCGACGCCGAACAGTTCGTCAACGGCGCCCCCTTCACCTGGGAGGGGAACTGGTCGGTGCCGGTCTTCGACACCGCGAAGCTGGACTACGGCGCCACCCCGCTGCCGCCTGTCTTCGGCAAACGGGCCACCCACGCCGAGTCCCACGCCTTCGTCCTGCCGCACCAGTCCGGCCGGGGCGGCGCCGAGAACGAGGCCGCCCACCGGCTCGCCGCCTACGTCGTGCGGCACGCCCAGCAGTGGGCCGGCGGCGGGCACATCCCCGCGTACACACCGACCCTGTCCACGGCCGCGTACCGCAAGCTCCGGCCGCAGAGCGAGTACGTCTCCGCGATGGACCACCAGGCCACCGAGCCCAAGGTGTGGTTCGCGGGCTCGACCGGGCTGCTCGCCCAGCGCCTCGGGCCCGTGGTGATGGCCTCGACCGCCGGGTCCGCGGGGCCGGGGACCGTCGCCCGCCGGATGAAGGGCGTGCTCACCGAACTGCTCGCCATGAAGAACCCGATGGACGGCAGGACCGCCGCACAGGGAGGTGCTGCCGCATGACGACGACCAGCGCTGAAACGATCATCCGCCCGGCGCGCGCGAAGACCGCCGCGGACAGCGCCACCGTCCGCCGCAGGCAGGGCTTCCAGCACGGCGGCTGGTTCGTCGCCCCGTTCCTCGCCCTGTTCGCGCTCTTCGTGATCTGGCCGCTGCTGCGCGGTGTCTACCTCAGCTTCACGGACGCCAACATCTCCGGCGACGGCGCGAGCTTCATCGGCCTGGACAACTACCGCGAGGCCCTCCAGGACCCCCTGATGTGGGACTCGCTCGGCCACAGCGCGTACTTCACGCTGCTCGTCGTGCCCTGCATCACGGTCCTCGCCTTCTTCCTGGCGATGCTCGCCCACCACATCGAGCGCGGGAAGTGGCTGTGGCGGCTGTGCTTCTTCCTGCCGTTCCTGCTGCCGTCCACCGTCGCCGCCAACCTGTGGCAGTGGCTGTTCAACCCCGGTACGGGCATGATCAACCATGTCTTCGGCATCGAGACGCCGTGGCTGAGCGACAAGTCCTACGCGATGCTCGCGGTCGTCATCACCACCCTGTGGTGGACCGTCGGCTTCAGCTTCCTGCTCTACCTCGCCGCGCTCCAGGGCATCCCCGCCCACCTCTACGAGGCCGCCAAGCTCGACGGCGCGAACGCCTGGCACCGCACGGTCCACATCACCCTGCCGATGCTGCGCAGCATCACCGGGCTCGTCGTCGCCCTGCAGATCCTCGCCTCGCTCCAGGTCTTCGACCAGGCCGTCGTGATGCAGGACTTCGGTCCCGGCCCCGAGGAATCGACCCGCACCTTCGTGCAGTACACCCTCGAACAGGGCTTCACCAGCTACCGCGTGGGCTACGCCTCCGCGATCTCCATCATCTTCTTCGTGATCATCGCGGCCGTCGCCCTCGCGCGGATGTGGCTGCTGCGCAACCGTGAGGAGGGCGGCCGATGACCACCGCCGCAGCACAGATACGGACCAAGCCCCGCAGGGCCTGGACGACCGGCCAGATCGTGCTCACCCTCCTCGGCACGGCCGTCTCCGCGGTGTTCCTGGCGCCGCTCGCCTGGGCGCTGTTCACCTCCCTGAAGTCGGAGACCGAGGCCGTCGAGGTGCCGCCGCACTGGCTCCCGGAGGACTGGACCGGCCAGGCCTGGTCGGCCATGTTCGAGAACGGCAACATCACCGACTGGTTCGTCAACTCCCTGGTCGTGTCCGTGTGCGTGACGACGATCGTGCTGCTGGTGAGCGCCCTGGCCGGCTACGGCTTCGCCCGCACCGAGTTCCGGGGCAAGGGCTTCCTGATGGGCCTGGTGATGGCCGGCCTCATGGTCTCCCCGGCCGTGCTCGGCGTGCCCCTGTTCACCACCGTCCAGCAGATGGGCATGGTCGACACCTACTGGGGCATGATCCTGCCGCAGTGCGCGCCCGCCGCGATGGTCTTCATCCTCTACAAGTTCTTCCAGGGCATCCCGCGCGAACTGGAGGAGGCCGCCTTCATCGACGGCGCCGGCCGCTGGCGCGTCTTCTTCACGATCATCCTGCCGCTCTCGCGCCCCTCGCTCGCGGCGGTCGGCATCTTCACCTTCATCAGCTCGTGGAACAACTTCCTGTGGCCCTACATGGTCACCAACAACCCCGACCTGATGACCATGCCGAACGGCATCGCGACCGTCATGAACTCCTACGGCATCCAGTGGGCCCAGCTGATGGCCGGCGGCCTCATGGCGGGACTGCCGCTGATCGTCGTCTTCGTCTTCTTCCAGCGCCAGATCGTGGCGGGTGTCGCGCACACCGGCCTCGCCGGCCAGTGACCGGTCCGACAGGAGCCCTCCGCATGAAGCGCTTGAGACTCGCCACCGTGCTCGCCGCCGCCGTCCTGGCCCTCCTCCCGGCCACCGCGCGGGCGGACACCGCCTACCCCGACCCCCGGCCGGTCACCGGCCAGCAGATCATCCACGACCCCACGGTCGCCCGCCTGAAGTCGGGCGGTTACGTGGCCTACTCGACCGGCGGCGTCATCGGCGCCCGCACCTCGAAGGACCGCGTCCACTGGGACGACGCGGGCAACGCCTTCGACCGGCCGCCGAGCTGGTGGTACGAGTACAACGCCACCGGCGACCCGTGGGCCCCCGACCTCTCGTACCGCGACGGCCGCTACTGGCTCTACTACGCGGTCTCCTCCTGGGGCACCAACCACTCCGCGATCGGCGTGGCCACCTCCCCGACCGGCCTGCCCGGCACCTGGACCGACCACGGCAAGGTCTTCACCTCCGAGACCACCGACACCTGGAACGCCATCGACCCGTCCGTGATCCGGGCCGACGGCAGGCTGTGGATGGCCTTCGGCTCCTACTGGTCCGGCATCCGCATGGTCGAACTGGACCCGAGGACCGGCAAGGCCGTCGCGAACGCCACCGTCCACCACCTGGCGACCCGCCCGGACGAGCCCTACGCCGTCGAGGGCCCGGCCGTCGTCAAGCACGGCCGCCACTACTACCTCTTCGCCTCCTACGACGCGTGCTGCTCCGGCGTGAACAGCACGTACAAGATCAAGGTAGGCCGCTCCACCTCGGTCACCGGCCCCTACACCGACAGCACGGGCCGGCCGATGCTGGAGGGCGGCGGCGATCTCCTCCTCGCCGGCCACGGCCGCTACGCCGGCACCGGCGGCCAGTCCGTCTTCCGCGACCGCGGCAAGGACTGGCTGGCCTACCACTACTACGACGCCGAGGACGAGGGCACGCCCAAGCTCGGCCTGAACGCCCTGACCTGGACCAAGGACGGCTGGCCGGTCGTCCGCTGAGGCCGCGACCGGACCCGCTCACCCCCCGGAGCAACAGAAACCCCCGAAAGGACGCAATGCGCACCGCCCGCTTCACCCTCGACCCCGCCTTCACCGTCGGCGAAGTCAACCCCCGCCTCTTCGGCTCCTTCGTGGAACACCTCGGCCGCTGCGTCTACACCGGCATCTACGAGCCCGGCCACCCCACCGCCGACGCGGACGGCATCCGCCAGGACGTGCTGGAACTGGTCCGGGAACTCGGCGTGACCGCCATCCGCTACCCCGGCGGCAACTTCGTCTCCGGCTACAAGTGGGAGGACTCCGTCGGCCCGGTGGAGGACCGCCCCCGCCGCCTGGACCTGGCCTGGCGCTCCACGGAGACCAACCGTTTCGGCCTGTCCGAGTACATCTCCTTCCTCAAGAAGGTCGGCCCCCAGGCCGAACCGATGATGGCCGTCAACCTCGGCACCCGCGGCGTCGCCGAGGCCCTGGAACTCCAGGAGTACGCCAACCACCCCTCCGGCACGGCACTGTCGGACCTGCGCGCCGAGCACGGCGACAAGGACCCCTTCGGCATCAAACTGTGGTGCCTCGGCAACGAGATGGACGGCCCCTGGCAGACCGGCCACAAGACCGCCGAGGAGTACGGCCGCCTCGCCGCCGAGACGGCCCGCGCCATGCGCCAGATCGACCCGGGCGTCGAACTCGTCGCCTGCGGCTCCTCCAGCCAGGCCATGGACACCTTCGCCGAGTGGGAGGCGACGGTCCTCGAGGAGACGTACGACCTCGTCGACTACATCTCCCTGCACGCCTACTACGAGCCGCTCGACGGCGACGTCGACTCCTTCCTGGCCTCCGCCGTGGACATGGAGTCCTTCATCGAGAACGTCGTCGCCACCTGCGACCACATCGGCGCCCGGCTCAAGTCCAAGAAGAGGATCAACCTCTCCTTCGACGAGTGGAACGTCTGGTACCTGTCCCGGACCGAGGCCGAGGTCAGCGCCCTGGACTGGCCCGAGGCCCCCCGCCTGCTCGAGGACAACTACAGCGTCACCGACGCCGTCGTCTTCGGCTCGCTCCTCATCGCCCTGCTGCGCCACGCCGACCGCGTCACCGTCGCCTGCCTCGCCCAGCTCGTCAACGTCATCGCCCCGATCATGACCGAGCCGGGCGGCCCCGCCTGGCGCCAGACGACCTTCTTCCCCTTCGCCCAGGCATCGAAGTACGGCCGCGGCGAGGTCCTCGACGTCCGCGTGGACTCCCCGACGTACGAGACGAAGAAGTACGGCGAGGCCGACCTGCTGCACGCCACCGCCGTGCGCGCCGAGGACGGCACGGTCACCGTCTTCGCCGTCAACCGCTCCCGCACCGAGTCGCTGCCGCTCGACGTCGCGCTCGCCGGCCTCGACCTGACCGAGGTCGTGGAGCACAGCGCCCTCGCGGACGCCGACCCCGACGCCCGCAACACGCTCGCCGAGCCCGAGCGGGTCGTCCCGCACCCGGTCGAGGGCACGGCCCTGGAGGACGGCAGGCTGTCCGCCGTCCTGGAGCCGCTGTCCTGGAACGTGATCCGGCTGGGCTGAGCCCGCGTCAGGACTCCCGGCGGCCGGGGGAGGCGACCGGTTCCACCGGCACCCCTCCGGCCGCGCTCCCCAGCAGGGCGAGCCGCACCGACCCCGGCCCCGCCGGGGTGCCGCCGCCGGCCAGCACCGCCAGCGCGAGGGTGTTGACGGCGGCACGCGTGCGCAGGACGCCGTTCGGCAGGACCAGCGGGTGCCCCGCGCCCGCCGCGCCGTTGACGTACTCGCCCATGTTCCAGCCGTTCAGGAAGACCTGGACGCGGTAGTCGCGGTCCGGGTCGTCGTCGAGGGCGAGCCCGACCGAGGCGTCCACGTCCGGCGGGACGTCCAGCCGGAACGTCGTCCGGTACCACGTGACGCCCTGGCGCCGGTCCGCGCGCGGGAACGACGCGGGCTCCCAGCCGCCGTCGTCGTACCCGGGCAGGTGCCAGCCCTTCCGCTCCCCGTACAGCCCGCCGTTGTTGAGCGGCCCGCGCACGGGGTCGGGGGCCGCCGCGCCCCGCACCCGCCAGCGCACGGTGGGCGAGACGCCTCGGAAGGCGACCGACGTGAGCCCCCGGGCCGCCCGGGGGTCGTCCTGCCCGTGCTGCGTGCGCCGGACCAGGACGGACAGGACGGGGGAGTCCGGCCGCCCCTCGCGCGCCCCCTCGCGCAGCCGCCGGCGCAGCCTCTTCGGCAGCCGGAAGCCGGCCGTGGCGGTCCAGGTGCCCTTCTCCGCCTCCCGCTCCATGTGGTGGGTGCCCAGCGGCTCCCCGTCCAGCCAGGCCATGAGCATCCCCCGCGCGCCCGTGGCGTACGTGAGGGAGACGGACTCCAGACCGGCGGCGCCGGTGAGCCGGCCCCGGTACCAGACGTCGCCGTAGTGGAAGCCGTAGTCGTCGGCGAAGAGCACGGGCTGCTCGGCGGGCACGGGCGTCGTGCTGTACGAGGTCCTGCGGTCGGCGACCGTCCAGCCCGAGTCGTCGTAACCGGGGTCGGCCTCCGGGTTCTCGTCCCGGCGCCGCCAGCCGTCGAGCGCGGGCAGCACCGGCTCCGGCGCACCGGGCAGCGGCCGCACCGACCGCAGGCTCTGCGCCCGGCCGGCCGTCGTGGCGACCGGGCGGCCGTTCCAGGTGACGCCGGTGATGCCGCGCGGCGCCCACACCTCCAGCTCGCACGCGTCGACCGTGTCACCGGTCAGCCGCACCGTGTCGCCGTCCAGGGCGGCGCCGCGCAGCAGCGCCGGGCCGTACACGAGCCCCTTGCCCGACGGGGTCTCGTACGGCCACAGCCGCAGGGAGGCGGCGTCGTCGGCGAAGAGCAGCAGCAGCGTGCGGTCGGATCCGGCGCCGCGCACCCGCACCCGGATCAGGCCCGCCGCCCCGAGCGGCGCCGTCACGTGCAGCTGGTCCTTGTCGTACGCCCAGGCGGCCGCCGCGTCCAGCCGGGCGGGCCACGGATCCTCGGGGCAGTCCAGCACGAGGTGCGCCATCTCGCCGGCCCGGCCCACGAAGGCGGCGATGTCCAGCCGCCCGACGCTCATGGTCAGCATGGGCTGCACGGTGGCGTAGGCCAGCTTCCGTCCCCCGCCCAGGTCGAGCCCGGCGGCGAGCAGCCTGGCGTCCCGCGCGGGCACGGTGACCGGCACGTCCGTCCCGTCCAGCGGCAGCGTGGACGTCACCTCCCGGGCGGAGTCGTTGCGCAGGACGTACACGTGGGCGCCGGTGTCCGGGTTGGCCAGGTGCCGCACCTGGAGCCGGGCGTCGCCGGCCGGGACCGCGGGCGCCGCCTCCAGCCGTACCACGTCGGGGACGTGGCGCAGGAGGTGCCCGATCTGGTGGAGCGGGGCGAGCTTGGCGGTGGGCCTGCGGGCCTCGTCGATCGCCGCCGTGGGGTCGTACGTGGGCGCGGGCGCCGACGGCGCGGCCGGCCGGCCCCACGAGGTGCCGCCGAACGCCGTGCCCGTGTCGTGCAGCGTGACGCCGCGCGCGAGGTGGGTGAGATGGACCCGCCGCGCCTCGGCCGCGTCCGCGGTCCGGTGCGCCTCCCCCCGGGCGAGCGGGATGTCGTCGAGGAGGGGTATCTCGATGCCGTCCGCGCGTATCTTCCGGCGCAGGCGGTCCGGCGTGCCCGGCCGCGGGGCGTCGACCCGGTAGAGCAGGAGGGTGCCGGTGCCGCGTGTGTACTGGTGCCGGGCGGCGATGGCGTTGACGCGGGTCAGCCACTCGTCGGCGTGCCGCACGAACGCCGGGTCGGTGGGCCGGGCCGCGCCCCCGGTCACCGTCAGCCAGCCCGGCAGACAGCCGGCGTCGACGTCCGCGCCGACGGACGGGCCCGGTCGCAGGACGACGTACAGACCGGTCTCGGCGGCCGTGCGCAGGAACAGGTCCAGGTCCCGGACGCCGGTGAAGTCGTAGCGGCCCGGGGCGGGGGAGTGCTGGTTCCAGGCGAGGCGCACGTCGACCGCGTTGAAGCCGTACGCCCGCATCTTCTGGAGCACGTCCCGCCACAGGGACGGGCTCGGCAGCCGGAAGGGGTCCAGCCCGCCGGCCCACAGCGCGAGGCGCCGGCCGTCGACCAGCAGGGAGTACCGGTCGAAGGCGATCCGGTGGCGCACCCCGTCGGCGCGGGGCGGCGCGGGCGGCGGACCGGTCGGTACGGGGCCGGGCGCCCCGGCGGCCTCCACCGCTCCGCCGCTCACGCTGCCGCCGAGGGCGAGACCGAGGACGGTGGTGCCCGCGAGGGCGCTGAAAACTCGTCTGCTGAGCTCCAAGGGAGCCTCTCCTGTTGCCTGTACCGCTGGTGCCGGCGCGTCGGCCGGGACACCTGTGCCGGGCCCATTGTCCACAACGCCCCCCACAATGGGCGTATGAGGATCTCGGCACGGGCGGACTACGCGGTACGGGCGGTCCTGGAACTCGCCGTCCGGCAGGGCGAGAGCCCCGTGAAGGCGGAGGAGGTCGCCGGCGCCCAGGACATCCCGCACAAGTTCCTGGAGGGCATCCTCGGCGACCTGCGCCGCGGCGGCATCGTGGAGAGCCGGCGCGGCGGGGGCGGCGGGTACCGGCTGGCGCGCGAGGCGTCCGCGGTCACGGTCGCGGACGTGATCCGGGCGGTGGACGGCCCGATCGTCTCGGTGCGCGGCGAGCGGCCGACGGGCCTCGTGTACACGGGCACGGCGGGGCCGTTGCTGCCCCTGTGGGTGGCGCTGCGCGCCAACGTCCGCCGGATCCTGGAGGGCGTGACCATCGCGGACCTGGCGGCGGACGCGCTGCCCGAGCCGGTACGGGAGCTGGCGGCGGAGCCGGCGGCGTGGGAGAACCCGTAGGAAAGGGCGGCCCGCGCCGGGGGAGCGCGGGCCGCCCTTTCCGGCGGAGACCGGCGGGAGGCCGTTCAACCCCTGTGAAGAAAGCGTGCCTTCTTCACAGGAGGCGCGGCCTTCACGGTGTCACGGCTCACGCGTCGAACGAGTGCACCGTCGTCGTCCGGTACGTCTGCCCGGGCCGCAGCACGGTCGACGGGAACGACGGCTTGTTCGGCGAGTCCGGGAAGTGCTGGGTCTCCAGGCACAGCGCGTCGCCCTGCCGGTAGACGGAGCCGCCGGGGCCGGTCAGCGTGCCGTCGAGGAAGTTGCCGGAGTAGAACTGCAGCCCCGGCTGGTCGGTGGCGATGCGCAGGGTGCGGCCGGAGGCGCCGTCGCGCAGGGTGGCGATGTGCTCGGGGCGGGCGGTGATGCCCTTGTCCAGCACCCAGTTGTGGTCGAAGCCCTTGGCGGTGACCAGCTGGGGGTGGCCGTCGCGGATGTCCCGGCCGATCGGCTTGGCGCGGCGGAAGTCGAACGGGGTGCCCGCGACCTTCGCCAGCTCGCCGGTGGGGATCAGCCCGGCGTCGGTGGGCGTGAACCGGGAGGCGGCGATCGACAGCTCGTGGTCCTCGATCGTGCCGCTGCCCTCGCCGGCCAGGTTCCAGTAGACGTGGCTGGTGAGGTTGACGACGGTGGCCTTGTCGGTGGTGGCCTCGTAGTCGATGCGCCACTCGCCGCGCCGGGTGAGGGTGTACGTCACCGTCGCCTTGAGCGTGCCCGGGTAGCCCATCTCGCCGTCGACGCTGGTGTAGTGCAGGACCAGGCCGACGTCGGTGCCCCTGGTGAACGGCTCGACGTCCCACACGCGGTAGTCGAAGCCCAGGGCGCCGCCGTGCAGGGAGTTCTCGCCGTCGTTGACGTTGAGCTGGTACTGCTTGCCGTCCAGGGTGAAGCGGCCCTTGGCGATGCGGTTGCCGAACCGCCCGATCAGGGCGCCGAAGTGCGGGCTGCGGGTCACGTAGTCGTCGAGGTTGTCGAAGCCCAGGGAGACGTTCGCGTAGCGGCCCCGGCGGTCGGGGATCTCCAGGGACTGCACGATGCCGCCGTACGACAGCACCTTCATCCGCGTGCCGCCGTTCTCCAGCGACCAGCGGTACACCTTCGTGCCGTCGGCGAGCCTGCCGAAGAGCTCCTTCACCGGCTTCCTGCCTCCTGTGGCGTGTGCCGTGCCGCCGAGCGTGGTGGCGGCGATGCCCGCCGCGGTGGCGGATGCGATGACCGTGCGTCTGCTCATATCCATGGGTCGCTCCTTGGCGAGGGAGAGAATCCGCTCTCGGTGTACGCGTTCGGTAGTCGTGCGGTTTCTTTCTGTTGCCCCGATGGGGCCGGTTCGGGCTGGACCGCAGTCTTCGAGCTGGAAGCCGGCCTCCTTCGGAGGCGGGCGGAGTCACTGCGGCTCCTGTACTTCGGGAAGCCGAGTCCGCTCAGGACATCGGGCCCCGCCACCCGGCGGGGCCCGGTCCGTTACGAACCGACCTTGCGCTTGTTCCACACGTCGAAGCCGACCGCCGCCAGCAGGACCAGGCCCTTGATGACCTGCTGCCAGTCGGTGCCGATGCCGACGAGGTTCATGCCGTTGTTCAGCACGCCCAGGACCAGACCACCGATGATCGCGCCGAGGACCGTGCCGACGCCGCCGCTCATCGACGCGCCGCCGATGAACGAGGCCGCGATGGCCTCCAGTTCGAAGTTGAGACCGGCCTTGGGCGAGGCCGCGTTGAAGCGGGAGGCGAAGACGAGCCCCGCCAGGGCCGCGAGCACGCCCATGTTCAGGAAGACCAGGAAGGTGACCTTCTTGTCCTTCACGCCCGACAGCTTGGCCGCGGGCAGGTTGCCGCCGATGGCGTAGATATGGCGGCCGATGATCGCGTTGCGCATCAGGTAGCCGAAGCCGACGACCAGCACGCCCAGGATGAGCAGCACGATCGGGGCGCCCTTGTAGCTGGCCAGCAGCAGCGTGACCACGAGGACGGCGGAGACCAGCGCGACCAGCTTGAGCAGGAACAGCTTGGCCGGCAGGACGTCCAGGGAGAACTCCTGCTGGCGCTTGCGGTCCCGGACCTCCTGGAAGACCACGAAGGCGATCAGCGCGAAGCCGAGCAGCAGGGTGAGATTGTGGTAGTTGGTGTTCGGGCCGACCTCGGGCAGGAAGCCGTTGGCTATCTCCTGCAGGTCCTTCGGAAACGGGCCGAGCGTCTGGCCCTTCAGGAAGATCTCCGTCAGACCGCGGAAGAGCAGCATGCCCGCGAGGGTCACGATGAACGACGGGATGCCGAGATAGGCGATGAAGAACCCCTGCAGGGCGCCCGCGACCGCGCCGATGGCCAGGCACAGCACCACCGCGAGCGGCCAGGACATGTCGTGCTCGACCATCAGCACGGCGGCCATCGCGCCGATGAACGCCGTCAGTGAGCCGACCGACAGGTCGATGTGGCCCGCGATGATGACGAGCATCATGCCGATCGCGAGGATCAGGATGTAGCTGTTCTGCAGCACCAGGTTGGAGACGTTGCGCGGCAGCAGCAGGTCGCCGTCGGACCAGACGGCGAACAGCGCCACGATCAGGCCGAGGGCGATCAGCATGCCGTACTGCCGCATGTTGCGGCGCATGCCGTCGAGCATCAGCTGCAGCAGGCCGCCCCCATCGGCCGAAGCGCCTTTGCCCGGTGGTGCGGGGGCCGGGGTCTTGGCGGTCACGTCCGTGCTCATCGGGTTACCTCTTTGTCCTTCGTCATCTGACGCATCAGCGCTTCCTGCGACGCCTCGGCCCGCGAGAACTCACCCGTCAGCCGTCCCGCGGCCATCGTGTAGATGCGGTCGCACATGCCGAGCAGCTCCGGCAGTTCGGAGGAGATGAAGACGACCGCCTTGCCCTGGGCGGCCAACTGGTCGATGACCGTGTAGATCTCGTACTTGGCGCCCACGTCGATGCCGCGGGTGGGCTCGTCCAGGATCAGCACCTCGGGGCCCGCGAAGATCCACTTGCTGAGGACGACCTTCTGCTGGTTGCCGCCGGACAGCTTGCCCACCGGCTCGAAGACGGTCGGCGCCTTGATGTTCATGGACTTGCGGAAGTCCTCGGCGACCTGCCGTTCCCCGTGCTCGTCGACGACACCCCGCTTGGAGACCTTGCTCAGCGCGGTCAGCGAGATGTTCCGGTTGATGGTGTCGATGAGGTTGAGGCCGTAGTGCTTGCGGTCCTCGGTGACGTACGCGATGCCGTGCTTGACCGCCTCCGGGACGGTCTTGGTGCGGACCTCGACGCCGTCGCGCAGGACGGTGCCGCCCGCGTACCGGCCGTAGGTGCGGCCGAACACGCTCATCGCCAGTTCCGTGCGGCCGGCGCCCATGAGACCGGCGATGCCGACGATCTCGCCGCGCCGGACCTGGATCGACACGTCGTCGACGACCTTGCGCTGCTGGTCGAGGGGGTGGTGCACGGTCCAGTTGCGGATCTCCAGGGCGGGTGCGGTGCCCGCCTCCGGCTGGTGCGGGGACCGCTCCGGGAAGCGGTTCTCCAGGTCGCGGCCGACCATCCCGGAGATGATCCGGTCCTCGGTGGTCTCCGCCGAACTCACGTCGAGCGTCTCGATGGAGCGCCCGTCGCGGATGATCGTGACCGAGTCGGCGACCCGGCGGATCTCGTTGAGCTTGTGGGAGATGATGATCGAGGTCATCCCCTGTTCCTTCAACTGAAGGAGCAGGTCGAGGAGTTTACCGCTGTCCTCGTCGTTGAGCGCCGCCGTCGGCTCGTCGAGGATGAGCAGCTTCACCTTCTTCGACAGCGCCTTGGCGATCTCCACCAGCTGCTGCTTGCCCACGCCGATGTCGGCGACCCGGGTCTCCGGGTGCTCGTCGAGTCCGACCCGGCGCAGCAGTTCGGTGGCGTGCCTGAGCGTGTCGTTCCAGTTGATCAGCCCGCGCTTGGCGTGCTCGTTGCCGAGGAAGATGTTCTCCGCGATGGAGAGGTACGGCACCAGCGCCAGCTCCTGGTGGATGATCACGATGCCGTGCTGTTCGCTCGCCCGGATGTCCTTGAACCGGCAGGTCTCCCCCTCGAAGAGGATCTCCCCTTCGTAACTGCCGTGCGGATGGACGCCGGAGAGCACCTTCATCAAGGTCGACTTCCCGGCGCCGTTCTCGCCGCAGATGGCGTGGACCTCGCCCTGGTGAACGGTCAGCGTGACGTCCGACAGCGCTTTGACACCGGGGAAGGTCTTGACGATCGAGCGCATTTCCAGGACGGGTCCCGCCATGGTCGTGCCTTCCAATCCTTGTGGGGCCCGGTTACTTGAGGTCGTTCGCGGAGTAGGTGCCGCCGCCGATGAGGACCTTCTCGTAGTTGGTCTTGTCGACGCTGACCGGCTGCAGCAGGTAGGCCGGGACGACCTTGGCGCCGTTGTCGTACGACTTGGTGTCGTTGACCTCGGGCTTCTTGTCGTTGAGGGAGGCTTCGACCATGTTCGAGGCGACCTTGGCGAGCTGGCGGAGGTCCTTGAAGACGGTCTGCGTCTGCTCGCCCGCGATGATCGACTTCACCGAGGCGACCTCGGCGTCCTGGCCCGTGACGACCGGCATGGGCTTGCTCGCGGAGCCGTAGCCGTCCGACTTCAGGGCGGACAGGATGCCGATGGAGATGCCGTCGTACGGCGAGAGCACCGCGTCGACCCGGGCGCTGCGGTAGCTGGAGGTGAGCAGGTCGTCCATGCGCTTCTGCGCGGTGCCGCCGTCCCAGCGCAGGGTGGTGACCTGGTTGAGGGCGGTCTGCTTGGACCGGACGACGAGCTGGCCCTTGTCCATGTACGGCTTCAGGACGTTCATCGCGCCCTGGAAGAAGTACTTGGTGTTGTTGTCGTCGTTGGAGCCGGCGAACAGCTCGATGTTGAACGGGCCCTTCTTGGAGCCGTCCTTGAGACCGAGCTTCTCGGCGATGTAGCCGCCCTGCAGCTCACCGACCTTCTCGTTGTCGAACGAGGCGTAGTAGTCGACGTTCTCGGTGCCCAGGATCAGCCGGTCGTAGGAGATCACCGGGATGTCGGCGTCCTTGGCCTGCTGGAGCACGTTGTTCAGGGACTTGTTGTCGATCGCGGCGATGACCAGGGCGTCCACGCCCTGCGTGATCATGTTCTCGATCTGGGAGACCTGCTGGTCGGGGTCGTCCTCGCCGTAGACGAGCTTGGTCTTGTAGCCCTTGGCCTTCAGCTCCTTCTCGACGTTGGCGCCGTCGGAGATCCAGCGCTCGGAGGACTTGGTCGGCATCGCGATGCCGACGGTGGCGCCTTCGGCGCCGCCCTTCTTGTCCTCGCTGCCACCCTCGCTGTTCTGGCCGCAGGCGGTCAGGGTGAGGGCGAGGGTGGCGGCCGAGGCGATGGCGGCGAGTGCGGCTCTGCGGTTGCGCATGGTCATCATCCTTGATGTGGGTGCAGGGCTCGGTCTGGTGGTGCCGACACGCTGGAAACGCTGAGAGGAGGTCGACCGAGAGCAGGTGTGTGGGATTGTGCGCGGACCTGTCTTCTTTTGTGAAGAGTATTTCCGTAACGTTATGACGGAATCTCGAACCGGTTGAGCGTGCCCGGCAGCCGCGAGCCCAGCGGCGCCATGTCCCCGCCGGCGCCGTGCCGTTCGAGGAGATCCAGGGCCAGTCGGCCGCGCCGCACCCGCTCCTTGGCGGTCGCCAGCGTCAGTTCCCGCAGGTGGTGCCCGTACGGGTAGATCCCCGGCGACTTGGAGAGGCCGAACTTCAGGTACAGCGGGGCGCCGCGCCGGATCAGCTCGGCCACCTCGTACATGCGGACATAGCCGCCCAGGTCGTCCGGTGCCTCGATGTACATGTCCATCGGCGCGGCCGACACCCGCCGGATCTCGGTCAGGTGATCCAGCGTCAGGTCGCTGGGCACGTTGATCGAGTCGGCGCCCAGCTGCTCGTACACCGCGTACGAGGCCGGGTTGACGGGGCCCACGAGCGCGGAGAGCTTGAGCGTGGTGTCGGCCGGGACGATGCCGGCCGCCCGCGCCCGGTGCAGCGTCCACAGCACGCCCTCGTCGGCGACGAGCAGGCACTTGACGCCCAGCTCCGTCGCCCGCACGGCGTCCTCGACGCACCCGGCGACCGCGTCGTGGCCGCGGGCCCTCAGTCCCGCGCCGCCGGAGTCGGTCCGGGTGGAGCCGCCGATGTCCCAGGTGCCGCGCGGGCCGGTGAACAGGCAGAGCTCGATGTCACGTTCGGCGGTGGACTCGACCATCTCGGTGATCTCGGCGTCGGTCAGCATCCACACGCCGCTGCCCTGGCTGATCCGGTGGATCGGCACGTCGAGCCGCGAGGACTCCTTGAGCACCACGGCCAGCGCCTCCGGCCCCTCGCAGGAGGGGATCTCGGTGCGCCAGCGGCCACCGCCCGGGAAGGAGTGCGGCGAGGCGTCGGCGGGGTCCAGGGCGGGCGCGGCGAGGCCGAGGTCGGTGAGCGCCTGCTCGCCGGGCCGGCGGACGGCTGCCTGGGCGGAAGAGTCGGTCACGGGCTGTCCTTCGTGTTCGATGGGCCGCCCCGATGCGCCGGTTCGGTATACCGGACAAGGTTCGCGGCGAAGGGGATGAAAAGCTCGGTTCGGTTGGATGTACGCCGGTACGGAAGCCGTCAGGTCGCTCCCGTACCGGCGTACGGCTTCAGGGATGCAGCAGCACCTTGCCGACCTTCGGGTCGCCGCTGCCCACCAGCTCGATGGCCTGCGCGAACTCGTCGAGCGGCAGTTCGTGCGTCACCAGCGGCAGCGGGTCGAGCAGACCGGCGGCGAAGACCCGCACGGCGTGCGCCCAGGCGTCCGGGGGCGCGCCGAAGACGGTGTGCACCTCCAGCTGGCGCACCACCAGGTCGGTCGGATCCAGCCCGTCGGCGCCCGGCGCCGGGATGCCGGTCAGGACCAGGCGTCCGCCCCTGCGCAGCAGCGCGGCGGAGGTGCGGGCCGCGTCCGCGGACCCGGCGGTCTCGATCACGACGTCGAAGTCGTCCGGCAGCGGCTGGTCCTTGGTGCGGAAGTCGGTCGCCCCGTACTGCCGCGACAGCGCCTCCCGGTCCGCGCGCGAGCCGACCACCAGCAGCTCGGCCGGGGAGGCGGCGCGCAGGAACTGCACGGCGAACATGCCGAGCGTGCCGGTGCCGACGACGGCGACCCGCTCGCCGGGACGGGCGTTCGCCTTGAGCGCGGCGGCGGCGATGCAGGCGGCCGGCTCCAGCAGGGCGGCGGCCGTGAGGTCGGCGTCGTCGGGCAGGACGTGCAGGAGACGGGCGGGCAGGGTCAGCGTGGGCGCCATGGCGCCCGGCTGGGTGAACCCGGTCTCCTCGTACCCGGCACCGCACAGGGTGGTCTCGCCCGCGTGACAGCGGTCGCACACCTGGCAGTTGCGGAAGCCCTCGCCGACGACCTTGCGGCCCACGAGGGACCCGGGAACCCCGGCGCCGACCGCCTCGACGGTCCCCGACCACTCGTGGCCGGGGGTCAGCGGGTAACGCACGTACCCCTCGGGCCGGTTGCCCTGGTAGACCTCGCGGTCGCTGCCGCAGATCCCGGCGGCGTGCACCCGCACCAGCGCCTCGCCGGCACCGGGCTCGCGCGGCTCGTGCGCCACCAGCCGGTGCTCGCCGGGCGCCTCGACGACGACCGCGCTGCTCATGCCTTGGTCCCCTTCGGGTTGCGCTGCTCCCAGCCCTCGGCCCACAGGTCGAACCGGGCCTGCTGCTGCGGGAACTCGGCCGCCGCGTCGGTGTCCAGCTCCACGCCGAGCCCGGGGGCGTCCGACAGGTGGAAGCAGCCGTCCTCCGGGTTCACCTGCGGCGCGCCCTTCACCACCTTCTTGATCTCCGCGTCCGCGAAGTCGTTGAAGTGCTCCAGGATCTTGAAGTTCGGCGAGGTGAAGCCGACCTGGAGGCTGGCGGCGGTGAGCACGGAACCGCCCACGTTGTGCGGGGCGACGAGCATGTAGTGCGTCTCGGCGGTCGCGGCGAGCTTGCGGGTCTCCCAGATGCCGCCGATGTGGCCGACGTCGGGCTGGATGATGTCGACGGACTGGTCCTCGAACAGCTCGCGGAACTCGATCCGGTCGTGGATGCGCTCACCCGTGGCGACGGGGATGTCCACCTTCTCGGCGACCTTCTTCAGCGCGCGCAGGTTCTCCGGCGGCACCGGCTCCTCCAGCCAGGCCGGCTTGAAGGGCGCCATCTCCTTGGCGAGGCGTACGGCGGTGGCGGGGGAGAAGCGGCCGTGCATCTCCAGCATCAGCTCGGCCTCGGGGCCGATGGCGTCGCGCACGGCCTCGATCAGCGACACGGCGTACAGGGTCTGCTCGTGGTCGAGCTCGAAGTGCCCGGTGCCGAAGGGGTCGATCTTCAGCGCCCGGTACCCGCGCTCCATCACGCCCTGCGCGGCCTTGTGGTACGCCTCCGGGGTGCGCTCGGTGGTGTACCAGCCGTTGGCGTACGCCTTGACCTTGTCGGTGACCTTGCCGCCCAGCAGCTGCCAGACCGGGACGCCGAGGGCCTTGCCCTTGATGTCCCAGCAGGCCATCTCGACGACGGCGATACCGGACATCACGATCTCGCCGGCGCGGCCGTAGTCGCCGTACTTCATGCGGCGGGTCAGGTCCTCGACAGCGAACGGGTCGGAGCCGAGAATGTGGTTGACCTCGGCCTCCTTCAGGTAGCCGAGGAGCGCGTCGGTGTGGCCCAGCATCCGGGTCTCACCGACTCCGGTGATGCCCTCGTCGGTGTGCACCTGAACGTACGTCAGGTTGCGCCACGGCGTCCCGACCACGTGTGTGCTGATTCCGGTGATGCGCACGGCGGTTGCCCTTCGCTCTGTTCGATATTTCGGCACTCGTTCGAAATGCTGGCGTGACAGTAAGGAGGGGGCGGCGGGGGTGTCAATGGGTCGGACACATAACGGTTTCGGCAGCTTCGGCGGTGCGGGGGCGCGGCGGCCCGGAGGCTTCCGCACACAACCTTCACCAAGATCACTAGGAACGCGGCCGTCGCGGAACTTAACCTGCCCGCGTCATGGACTACTGTCACCCGTGCCGACGGCACCTGAACGGCGCCCTCGCCTGCCCGGGGTGCGGCACTCCCGCCCACGAACTCCGCGCGTCGGGCGATTCCCTGGCGGGGGGTGAGGGGGTCGAGCCCCGATTCGGGGCCCGGGCGGCGGCGGCCGGCGGCAGCCTCCCGGAGGACCCGGGGGAGAGACTCGACGAGGACCCCGACGACGGCGCGGGCGACGCCACACCCGGCGCCCGGTCCAGCCGCCGTGACCGCAAGGCCGCCACGCACCGCAGGCGCCGCCGCCGGACCCTGCTCGTCGCCGCGGGCTTCGTCCTGGCGGCCGGCGGCCTGAGCCTGGCCGAACTCGGCACGGACGCCCCGCACTCCCCGGCGACGCCGACGAGTGCCGGCGACGAGACGGCGGACGGCACGTCGACGCGCGAGGTGGGGGAGGCGTCGGCGATCCCGGTCGGCGACGCGTCGGGACCGGCGCCGTCCGGGGCCGCTTCGTCCCCCGGCGTCTCCGCATCGGCCTCGGCCTCCGTCTCTTCCTCGGCCTCCGCCTCGGCCGCGCCGTCGGCGTCCGCGTCGGCGTCGCGGTCCCCGGACGCGGAGGAGCAGGACCCGGCGACCGGAACCGGGGCCCCGTCGGCCCCGCTCGCACCGGAGACGACCCCGGCCCCGGACCAGCCGCCCCCGCCTCCGGACGACCCGCCCGCGACCGCACCCTCCGCCCCGGCGACCTCACCGGCCCCGGCCCCCACGAAAACCTGCGACCGCTTCCTGTGGTGGTGCACCTGACCCGCGCCACCCCCGGCCACGGCCCCCACGCCACCCCCGGCCACGGCCCCCACGCCACCCCCGGCCACGGCCCCCACGCCACCCCCGGCCGCGGGCGCCTGCGCCGCCCCGGCCGCGGGCGCCTGCGCCGCCGTAGCCGCAGGCTGTCGGGGCGGCGCGGGTGGGCGCCAGGGGGCTCGGCTGGGGGCGCCCCGTCAGCTCCGGGCCGCGCGCCCCACCCCCGGCCGGCGGCGCCGGACCACCGGCGAACCCGCGCTCACCGCACCGCCGCGACGTCGCTCACCCCGCCCCGCGCTCACTCCCCCAGCATCCTCCGCAACGCATCCCGCAGAGCGACCCGCTCCGCCTCCGGCAGCCCCGCCAGCGGCTCCCGCGCGAACCGCAGCGACTCCCGCAGCCCCCGCGCCACCCGCCGCCCCTCCTCCGTCGCCGCCGCCACCTTCACCCGCCGGTCGGCCGGGTCCGGACGCCGCTCGACCAGCCCCCGCGCCTCCAGCCGGTCCACGATCCCGGTGACGTTCGACGGCTCGCACTTCAGCTTCTGCGCCAGCTTCCGCATCGGCAGCGGCTCCAGCGTGAGCAGGCTGAGCAGCTTGGCCTGCGCCCCCGTGAGGGCCCGCTCCGCCGCGGCCTCCTCGTAGTCCGCGTGGAAACGGGCCACGACCTCGCCGATCAGCTCGACGACTTCCAGGGTGAGCGCGTCGGGCCGACGGGGGGTGTCGCGTGGTGTGGGCATGGAATCCAGGGTACCCAGTCGTTTGACAACCTGAAATGTTCAGTCGCATGGTTGTTTCAGGACCTGAAACATTCCCCGCATGTACCAGGAAGGCACCCCCCATGGCCGACTCCCCCGCTCTCCCCGCCGTCAACCGCGAATGGCACCTGCTCAGCCGCCCGGTCGGCTGGCCCAAGCCGGAGGACTTCGCCCTCGTCGAGGCGGAGGTCCCCACCCCGGGTGAGGGGCAGGTGCTGGTGCGCAACCTGTACCTGTCCGTCGACCCGTACATGCGCGGCCGCATGAGCGCCGCCAAGTCCTACGTCGCCCCCTTCGAGCTCGGCAAGGTCATGCAGGGCGGCGCCGTCGGCGAGGTCGTCGCCTCCAACGCCGAGAACATCGCCGTCGGCGACCACGTCCTGCACTTCTTCGGCTGGCGCGAGTACGCCGCCGTGGACGCCAAGAACGCCGTCAAGGTGGACCCGCAGGCCGCGCCGCTGTCGACGTACCTGGGCGTGCTCGGCATGACCGGCCTGACCGCCTACGCCGGCCTGCTGCGCACCGCCTCCTTCAAGGAGGGCGACGCGGTGTTCGTCTCCGGCGCCGCCGGCGCCGTCGGCAGCCAGGTCGGGCAGATCGCGAAGCTCAAGGGCGCCTCGCGCGTCATCGGCTCGGCCGGCTCCGACGAGAAGGTCAAGCTGCTCACCGACGAGTACGGCTTCGACGCCGCCTTCAACTACAAGAAGGGCCCGGTGGGCGAGCAGCTGCGCGCCGCCGCCCCCGACGGCATCGACGTCTACTTCGACAACGTGGGCGGCGACCACCTCGAGGCCGCCATCGGCTCCCTCAACCAGGGCGGCCGCATCGCGATCTGCGGCATGATCTCGGTCTACAACAACACCGAGCCTGCCCCGGGTCCGAAGAACCTGGCCCGCCTGATCCAGACCCGCGGCCGCATCGAGGGCTTCCTCGTCGGCGACCACTACGACCTCCAGCCGCAGTTCGTCCAGGAGGTCGGCCCGTGGGTCCGCGAGGGCCGGCTGAAGTACCGCGAGACGGTCGTCGAGGGCATCGAGAACAACCTCGAGGCCTTCCTCGGCGTCCTGCGCGGCGACAACACCGGCAAGATGATCGTCAAGCTGTGAGCCGGAAAAGGCGGGGCCGGAGGACTGACCTTCACGGAGTTTCCGGCATGCGGTAGCGTCATTCCGAAATCCGTCGTGATCGTGGGCGCGAGTCACGGCGGACCGAGGAGGAAGACACCCGCATGCCCATCCAGCAGTCCGAGGTCCTGTACACCGCCGTCGCCACCGCCGAGAACGGCCGCGACGGGCGCGTCGCCACCGATGACGGCAAGCTCGACGTGGTCGTGAACCCGCCCAAGGAGATGGGCGGCAGCGGCGCCGGCACCAACCCCGAGCAGCTGTTCGCCGCCGGCTACAGCGCCTGCTTCCAGGGCGCGCTCGCCGTCGTCGCCCGCCAGGAGGGCGCCGACGTCTCCGGATCGACCGTCACCGCGAAGGTCGGCATCGGCAAGAACGACGACGGCTTCGGCATCATCGTCGAGATCTCCGCCGACATCCCGGCCGTGGACGCCGCCACCGCGCGGTCCCTGGTGGAGAAGGCCCACCAGGTCTGCCCGTACTCCAAGGCGACCCGCGGCAACATCACCGTGACGCTCGTCTGACCGGGCCCCTCGCGTACGGCGGAGGCCGCACCCCCGAGCCAGGGGTGCGGCCTTCGCCGGCCGGTAGAGTTCCGTCCATGCGTGATCTTGGGGCGGGATTCGGTCATCTCCTGAAGGGCCAGCGCTGGGTGGCCCGACACGGCAAGAGCTACGGCTTCGGGCTCGTCCCGGGCCTGATCACCCTCGTCCTGTACGTCGGGGTGCTGGTCGCGCTGGCGCTGTGGGGCGAGGACGCCGTCGCCTGGGCGACCCCCTTCGCCGACGACTGGTCGAGCCCCTGGCTCGGCCTCTTCCGCGGTTTCCTCACCGCCGTCCTGTTCGCCCTCACCCTGCTCCTGGCCGTCCTCACCTTCACCGCGGTCACGCTGCTGGTCGGGCAGCCCTTCTACGAGGCCCTCTCCGAGCGGGTCGACCGGGACGTCTCCCCGGACGGCACCGCACCCGAGTCGGACCTGCCGCTCTGGCGCGAGCTGTGGATCTCCGGCCGCGACAGCCTCCGGATCCTCGTCCGCGCCGCCGTCTGGGGCGTGCTGCTCTTCGCGCTCGGCTTCGTCCCGGTCGTCGGCCAGACGGTCGTACCGGTGATCGGCTTCTTCGTCACCGGCTTCTTCCTCACCGAGGAGCTGACCGCCGTCGCCCTCCAGCGCCGCGGGGTCGAGCTGCGCGACCGCCTCGCCCTGCTCCGCTCCCGCAAGACGCTGGTCTGGGGCTTCGGCACGCCGCTGGGCCTGGCCTTCCTGGTGCCGTTCGTCGCGGTGTTCCTGATGCCGGGCGCGGTCGCGGGCGCCACGCTCCTCGCCCGCGAGCTGCTGGGCGAGGAGACCCGCGAGGGCGCCACCGAGCCCTCCGGCGAGGACCCGGTGTCCGGCGGAGCGCTGACCGACCCCGCCGGACGCGACCGGCGTTTGTGAAAGGTTCGTACGAACAGCCCGCCGAAGGCTCCCGCGCGGGTCTTCGGACCACCGCGGCGATTACCGTCGAACCGGGACGGTTCCTCGCGTCCCCCGCGGGGCAGCCCCGGCCCGGGACCTGACGGCCGGACCGGGGCTCACGCGGACCACCACCGGTCGTCCGTCACCACCCGGCACCGGCCACCACCCCGGGCTACCGCGCCGAGAAGCCGTACACCGTCTCCGAACGGAACACCTCACCCGGCCGCAGCACCGTGCTCGGGAAGTCCGGCCGGTTCGGCGAGTCGGGGAAGTGCTGCGTCTCCAGCGCGATGCCGTCCCCGGGCGCGAACGGCTCGCCCAGGTGGTCCGCGGTGTACAGCTGGAGACCGGGTTCGGTGGTCGCCACCGTCAGCACGCGCCCCGACACCGGGTCGTACAGCTCGGCGACCGGCACGGCGGTGTCCGTCACGCCCTTGTCGAGGACGAAGTTGTGGTCGTAGCCCGCACCGACCTTGCGGGCCTCGCGGAAGTCGAAGCGCGTGCCCGCCACCTCGGCGGGCGGGCCCGCCGGGATCAGGTCCGCGTCGACCGGCGTGATCCGGGACGCGGCGATCCGCAGCTCGTGGCCGCCCGTGTGACCGGAGCCGCCCAGGGTGAAGTAGCTGTGGTTGGTCGGGTTCAGCACGGTCGGCGCGTCGGTGACCGCCTCGTAGGCGATCCGCAGCGCCCCGGACTCCTCCAGCGTGTACGTCGCGGAGATCTCCAGGCGGCCCGGGAAGCCCTCCTCGCCGTGCGGGCTGACCCGGCCGAGGCGGACGCCGTGCGCGACGGGCTCCGCGTCCCACACGCGCTTGTCGAAGCCGCGCTCGCCGCCGTGCAGCGAGTTCGGCCCGTTGTTGAGCGCCAGCGCGTACGTCCGCCCGTCCAGCGGGAAACGGCCGCCCGCGATCCGGTTGGCGTACCGCCCGACGAGCGCGCCGAAGTGGGGCTCCGGGTGCGTCAGGTAGCCGTCCAGGTCCGCGAACCCCAGCACCACGTCCGCGGTGTGCCCGTCCCGGTCCGGGACCTCCACCGACTGCACGATCCCGCCGTACGACAGGACCCGCACCCGCACGCCGGCCCGCTCCAGGGTCCAGCGGTGGACCGGGGTGCCGTCGGAAAGTGTGCCGAATAGTTCGTTCATGTGCGGAACTCTAGGACACGCCGGGAACATCCCGGGAACACGCCGGGAACACCCCGGGAACGTGGTCCCGTCAGGGGTTCTCCGCGGTGACGGCGCGGTAGGCGATCTCCGCCAGCCGGGCCTGCCCGTTCACGCTCGGGTGGAACCAGTCCCACTGGCTCAGCTGCCCGGTGCCGAACCGGAAGGCGTGCACCGCGCCGCCGTCGGTACGGCACTTGCGGTCCTTCGCGCAGACCTCCCGCAGGACCTCGTTGTAGTCCTCCACCCGGTCCTGCACCGTGTTGCGCCGCAGCGTCGCCGCCGGGTCCACGGCGTCCGCGTCGGCCAGCATCGACGGGCAGATGCCCAGCTTCCACACCTGCTTGCCCAGCGGGTCGTTGCGTCCTTCGGACCACAGCCGCTTCAGGTCCGGGATGCTCGCCACGAACACCTGCGCCCCGGGCAGTTCCCTGCGCAGCGTCCGCAGGGCGTCCTCGAACTGGGCCCGGAAGTCGGCCACCGGCGTCATCGCGTCGGCCGTGGTCCGGCAGGCGTCGTTCGCCCCGGCCATCACCGTCACCAGCTCCGGCTTCCGTGCCGCCGCGCGTCTCACCTGCCCCGTCAGATCCGCCATCCGGGCCCCGGTGACCGCGTAGTTCCAGCTGTGCCCGGCCGCCTTCCTCCCCAGCAGCCGTACGGCCAGACTGTCGACCTCGGCACTGCTCCCGGTCGCCCACGACACCTCGGGGCAGTCCGACAGGATCGCGCAGGCGTCGAAGCCGCGCGTGATGGAGTCGCCCACCGCGGCGACCGACCCCGGGCTCGTGTCCCAGGCCGGGGAGGGCTTCGGGGACGGCCTCCCGGCCCCGGTGCCGGACGCGCCGGGGGAGTCGCCACCGGCGGCGTCACAGCCGGCCACGCCCAGGACGGCGGCGGTCAGAACGGCGAGCACGGTACGCGAACGGCGCCGTCGGTCCCGCGTCCCGCGGTCCGTCCCCTGCCCCATGCCGACACCGTCCCTCGCCTCGTGCCTCCACCGTCCTCAACCCCTGACACCGCGCCGGGGTTCCCGGGGCGGCCATGCGACGGCTCACATCCGCACAGGCGTCCTGCCGGGTGAATGCCGGGAGTTTCCCGGCACCGGGACCGACGGTACGTCACACTCCTTGCGCCGTCGCACGGTAGCCTCGCCCTCATGCGGCCCGCCCGGTCACGGCCGTTCCACCCGTTCCGAGATGTCCCGCTCAGCCCGGAGGTTCCGGTGACGACCCGTGGAGTTCTGTACGTGCACTCCGCGCCGCGCGCGCTCTGCCCGCACGTCGAGTGGGCCGTCGCCGGGGTGCTCGGCACACGCGTCGGCCTGGACTGGATCCGGCAGCCCGCCTCGCCGGGCACCTGGCGTTCGGAGTTCTCCTGGCAGGGCCGGGCCGGCACCGCATCCAAGCTCGCCTCCGCGCTGCGCGGCTGGCAGATGCTGCGCTTCGAGGTCACAGCGGAACCGTCCGCCGGGGCCGAGGGCGAGCGCTACAGCTGCACCCCCGACCTCGGCATCTTCCACGCCGTCACCGGCATCCACGGCGACATCCTGATCCCCGAGGACCGGCTGCGCGCCGCCCTCGCCCGCTCCCAGGGCGGCGAGACCGACCTGGAGAAGGAGATCGCCAAGCTCCTCGGCAAGCCCTGGGACGACGAACTGGAGCCCTTCCGGTACGCCGGTGAGGGTGCCCCGGTGCGCTGGCTCCACCAGGTGGTGTGACCCCGCGCCCGACGGCCCGGTGCACGCGATCGCACGGGGAAGGGCCCCCACCGTCCGGTGGGGGCCCTTCCCGGCACGTACGGACGTCGCTCAGACCGTCCGGAACGCCAGCACCACGTTGTGCCCGCCGAAACCGAACGAGTCGTTCAGCGCGGCGATACGGCCCTCGGCGGGCAGCTTGCGCGCCTCGCCGCGGACGATGTCGGCGTTGGCCTCCGCCTCCGGGTCGAGGTTCTCGACGTTGATGGTCGGCGGCGCCACCCGGTGGTACAGGGCGAGCACGGTCGCGACGGACTCCACGCCGCCCGCGCCGCCGAGGAGGTGACCGGTCATCGACTTGGTGCCGGAGACCGCCATGTGGTCCACGTCGTCGCCGAGGACCTTGCGCAGCGCCTTCAGCTCGGCGATGTCACCGGCCGGCGTCGAGGTGGCGTGCGCGTTGACGTGCACGATCTCCGCCGGGTTCAGGTCGGTGCCGTCCAGCAGGTGCTGCAGGGCGGCGGAGATCCCGCGGCCCTCGGGCTCCGGCTGCACGATGTCGTGGCTGTCGGCGGAGATGCCCTGACCGACCGCCTCCGCGTAGACGCGGGCACCGCGCTCGGCGGCGTGCTCGGCCGACTCCAGCACCAGGACGCCGGCACCCTCGCCGAGGACGAAGCCGTCCCGGGCGGTGTCGAAGGGGCGCGAGGCGCCCTGCGGGTCGTCGTTGTTCTTGGACATCGCCATCATGTTGCCGAACGCGGCGATGGGCAGCGGGTGGATCGCCGCCTCCGTGCCACCCGCGACGACGACGTCGGCACGGCCGGAACGGATCATCTCGATGGCGTAGCCGATGGCCTCGGCGCCCGACGCGCAGGCGGAGACCGGCGTGTGCACGCCCGCCCGGGCGCCCACGGCCAGACCCACGTTGGCGGAGGGACCGTTCGGCATGAGCATCGGCACGGTGTGCGGGGAGACGCGGCGGACGCCCTTCTCCTTGAGCACGTCGTACTGGCCCAGCAGGGTCGTCACGCCACCGATGCCGGAGGCGATGACCGCACCGAGCCGGTCGGGGTCGATGGAACCGTCCTCACCGGCCTTGCCGGTGAAGCCGGCGTCCTTCCACGCCTCCTGGGCCGCGATCAGCGCGAACTGCGCCGAGCGGTCCAGCCGGCGGGCCTGGGGCCGCGGAATGACCTCGGAGGGGTCCACGGCGGCCGGGGCCGCGATGCGGACCGCCTGATCGGCGGCCCACTCCTGCTCCAGGGGCTTGGCGCCGGACCTGCCGGCCACCAGGCCCTCCCAGGTAGAGGCTGCGTCGCCACCCAGCGGTGTGGTTGCGCCGATACCGGTGACGACCACGGTGCGATTGGTCGAGCTCACGGGAATTCTTTCTCCAACGGGATACGGATTCGTACGGCGCCACCGCCGGGTGGCGGGGCAGTCAGCCCAGAAGCAGCGATCGGTCGATCAGTTCTGGTGCTTGAGGATGTAGTCGGTCGCGTCGCCGACGGTCTTGAGGTTCTTGACGTCGTCGTCCGGGATCTTGACGTCGAAACGCTCTTCGGCGGCGACGACGACCTCGACCATGGACAGCGAGTCGACGTCCAGGTCGTCGGTGAAGGACTTGTCCAGCTGGACGTCCTCAACCGGGATGCCGGCGATCTCGTTCACGATCTCGGCGAGACCGGCGACGATCTCTTCCTGAGTGGCGGCCATGATGGCGCTCCTTCGTAGATGTTCCAGAGGGTGTGGCTCTTTGTTCTCCGCCCCGGACCGCATGATCCGGCACGGAGTGCCTAGGGGAGAGTAACGACCGTCGCGGCGTAGACGAGACCCGCCCCGAAGCCGATGACGAGCGCGGTGTCGCCGCTCTTCGCCTCACCGGTCGCCAGGAGCCGCTCCATCGCGAGCGGGATCGAGGCGGCCGAGGTGTTGCCGGTGGTGCGGATGTCACGGGCGACCGTGACGTGCTCCGGCAGCTTCAGTGTCTTCACCATCGAGTCGATGATCCGCACGTTGGCCTGGTGCGGGATGAAGACGTCCAGGTCGTCCGAACTGATCCCGGCCGCGTCCAGCGCCTGCTGGGCGACCTTCGCCATCTCGAACACGGCCCAGCGGAACACCGCCTGGCCCTCCTGCGTGATCGCAGGAAACTTGACGTTGCCCTCGCTGTCGAGGGGCAGGTCGGAGACGTCGCCGCTCCGGAAGCGGTCCCACGGGACCGTCTGCTTGATCGTCTCGGACTTGTCGCCCTCCGAGCCCCAGACGGTCGGACCGATCGCCGGCTCCTGGGACGGGCCGACCACGACCGCGCCCGCGCCGTCGCCGAACAGGAAGGCCGTGGCCCGGTCCTCCAGGTCGGTCAGGTCGGACAGCCGCTCCACGCCGATGACCAGGACGTACTCCGCCGAACCCTCGACGACCATGCCCTTGGCCAGGGTCAGGCCGTAGCCGAAGCCCGCACAGCCCGCGGAGATGTCGAAGGCCGCGGCCTTGTCCGTACCCAGCTGGTCCGCGATCAGGGTGGCGATGGCCGGGGTCTGGCTGAAGTGCGACACGGTCGACACGACCACGGCGCCGATCTGCGAGGCGTCGATCCCGGCGTCCGCGATGGCCTTGCCGGACGCCTCGATCGACATCGCCGCGACGGTCTCCTCGGGCGACGCCCAGTGCCGCGTCTCGATACCGGAGCGCGAGCGGATCCACTCGTCGGACGAGTCGATCTTCTCGAGGATCACCTCGTTGGGCACGACCCGCGTCGGGCGGTAGCCGCCCACGCCGAGAATGCGCGCGTACGGTGCGCCCTTGCTGGGCTTGATCTTCGGCATGCCTCGGGCTCCTTGTCAGGCCTGCTCGGCGACGAGCGCGCGGGCCGCGTCGAGGTCGGCGGGGGTCTTCAGGGCCAGCGTCTTCACGCCGGGCAGCGCGCGCTTGGCCAGGCCGGTCAGCGTGCCGCCGGGGCACACCTCGATCAGCGCGGTGACGCCGAGCTCCTTGAAGGTCTCCATGCACAGGTCCCAGCGGACCGGGTTGGCGACCTGGCCGACCAGACGCTCCAGCACCTCGGTGCCGGTGGCGACGGCCCGCCCGTCCTTGTTGGAGACGTACGTCACCTTCGGGTCGGCCGGCGTGAGCTCCTTGGCGGCCTCGGCCAGCTTGTCCACCGCGGGCGCCATGTGGTGCGTGTGGAACGCGCCGGCGACCTTCAGGGGCACGACCTTGCGGACGCCCTCGGGCTTGTCCTCGTTCAGCGCGGCCAGCTGCTCCAGGGTGCCGGCCGCCACGATCTGGCCCGCGCCGTTCACGTTCGCCGGGGTCAGGCCGAGCTTCTCCAGGTGCGCCACGCTCACCTCGGGGTCGCCGCCGAGCAGCGCCGACATGCCGGTCTCGGTGACCGCGGCGGCCTCGGCCATGGCCAGGCCCCGACGGCGTACGAGCGTCAGCGCGGCGGTGTCGTCGAGGACGCCCGCGAAGGCGGCGGCGGTGATCTCGCCGACGCTGTGGCCCGCGACCGCGCCCGGCGTGACGGCACCGAGTGCCGAGGCCGAGAGGAGTCCGGCGGCTACCAGCAGCGGCTGCGCCACGGAGGTGTCGCGGATCTCGTCCGCGTCGGCCTTCGTGCCGTAGTGGGCGAGGTCGAGTCCGATGGCGTCGGACCACGCGGCGACGCGGTCGGCGGCGCCGGGGAGGTCGAGCCATTCAGTCAGGAAGCCGGGCGTCTGGGCACCTTGGCCGGGAGCGACGAGTACGAGCACTCTCACACTCTCTCTTGAGGACGGGCGCGACCGCCCGTGGGGACAGGGACGAAGAACACGAGGGGGTTTTGTGGGGCTCCGACAAAAAGCTAGAGTTGCGGATCTCCATCGGCCAGACGCCCCAGGATGAGCGCGATCCGCAGGGTGAACGCAGACCGTACATCAGAGGGTGACCAGCCGGTGACGTCGGTCACACGTCGGAGCCGGTAGCGCACGGTGTTCGGGTGAACGAAGAGCATCCGCGCGGCGCCTTCGAGACTGCTCGCCTGCTCCAGATAGACACTGAGCGTCTCCAGGAGCGCGGCCCCGGCGTCCTCCAGCGGTCTGTAGATCTCCTCCACCAACTGCTCGCGGGCCGAGGGGTCGGAGGCGATCGCCCGCTCCGGCAGCAGATCGTCCGCCAGCACCGGGCGCGGAGCGTCCTGCCAGGCGGAGCAGGCCTTGAGCCCGGCCGCGGCGGCCTGCGCGGACCGGGTCGCGGCCAGCAGGTCCGGCACCACCGGACCGGCCACCACCGGGCCCTGCGCGAACGGCCCGATCAGCGACTTCGCGACGGCCAGCGGATTGTCGCTGCCACCCGCGATCACCACCAGCCGGTCGCCGAGCACCCCGGTCAGCACCTGGAGCTTGGCGTGCCGGGCCGCGCGCCGGATGGCCTCCACGGTCAGCTCGGAGTCCCCGTCGGGGGCGGTGCCCAGCACGACGCACACGTGCTCGGGCGAGTTCCAGCCCAGCGCCGCCGCCCGGGACACGGCCCCCTCGTCGGCCTCGCCGCTGAGCACGGCGTTCACCACCAGGGACTCCAGTCGCGCGTCCCAGGCACCGCGTGCCTCGGCGGCCTGCGCGTACACCTGGGCGGTCGCGAAGGCGATCTCCCGGGCGTACACCAGCAGCGCCTCGCGCAGCACGGACTCGTCGCCCGGGGCGGCGACCTCGTCGATCGCGGACTCCATGACCTCGATCGTGGTCCGCACCATCTCCACGGTCTGCCGCAGCGTGATCGCCCGGGTCAGCTCGCGCGGCGCGGTGCCGAACACGTCGGTGGAGATGGCCTGCGGGGCGTCCGGGCGCCGGAACCACTCGGTGAAGGCGGCGATACCGGCCTGGGCGACGAGCCCGATCCAGGAACGGTTCTCCGGCGGCATCGCCCGGTACCACGGCAGCGTCTCGTCCATCCGCGCGATCGCCTGCGCGGCGAGCGATCCGGAGGACCGCTCCAGCCGCTTCAGGGTCGCGGCATGCGGATGGACGGCGCGCGCCGCGGGCTCGGGCTTGCTGGTTTCGGGTTCGGGCACGGGGACAAGGGTGCCTCATCGGGACGGGCGGGCGTGCCGCCGGGTCTACCGTGGACGGCGTGATGGACGTACGGCGCGCGGACGAGCGCTACCCAGGCGGCGACCGGTCGGCCGGCATCGAGTCGCGCCACGCCTTCTCCTTCGGCCCCCACTACGACCCCGACAACCTCCGTTTCGGCGCGCTGATCGCCTGCAACGAGGAGCGCCTCGCCCCCGGCGCGGGCTTCGACGAGCACCCGCACAGCCACACCGAGATCGTCACGTGGGTGGTGGAGGGCGAGCTGACCCACCGGGACACCGCGGGCCACGAGAGCGTCGTACGGGCCGGGGACGTGCAGCGCCTCAGCTCGGCGGCCGGCGTCCGCCACGTCGAGCGCAACGACGGCTCCGCCCCCCTGGTCTTCGTCCAGATGTGGCTGGCCCCGCGCGAGCCCGGCGGCACCCCGTCCTACGAGATCGTCCGCGGCATCGCCGACTCCACCCCGTACGCCCTCCCGCAGGCGGGCGCGATGCTCCACGTGCGCCGCCTGGCGGCGGGGGAGCGGACGGCACTCCCGAAGGCTCCGCACGTCTACGTCCACGTGGTGCGCGGCGAGCTCCGGATCGCCGAGGAGAACCTGCTCCCGGGCGACGCGGCCCGCCTGACGCACCCCGAGGACATGGAAGCGACGGCGGAGACGGAGACGGAGTTCCTGGCCTGGGAGATGACCTGACCGCAGCGGCGCCACCCGGTCAGGACCGCTGCCACGCACCGAGCAGCTCCTCAGGCCCGTAGACCGCCTGCGGTCCTGCCCACTGCTCACACTTCCAGGGGGCCCTCCTGCCCTACCCGCGTGACCCGACGGCCCGTTACCGCAGACCGTCGACGAACGCGCTCCACGCCCCCGCGCTCACGGTCACGACGGGACCGGACGGTTTCTTGCTGTCGCGCACGGGAACGGCCCCGGTGGGGCAGCCGGCGCCGACCTCGACGCAGTCGCCGCCGGTGTTTCCGCTGTAACTGGACTTACGCCACTGGATGTTCCTCTGACTGGGAGCGGTGTCCATAGCGTTCCTCCATCACGCGGATGATCAGTTCCGCCGAATCCTCCACGGAGAGGGCGGTGGCCTGCAAGCGAGCGTAACGAAGCGCGGCTTCCTTGATGGTTTCGGAGTTGGCCGTCATGTGGCCGGAGATGAGGTCCTCCGTGTAGACGATGTCCGGGTCGTCCTCGAAGCGGAGAAGGTTGAACGAACCTGCGAGGCTCGCGTGTTCACCGGCCTCGTTCGGCAGCACCTGCACATGCATCCACCGGTGGCCGGTGAAGTCCAACAGACGGGCCAGTTGCCGCCGCATGACCTCGGGGCCGCCGATCGGCCGGTGCAGTACGGCCTCGTCCAGTACCACCCAAGCCAGCGGCGGGCGCTCCCGCTCCAGGATGCGCTGACGTTCCATTCGTGCGGCCACCAGGCCTTCCAGGTCGTCCGGCATGCCGGTGGCGAGGACCGCCCGCGCGTACTCCTCCGTCTGCAACAGCCCGTACACCAACTGTGCCTGGTACGTGGAGATGTACGTGGCCCGTGCCTCCATCTCGGCGTACGGCTGGAACCAGGTGGGGAGTTGGCTGCGCAGGACCAGGCCGATCAGGCGGGAGAAGAGGCCGTCCGTGCCGAGGGCCGCGTCGACGCGTTCGGAGAAGTCGCGGGTGGGGACCTTCTTCGTGGTCTCGATCTGGCCGATCAGCGAGCCCGTGCAGAAGATGATCTCGCCGAGCTGCCCCTGTTTGAGGCCGTGCGCCTCGCGCTGGCGGCGCAGCTCCCAGCCGTAGTAGGCGAGCGGGGAAGCGGTCGGGTCGAGCGACTGGATGTTGGCCACGGCGGCACCTCACTCCGGGACGGCGGGCGGCAACGCCTCGCGGCGTTCACTTCACTGGGTAGTCGAGCGTACGCAGCGCGTTGCAGTGTGGTGGCGTGAATCACACAACTGGTCCGCAGACGGCGGACGTGAAGAGCGACTACCGCGCCGACTTCGCCGTGAGCGAGCACTCGGCCCGGCATCTGCGCCGCATCCTGCGCCTCTACCTCGTACGCTCGGGCCTGAGCGATGTGACCGAGGCGGCCGAGCTGGCGCTCACAGAGCTGGTCGCCAATGTCGTACGGCACGTTCCCGATCGCCGCTGTCGCGTCTGCCTGCTGCTCCGGCCCGGTGGAGTGCGGGTGGAGGTCGCCGACCACTGTCCGGAACTGCCCGTCCGGGCGGCCGAGGACGGGATCGGTGAGAGCGAGGGAGGGCGCGGGCTGGTGATCGTGGACGCGGTCACCGACCGGTGGGGCGTCACCGTCCGCCCCGACGGGCGGGGCAAGACGGTGTGGTTCGAGTGCCTCAGCCGCGCAGCTCCGCCAGCACCGCGTCCGTGAAGGGCGGCCACGCCTCGACCGCCCACGGGCCGAAGGCGCGGTCGGTCAGCGCCACGCAGGCCAGACCGGCGTCGGGGTCGATCCACAGGAACGTGCCCGACTGGCCGAAGTGCCCGAAGGCGCGCGGCGAGGACGAAGTGCCCGTCCAGTGCGGGGACTTCCCGTCGCGGATCTCGAAGCCGAGGCCCCAGTCGTTGGGGTTCTGGTGGCCGTAGCCCGGCAGCACGCCCTTGGTGCCCGGGTACTGCACCGTCATCGCCTCGGCGACCGTGCGCGGATCCAGCAGCCGCGGTGCCTGCACCTCGGCGGCGAACCGCAGCAGGTCCTCGACCGTGGACACCCCGTCCTTGGCCGGGGAGCCCTCCAGCGTGGTGTCCGCCATGCCCAGCGGCTCCAGCACCGCCTGCCGGGCGTACTCGGGGAACGGGATGTCCGTCGCCTTCGCGATGTGGTCGCCGAGCTGCTCGAAACCGGCGTTGGAGTACAGCCGGCGCTCCCCGGGCGGGGCGGTCGTCCGGTGCTCGTCGAAGGCCAGCCCCGAGGTGTGCGCGAGCAGGTGGCGGACCGTCGAACCGGGCGGACCGGCGGGCTCGTCCAGCTCGATCGCGCCCTCCTCGTACGCGACGAGCGCCGCGTACGCCGCGAGCGGCTTGGTGACCGAGGCGAGGGGGAAGCGGTGCGTGACCGGGCCGTGGGTTCCCGGGACCGTGCCGTCGGCGCGTACGACACCCGCCGCCGCGGTGGGGACCGGCCAGTTCTCGATCAGGGCGAGGCTCTTCAGCGACATGCCGTCGAGCCTAAGCGCTCAGAGCGTCAGCTCCAGCAAGGGGTCCGGCCGGGGCCGGAAGCCGAGCGAGATGTACAGCGGCTCGGCCTCGGAGGACGCGGTGAGGCGGACCCGCCGGGCGCCGTGCTCGCGGAACCACTCCAGCAGGGCCTCCATGCAGGCGCGCGCGTACCCGCGGCGGCGCGTGTCCGGGTCGGTGGCGACGCTGAACACGTAGCCGTCGGTGCCGAGCGGATTGCGCGCGCCGCCGATGCGGTAGTCGAGCGTGCCGGCGACCAGGGCCGCGAGCGCCCCCGGCCGCTCCGGATGATCCACGACGAACGCCGCGAAGGCGCCGTCCGGCTCGGCCAGTTTGCCGCGCAGTACGGGCAGGGACTCGGCGTGCCACTCGGTGGAGGGATCGGACAGGGCCAACGAATCGATCATCACCTGGCGCAGACGCAGCACTTCCTCCGCGTCCCCGGGCCGTGCGCGGCGTACGAGACTCATGCCGTGCACGCTAACGACCGGCCCCGCCGGCTGTCTGCCCGTTTCCCGTCGGCCGTGCTTGCCTGGAGTGCACTCCAGGGCCATAGCGTGGGGGTCATGACGGTGATGCAGACCACGGCCGGGACGGTCCGGCCGAACACCACCAGAACGGACACCTGCTCCGCCCGGCCCCGGCGCCACCCGCGCCCCGACGGCCAGGACCGCTACACCATCAGCGAGGTCGCCGCCTTCACCGGGCTGACGGCCCACACCCTGCGCTGGTACGAGCGGATCGGTCTGATGTCCACCATCGACCGCTCGCACACCGGGCAGCGCCGCTACAACAACCGCGACCTCGACTGGCTCGACTTCGTCGGCAAGCTGCGCATGACCGGCATGCCCGTCGCCGACATGGTCCGGTACGCGGAGCTGGTCCGCGAGGGCGAGAGCACGTACTCCGACCGGCGCGAGCTCCTGGAGTCGACCCGCCGCGACGTCCTGGCGCGGATCGCGGAGCTCCAGGACACCCTCGCCGTGCTCGATCACAAGATCAGCTTCTACGGGGACGCGGAACGCGCCCGCGAAGGGGAGTCCGTCGCGGGCGAGACGGCGGGCGAGACGGCGGGCGACCGGCACCGGGCCTGACGTCCACGCCGGCCGGGCGCGAGCAGGGGCCCCGGCGGCTAGAGCTCCGCGAGCAGCTCCGCCTTCTTCGACGAGAACTCCTCGTCCGTCACCAGCCCCGCCTGGTGCAGTTCCCCGAGGTGCCGGATCCGCTCGGCGATGTCCGCGGGGTCCCGCCGGGGCGCCGGCACCGGCACCGGCACCGGTGTCCCGGCGCCCTGCTCCCGCACCGCCGCCAGCACCGCCGCGGCGAACGGCAGCGACTCGTGCACCGGTCCGTACCCGAGCCCGAACACGACCGACGCGGGGTCCTGGTCGGGCTGCGGAGCGAGTGCCGTGGCGTTCCGCGGCAGCAGCCGCAGGTACCCCTCGAACGCCTCGGGGGAGCGCCACTCCACCCCGCCGAGGCCGGCGGCCGGGAAGACCTGGTCGCCGGCCTTCCACTTCGCCGACGACGCGCCCGTCCAGGACCAGCGGAACGTCACCGCCGTACCGTCGAAGGACGCCTTCCCGTCGTACGCCTTGAACTGCAGCGGTGCCTTCGGCGCCGCCACCAGGAACCGCTCGGACTTGCCGGACTCGCCCAGCAGCCCGCGCAGCTCGTCGGCGTAGTGCTCCGCGAGGGTCTCCCGCTCGGCGGGCAGGACCAGCCGGTACGGGTCGCAGCCCTCCTTGAGCTGACCGGCCGCCGCCTCCAGCAGCGGATCGGCGCCGGGTCGCGGCTCGGCGCGCAGCACGACGGTGCCGCGTTTCCCGGGCGCCAGCGTCACCCCGGCGAGCGCCTCCAGCGGGACGCGGCGTTCCCCCAGAGCCTGGAACAACTTGGGTGTTCGAATCCCCCGTTCGTAACGGATGAGCACGGAGTCGGACTCGAACTCCCAGGCGGCATGAAATCCGGCCAGTACGTCACCCATGCGGCTCATCGTATGCGGCACGCGCTTCTTCGTCCCCTCCCCGTGCAAACCGGAGTTTCTGCTCCTCTACGCGCGTCCGGCCGTCGCCTCTGCGGACAAATCCGCCCGGCATGTGTCGTTCTCGTGGGCGCAGGCCAGCGTGCGGTACGCGCCGACGCCGATCCCGGCGAAGTTCTCGAGGCTCTCCGTGCCCGGTACGAAGTACCCGGCGTGCCCCTGGGCGCCCCGCGCCGACAGCACCCGCGCCCCGAACCCCGCGGACACCGGGTCGGCGCCGTGTCCCAGCCCGCCGAACTCCAGGTTCGGCACGTCCTGGATCCAGTCGTCGGCGTCCCGCATCGACCACACACGGGCGGAGGTGTGCAGCTGGGAGGCCTTGTCGACCCGCATGCCGGGGCTGCCGGCCACGGCGATGTCGCTGACCCGGCCGGGCAGGTCGTCGGCGGCGACGCCGCACACGACCGAGCCGTAGCTGTGGCAGAACAGCGAGACGGGCGCGCGGCCGGGCAGCGCCCGCACCAGCGTGTTCAGCCGTACGGCGCCCTGCGCGGCGCGCGTCGCCGTGGCCGCCTCCACGCCGAGGCCGCTGGGGGACGTGTAGTCGGCCCAGGCGATCACCGCGGTACGCGTGGCGGGGCTCGCCGCGCGTTCGGCCGCGTACAGCGACTCGGCCATGCCGGCGGGCGCCGAGTACTTGCGGTCGGTGCGCTGGAAGGTGAGCAGTTCGGTGTCCACGCCGGGGACGACGACGGACACGCGGTCGGCGTGGTCCAGGTCCCCGAACACCTCGGCGACCCGGCCCGAGCCCGCCGGGTCGAAGGCGAGGACGCGGCGGTCGGGGGCGAGCAGCGACTCGTAGCGGTGCATGCGCCGGCCCGCCTCCCGCTGCCCGGAGGGGGAGAGGCGCTGGTCGTGTATGCGCTGCCGCTCGACCGCGCGTGCCGTGCGGAGCGCCGCGCGGTTGGCCTGGTAGCGCAGCTCGACGGGCGCGCCGTTCATGTTGCCGACGGCCAGGGGATAGCGGCGGGCCAGGCTCTCGCGCTGAGCGGCGGTGAGCGAGGCGAAGAAGCGGGACAGCCGGGCGGGAGCCGCCTGTGCGTCGGGCAGCCGGTGTCCGTCCACCCGGCCGTGTTCCCAGGCCGTGACCGACGCTTCGAGCGCCGTGGGCCCCCGCTGGTCGCGCAGGGCGGTCCAGCCGGTGGTCGCCAGCATCACGAACACCACGGCCAGGGCGAGCAGAGCGCGCGAGACGTTCAATTGCGGGGAGGTGTCGAAGGAAGTCACTGGGAGGACACACTAGGAGAACGGCGGGGACTCGCGTGAACCGAGTGACACGGATCACGTTTCGGCCTTGTGCTATGGGGTTCTCCGCCAGCTCCCGGTGAGCGCCGGCTCCACCTGGTCGAGATACGAGGCCGTCAGATCACGCAGTGCCGCGATGCCCGCGTCGTCCCGTTCCGACCAGATCCGCTCCGTCACCCGGATCACCGCACCGAAGACGGCCACGACCACGCGCGGCCGCGGATCCGCGTCCAGGTCGAGGCCTTCGCGGGCGGCGACGACACGGGCGATCTCCTCCTCCAGCTCGGTCGAGCGCCGCAGGTGGGCGGCGAGCAGCGCGGGCGTCGACTCGATCACCCGGTAGAAGCGCATGTGCAGGTCGAGCGGCACCAGCTGCTCGACGGCGTCGCCGATGGTGTCCCAGCTCTCCACCAGGGCGCCGCGCAGCGCGTCCAGCGGTGCCTCGCCCGGCGGGCGGCGGCGCAGGGCGTCGACGAAGTGCGACTCGGCGAGCCGCGACACGAAGAACGCCGCCTCCTCCTTGCTCGCGAAGTAACGGAAGAAGGTGCGCTGCGAGACGTCGGCGGCCTCGACGATGTCGTCGACGGTCGTCTCCTCGTAGCCGTGCTCGGTGAACAGCTCCAGGGCGGAGCGCAGCAGCGTGTCCCGGGTGCGCCGCTTCTTGCGTTCGCGCAGGCCCGGCCGGGGAGCCGCCGGGGCGTCTTCCGCCGCCGTCGGCGTGTCCGCCGTCCTCAAAAGCCGTCTCCTCGTCTCCCGTGCCTCCTGTGGCTCCCGTTTCCGCAGATCAGGCTATGTTCAGGCTATACGGACACGACATGTCAGTTACTGACTGCTGAATTTGTTTGTCAACTGTCAGTGGCTGTCATTAGCCTCGAAGGTATGACTAGTCAGACCACCATCGACAAGACCGGGCCGGGGGGCGGACCGTCCACGCCGTCGGACGCGACGCCTGCCTCGGGGCTGCGCGGCCACCCGTGGGTCACCCTCGTCACCGTCGCGGTAGGCGTCATGATGGTGGCCCTCGACGGCACCATCGTGGCCATCGCCAACCCGGCCATCGGCAAGGACCTGGGCGCCAGCTGGCCCCAGCTCCAGTGGATCACCAACGCCTACTTCCTCGCCCTCGCGGTCTCCCTGATCACCGCGGGCAAGCTCGGCGACCGTTTCGGGCACCGGCAGACCTTCCTCATCGGCGTGGCCGGTTTCGCCGCCTCCTCGGGTGCCATCGGGCTGTCCGACAGCATCGCGATGGTCATCACCTTCCGTGTCTTCCAGGGCCTGTTCGGCGCGCTGCTCATGCCGGCCGCGCTCGGTCTGCTGCGGGCCACCTTCCCGGCCGAGAAGCTCAACATGGCCATCGGCATCTGGGGCATGGTCATCGGCGCCTCCACGGCGGGCGGCCCGATCCTGGGCGGTGTGCTGGTCGAGCACGTCAACTGGCAGTCGGTGTTCTTCATCAACGTGCCGGTCGGCGTCCTCGCCCTGGTGCTCGGCGTGCTGATCCTGCTGGACCACCGGGCCGAGAACGCCCCGCGTTCCTTCGACATCCCCGGCATCGTCCTGCTGTCGGCCTCGATGTTCTGCCTCGTCTGGGCGCTCATCAAGGCCCCGGACTGGGGCTGGGGTTCCGGCCGGACGTGGCTGTTCGTGGTGGTGTCGGTCGTGGGCTTCGGCCTGTTCGCCGTCTGGGAGACCAGGGTCAAGGAGCCGCTGATCCCGCTGGCGATGTTCCGGTCGGTGCCGTTGTCGGCGGGTGTCGTCCTGATGGTCCTGATGGCCATCGCCTTCATGGGCGGCCTCTTCTTCGTCACGTTCTACCTCCAGAACGTGCACGGCATGAGTCCGATCGACGCCGGTCTGCACCTGCTGCCGCTCACCGGCATGATGATCGTCGGCTCTCCGCTGGCGGGCGCGGTGATCACCAAGGTCGGCCCGCGCATCCCGCTCGCGGGCGGCATGGCGTTCACCGCGGTCGCCATGTACGGCATGTCCACGCTGGACACGGACACCGGCAGCCTGGCGATGTCCGTCTGGTTCGCCCTGCTCGGCCTCGGCCTCGCGCCGGTCATGGTCGGTGCGACCGAGGTCATCGTCGGCAACGCGCCGATGGAGCTGTCCGGCGTGGCCGGCGGCCTCCAGCAGGCCGCGATGCAGATCGGCGGCAGCCTCGGCACGGCGGTGCTGGGTGCCGTCATGGCGTCCAAGGTCGACAGCGACCTGCCCGGGAACTGGGCCGAGGCGGGTCTGCCGAAGCTCGGCCCCGAGCAGCAGGAGCTGGCCGCGCAGGCCGTGCAGCAGGGGGTCGCCCCGGTGCCCGGAGGCACCCAGGCACCGATCGCCGCGAAGATCGCGGACGTCGCGCACGACACCTTCATCTCCGGCATGAGCCTGGCGTCGCTCGTCGCCGCGGGGGTCGCCGTCGTGGCGGTGCTGGTCGCGTTCCTCACCAAGCGCGGTGCCAACGCCGAGGCCGGTGCGGGCGTGGGCCACATCTGACGGGGCCTCGGCCCCCGTTCGCCTATCAGGGTGACAGGTCCGGCGAACCGTCCCGTCCGCCGGACCGCCCAGGTCACAGTGGGTCAAGTCCTCCGCAGGGCACGGGGGACGAGGGGCTGCCTGCGCGCTGCTGGAGGGGGGCAGCGCGCAGGCAGCCTGTTCGCGGCAGGCATGAAGGGCCGTACGGGGGTACTCGCACATCGAACCCGAGAAGAACCCAACTCTACGAGTGGTTCAGGGAGTTGATGATGGCGAGCTTCGGACAGGGAACGCGCGGACACCCCCGCTCACATGGCCGGACGTGGTCACGGACCGGGCCGGACCGTGCGACGCTCGGCATCATCGGAGTCATCTGCGCGGTCGCGGGATTCTTCACCCTGGGGATCGTCCTCGGCCCCGTCGCGGTCGTCTGCGGCTGGCTCGCCATGGGCCGCAGCTGGGCGGGTTCCCGCCCGGTGCCGGCCGTGGTCGCCGTGGTCCTGGGCGCCGTCGACACCCTCCAGGCGCTCCTCTGGCTCGCCGGAGCGGCGAGTGTCGGCAACGGCCTGCTCTGACCCGGCCTGCTCCGACCCGGCGCGGCAGTCGGCGGCACCACGGCGGGAAGCGCGACAGCGGTACGGCAGGGGCCCCGGGTGAACACCCGGGGCCCCTGCCGTACCGCTGTCGCTCCCGCGCTACGCGTCGCCGCCCGCGACCCCGGGGTCGGCAGCCGTCACGTCCAGCAGCCGGTACCGGTCGACCGCCTGCTTCAGCACCGACCGGTCGACCTTGCCCTCCCGGGCCAGCTCGGTCAGCACGGCCACCACGATCGACTCGGCGTCGATGTGGAAGAAGCGCCGTGCCGCACCGCGCGTGTCCGCGAAGCCCCAGCCGTCGGCGCCCAGCGACTGGTACGTCCCCGGCACCCACCGCGCGATCTGGTCCGGCACCGACCGCATCCAGTCGGACACCGCCACGAACGGCCCCTGAGCGCCGGCCAGCTTCCGCGTCACGTACGGCACCTGCTGCTCCTCCTCGGGGTGCAGCAGGTTGTGTTCCTCGCACGCCACCGCCTCGCGGCGCAGCTCGTTCCAGGAGGTCGCCGACCACACGTCGGCCCGCACGTTCCACTCGTCGGCGAGGATCCGCTGTGCCTCGACGGCCCACGGCACCGCGACACCGGACGCCATGATCTGCGCCGGGATCGCACCGCCCGTTCCCTCGCTGAAGCGGTGGATGCCCTTGAGGATGCCCTCGACGTCCACGTTCTCGGGCTCGGCCGGGTGCCGGATCGGCTCGTTGTAGACGGTGAGGTAGTAGAAGACGTCCTCACCGTGCGGATGCTGCTCGTCCGCGCCGTACATCCGGCGCAGGCCGTCCTTGACGATGTGCGCGATCTCGAAACCGAAGGCCGGGTCGTACGCCACGCACGCCGGGTTCGTGGAGGCCAGCAGCTGCGAGTGGCCGTCGGCGTGCTGAAGGCCCTCACCGGTCAGCGTCGTACGGCCCGCGGTCGCGCCCAGTACGAAACCGCGCGCCAGCTGGTCGCCCATCTGCCAGAACTGGTCGCCGGTGCGCTGGAAACCGAACATCGAGTAGAAGACGTAGACCGGGATGAGCGGCTCGCCGTGCGTGGCGTAGGCCGAGCCCGCCGCGATCAGCGAGGCCGTGCAGCCGGCCTCCGAGATGCCGTCGTGCAGCATCTGCCCGTTCGGCGCCTCCTTGTAGGCGAGCAGCAGATCCCGGTCCACGGACTCGTACTGCTGGCCCAGCGGGTTGTAGATCTTCGCACTCGGGAAGAAGGAGTCCATGCCGAAGGTCCGGTACTCGTCCGGCGCGATCAGCACGAAGCGCTTGCCGAGCTCCTTGTCCCGCATGAGGTCCTTGAGCAACCGCACGAAGGCCATCGTCGTCGCGATGGACTGCTGACCCGACCCTTTCTTCACGGTCGCGTACGTCTGCTCGCTCGGCATCGGCAGGGGCTTGGAGCGCACCACACGGGTCGGCACATAGCCGCCGCAGTTCCTGCGGCGGTCGTGCATGTACTGGATCTCCTCCGTGTCCCGGCCCGGGTGGTAGTACGGCGGCGGGCCGGACTCCAGCTCCTTGTCGGAGATCGGCAGGTGCAGCCGGTCGCGGAAGCGCTTGAGGTCGTCGACCGTCAGCTTCTTCATCTGGTGCGTGGCGTTGCGGCCCTCGAAGTTCGGCCCCAGCGTCCAGCCCTTGATCGTCTTGGCCAGGACGACCGTCGGCTGGCCCTTGTGCTCGACGGCCGCCTTGTAGGCCGCGTAGATCTTCCGGTGGTCGTGACCGCCGCGGCCCAGGTGCAGGATCTGGTCGTCGGTCATGTTCTCGACCATCGCGCGCAGCCGGTGGTCGTCGCCGAAGAAGTGCTCGCGGATGTAGGCGCCGGACTCGGTGGCGTAGGTCTGGAACTGGCCGTCCGGCGTGGTGTTCATCTTGTTGACCAGCACGCCGTCGCGGTCCTGGGCCAGCAGCGGGTCCCAGGTGCGGTCCCACACCAGCTTGATCACGTTCCAGCCGGCGCCCCGGAAGATCGACTCCAGCTCCTGGATGATCTTGCCGTTGCCGCGCACCGGACCGTCCAGGCGCTGCAGGTTGCAGTTGACCACGAACGTCAGGTTGTCCAGGCCCTCGCGGGCGGCGATGGACAACTGGCCCAGCGACTCCGGCTCGTCCATCTCGCCGTCGCCGAGGAACGCCCACACGTGCGACTTCGAGGTGTCGGCGATGCCGCGCGCGTGCATGTAGCGGTTCATCCGCGCCTGGTAGATGGCGCCGATCGGGCCGAGGCCCATCGACACGGTCGGGAACTCCCAGAAGTCCGGCATCGAGCGCGGGTGCGGGTACGACGACAGCATGTACGGCGCCTTGGACTTCTCCTGACGGAAGCCGTCCAGGTGCTGCTCGGTCAGCCGGTCCAGCAGATAGGCGCGGGCGTAGATGCCCGGCGAGGCGTGTCCCTGGAAGAAGACCTGGTCGCCGCCGTCGCCCTCGTCCTTGCCGCGGAAGAAGTGGTTGAAGCCCACGTCGTACAGCGAGGCGGAGGAGGCGAAGGTGGCGATGTGGCCGCCGACGCCGATGCCGGGCCGCTGCGCGCGCGAGACCATCACGGCGGCGTTCCAGCGGGTGGCGTTGAGGATCTTGCGCTCGATCTCCTCGTTGCCGGGGAAGAACGGCTCGTCCTTGGTGGCGATCGTGTTGACGTAGTCCGTGCTGCGCATCTCGGGCACGGCCACGCGCTTCTCGCGGGCCCGCTCGATCAGCCGCAGCATCAGGTAGCGGGCCCGCTCCCGGCCGCGCTCGTCGACGGCGGCGTCCAGGGAGTCGAGCCACTCCTGGGTCTCCTCGGGGTCGAAGTCAGGAACCTGACTCGGCAGGCCGCCAATGATGATCGGATTGCGATCGGATGCGGAAGCCACGCTGTTCCTTCGCTGTCGGAGGGCCGTTTGTGCCGGGTGTCTGCGCCGTTTCCCCATCGTGTACCTCGCGGAGGCAAACGTCATCTGTACCGTGGGGTAACCGGTTCTCCCATGAGAGTCGGGGGCACGTCCATTCGAGTCTCGTACCCACACATGATTCCCAAATACGCAAACGGGGCACAAGGGTGTGGTGTACGTCACCTTTGGTTCGGAGGGCGCGGCTGAAGTTGCGGCGACACGGCCGGGATCGTCACCGTTTCGGCGGTCCCAGTCGCCGGGTACTTGCGCGATCCGTCCCGCCCGTGTGGACTACGGCCAATGCTTCGCGCACGCGCGTGGCTGAGACATTCACTCAAGACATGATCAGGAGGCAACCCGTGAGCGCGACCGCGGACCACGCGGAGGAGCGGACGAACCCTGCCGCCAGGCTGGGTTTCCAGCCCGGGCAGGTGGTCCAGGAGATCGGCTACGACGACGACGTCGACCAGGAGCTCCGCGAGGCCATTGAGAGCGCCGTCGAGGGCGAGCTGGTGGACGAGGACTACGAGGACGTGGCCGATGCCGTCGTGCTGTGGTTCCGTGACGACGACGGCGACCTGACGGATGCGCTGGTGGATGCCACCACGTACATCGAGGAGGGCGGGGCGATCCTGCTCCTCACGCCGAAGACCGGCCGTCCGGGGTACGTCGAGGCCAGTGACATTTCGGAGGCCGCCACGACGGCCGGGCTGACGGCGTCCAAGAGCGTCAGCGTCGGCAAGGACTGGAGCGGCAGCAGGCTGGCGACCCCCAAGGCGGCCAAGTCGAAGCGGTAGCCGGCCCGGCTCCGCACCACCCGACCCCGGACGGGCCGACCGCCGTCGGCCCGTCCGCGGGTCCGTGCCGATCCCTGCGTAGGGTGTTTCCAGCGAGAACCACCCTCGAAGGGACGAACAGGACCATGGCGATCCAGGTCGGCGACAAGGCCCCCGACTTCGAACTCAAGGACAACCACGGTGCGACCGTGCGGCTGTCCGACTTCCACGGCCGGAAGAACGTCGTGCTGCTCTTCTACCCGTTCGCCTTCACCGGCGTGTGCACGGGCGAGCTGTGCGAGGTGCGGGACAACCTGCCGCAGTTCTCCGACCGCGGCACCCAGGTGCTCGCCGTCTCCAACGACTCCATCCACACGCTGCGCGTCTTCGCCGAGCAGGAGGGTCTGGAGTACCCCCTGCTGTCCGACTTCTGGCCGCACGGCAACGTCTCGCGCGCCTACGGCGTCTTCGACGAGGACAAGGGCTGCGCCGTCCGCGGCACCTTCATCATCGACCGGGAGGGTGTCGTCCGCTGGACCGTCGTCAACGGCCTGCCGGACGCCCGCGACCTGTCCGCGTACGTGAAGGCGCTCGACGCCCTCTGACCGGCACCCCGCGATTCGCCGGCTCGGGGTCCGCGGCGGGCGGGAACCCGTCACTAGGATCGGATCGTTGATCCGACAGCCACAGCACGTCATCCAACGCACTACGGGGCTTCCCGGCCCCTGGACACCAAGGGAGGACTCGTGGGAGTCAGCCTCAGCAAGGGCGGCAACGTATCGCTGACCAAGGAGGCCCCGGGACTGACCGCGGTCATCGTCGGTCTGGGCTGGGACGTCCGTACCACGACCGGCACCGACTTCGACCTCGACGCCAGCGCGCTGCTGCTGAACAGCTCCGGCAAGGTCGCCAGCGACGCGCACTTCGTGTTCTTCAACAACCTCAAGAGCCCCGACGGCTCCGTCGAGCACACCGGTGACAACCTCACCGGTGAGGGCGAGGGTGACGACGAGCAGATCAAGGTCGACCTCGCGACCGTCCCGGCGGACGTCGAGAAGATCGTCTTCCCGGTCTCGATCTACGACGCCGAGAACCGCCAGCAGTCCTTCGGCCAGGTGCGCAACGCGTTCATCCGCGTCGTCAACCAGGCCGGCGGCGCCGAGATCGCCCGCTACGACCTGAGCGAGGACGCCTCCACGGAGACCGCGATGGTCTTCGGCGAGCTGTACCGGCACGGAGCGGAGTGGAAGTTCCGGGCCATCGGCCAGGGCTACGCCTCCGGCCTGCGCGGCATCGCCCAGGACTTCGGAGTGAACGTCTGAGCCACCGCCAGGTCCGAGTCACCGCTCGGTCCGGGGCGACGGCCGCGATCGTCCGGCGCCGCACGGTTTACGTGCGGCGCCGGACGCGCAAGTAACCCAAGAACCATCACCCGGGGAGGGACCATCACCATGGGCGTCACTCTTGCCAAGGGGGGCAACGTCTCCCTGTCCAAGGCCGCACCGAACCTCACGCAGGTGCTGGTCGGTCTGGGCTGGGACGCGCGTTCCACCACCGGAGCACCCTTCGACCTCGACGCGAGCGCCCTGGTGTGCAGTGGGGGCCGGGTGCTCGGTGACGAGTGGTTCGTCTTCTACAACCAGCTCAAGAGCCCGGACGGCTCCATCGAGCACACCGGCGACAATCTGACCGGCGAGGGCGAGGGCGACGACGAGTCGCTGCTCGTCGACCTCTCCAAGGTGCCCGCCCACTGCGACAAGATCGTCTTCCCGGTCTCGATCCACATGGCGGACGAGCGCGGCCAGACCTTCGGCCAGGTCAGCAACGCCTTCATCCGGGTGGTCAACCAGGCCGACGGCCAGGAACTCGCCCGCTACGACCTCAGCGAGGACGCCTCCACGGAAACCGCGATGATCTTCGGCGAGCTCTACCGCTACCAGGGCGAGTGGAAGTTCCGTGCAGTGGGGCAGGGGTATGCATCGGGGCTCCGCGGCATCGCTCTAGACTTCGGAGTCAACGTTTCGTAAAGCCGAGTACGGCGCGGGGGAGCCCCTCCCCCAGACTTCGTCTGGGAGGGACCCCCAACACACGATTGGGTAGCCAGTGCTTCTGAAAACCTTCGGCTGGTCGTTCGCGGTCACCGCGCTCGGCCTGGTCGCGGCGGTCTTCTACGGGGGGTGGACCGCTTTCGGGCTCGTGGCGATCCTCTCCATCATGGAGATCTCGCTGTCGTTCGACAACGCGGTGGTCAATGCCGGGATCCTGAAGAAGATGAACGCCTTCTGGCAGAAGATCTTCCTCACCGTCGGCGTCCTGATCGCCGTCTTCGGCATGCGCCTGGTCTTCCCGGTCGTGATCGTGGCCATCAGCGCCAAGCTCGGACCGATCGAGGCCGTCGATCTCGCCCTCACCGACAAGAACCGCTACCAGGAGCTGGTCACCGACGCCCACCCGTCGATCGCCGCCTTCGGCGGTATGTTCCTGCTGATGATCTTCCTCGACTTCATCTTCGAGGACCGGGACATCAAGTGGCTCCAGTGGCTGGAGCGGCCCCTGGCCAAGCTCGGCAAGGTCGACATGCTGTCGGTCTGCATCGCCCTGATCGTGCTGCTCGTCTCCTCGATGACCTTCGCCACCCAGGCCCACCTGCACGCCGGCCACGCCGACAAGGCCGAGACGGTCCTGATCTCCGGCATCGCGGGTCTGATCACCTACCTGGTCGTCGGCGGCCTCTCCGGCTACTTCGAGGACAAGCTCGAAGAGGAGGAGGAGCGCGAGCACGAGGCCGAGGAGGAGGCCGCGCGCACCGGCAAGCCCAAGTCGGCCGTCGCGCTGGCCGGCAAGGCCGCGTTCTTCATGTTCCTCTACCTGGAGGTCCTGGACGCCTCGTTCTCCTTCGACGGCGTCATCGGCGCCTTCGCCATCACCAACGACATCGTCCTGATGGCCCTCGGCCTCGGCATCGGCGCCATGTACGTCCGGTCCCTGACCGTCTACCTGGTCCGCGAGGGCACCCTCGACGACTACGTCTACCTGGAGCACGGCGCCCACTACGCCATCGGCGCCCTCGCCGTCATCCTCCTCGTCACCATCCAGTACGAGATCAACGAGTTCATCACCGGCCTCGTCGGCGTGGTCCTGATCGGCTGGTCCTTCTGGTCCTCCGTGCGCCGCAACAAGGCGATCGCGGCAGCCGGAGGATCGGGCGACGGAGAGAAGACGGAGATCGCCTCCGGGGTGTGACACCCTGACGGTCCCGGGCCGGTGCGCCCCCGGTGCGCCCGCGCCCCGGTGTGAACCCGGCCCGGACGAGGAACGCTCTGTGCGGGGCGGCCGACGAGGACGACTCCTCGGGGCCGCCCCGTCGGCGGTGACGGGAAGTGGGGGCGGGAATGGGTTTCCTGGACGGGCTGTGGCGCGGCCGCGAGAGCGAGTTCGACTCGGGCAGCGCGGCCACCAACTCCATCCAGCTGACCAAACGGCACAGCCAGGTCTCCCTGACCAGACAGGGTGCGGCCACCGGGCATCTGCGCGTCAACCTCACCTGGCGGATGCGGACCTCGGACATCACGGGCGCGCAGCGCGAGAGCCTGCTGCGGCACCCCCTCAAGGCGCTCAAGCCGCCCGAGGTCGTCGGCCACAGCCAGAGCATGGTCAACGTCGACCTCGACCTCGGCTGCCTCTACGAGCTCCAGGACGGCACCCGGGGCGTCGTCCAGCCGCTCGGCGGCTACCTGGGCGACGTCAACGCCCCGCCCTACGTCAAGCTCAGCGGCGACGACCGGTTCGGCTCGGCCTCCGGTGAGACGATCTACGTCAACCTCGACCACCGGGACGCCATCAAACGTCTGCTGCTCTTCGCCTACATCTACGACCAGACACCGGCCTTCGACCGTACGCACGCCATCGTCACGCTGTACCCGAGCAACGGGCCGCGTATCGAGATAGGCCTCGACGAGCGCCACCCGCAGGCCCGGTCCTGCGCCGTGGTGATGATCGAGAACGTCAAGGGCGAGATCCTGGTCCGCCGCGAGGTGAAGTTCGTCTACGGCTTCCAGGGAGAGCTGGACCGGCTCTACGGGTGGGGGCTGCAGTGGGGGCGGGGCTACAAGACCAAGGTCGAGCGATGAGTCCCGCGCCGGCCCCGCCGTGACGGGAGCCTCTCGTCCGGATCATGCCGCGGACGCGGGGTCGACAGGTCCTGCTGCTTTCCCGCGGCCTGATCCGGACGAGAGGTCTTAGCGGCCGATGAACTGCGGACCCTGCGGCGGCAGCCGGAAGTCCGGGTCGGGTGCCCCCGCGGCGGCCGGCGGATAGCCGTAGCCGGGCTGGGCGGCGGCGACCCCGGCGGTGGCGGGCGGTGCCTGCGGATAGCCGTAGGTCGCGGCGGCCGGCTGCGGGTAGCCGTAGGCGGGCTGCGCGGCCGGGGGCTGCTGCGGGTAGCCGTACGCGGGCTGGGCCGGCACTCCCGGGGGCTGCTCCGGCGGCAGCGGGGGGGAGACCTCGGGGGTGGCCGGCACGGGCAGCGGCTGCACGGTCGTCGGCTGCTCCGGGTCGACCACGGGACGGGCGGGCGTCTGCGCGGCCGGAGCCTGCGCGGCCGGAGCCTGCGCGGCCGGCTCCGGCGTGGGCGCGGCCTCCGGCTCCTCGGCCGCCTCGGACTCGTCCACCGAGATGCCGAAGTCGGTCGCCAGACCCTCCAGCCCGTTCGAGTAGCCCTCACCGAGCGCCCGGAACTTCCAGCCCTCCCCGCGCCGGTACAGCTCCCCGCAGATCAGCGCCGTCTCCTGGCCCGTCTCCGGCTTGACGTCGAAGTACGCCAGCGGCTCCCCGCCGGTGACCGCGGCGTCGTACAGCAGGATGCGCAACTCACGCACCCGGTCGAAGGCGACGCCGTCCGCCGAAGCGACCAGCAGGATCCGGCCCACCGAGGGCTCGACACCGGAGAGATCCGTCTGGATCGTGTCGGTCAGGCCCTCGGGGACCCGCTTCTTGCCGAGCCGCCAGACCTGCCCGGACGGATGCCGGGGCTGGTTGTAGAAGACGAAGTCCTCGTCGGAACGCACACGGTCCTCGGGGCCCAGGAGCAACGCGGAGGCATCGACGTCGGGGACCCCCTGCCCGGGTGACCAGCGCAGCACGGCGCGTACCGTGGTGGCTTGCAGCGGGACGTTCGATCCCTTCAGCATCGCGTGCGTCATGCCGTCATCCTGCCCTCTCGGTCCTGCTCACGACAACGCGGGGGCGGGTACCCGGGCCGTGCCCGCGAGGCCCCGGACGCCCGCCGCCGACCCGGCGGGGTCACCCGGAATTCATGCCCGGGGGGAACCGCCGACATGAAGACCTACGTACTATTACCGGCCACCTTGGACTGTTCACCGATCACCCGGACCATCGCCCAGACACCGCGGGGGAGTATTCATGCGTCATTTCGGGCACATCGCCCCTGAGGTGCGCGAGCGCCTCTTCCACCGGGAGCCCTGCGCTTTCACCGCGGACTCCCCGGCCCGGCTGCTGTCCGCGGCCCTGGGCGCCACGCTCTACAGCCCGGCCACCCGGCCGAAGCTCGCCGACGACGTCCTCAAGCAAGGCGCGCGCGGTGTGGTGTCGATGGTGCTGTGCCTGGAGGACTCGATCGACGACGCCGACGTGGCGGCCGGCGAGGAGAACCTCGTACGGCAGTTCACGCACCTGGCGGGCCTCCCCGACGCGGACGTGCCGCTGCTGTTCGTCCGGGTCCGCACCCCCGGGCAGATACCCGACCTCGTGCGGCGCTTCGGCCCGGCGGTACGGCTGCTGTCCGGATTCGTCCTGCCCAAGTTCACCGAGGAACGCGGCACGGCCTTCCTGGAGGCGCTCACCGCGGCCGAGGCGGCGAGCGGACGGCGCCTGTTCGCCATGCCGGTGCTGGAGTCGCCGGAGCTGCTGTACCGCGAGTCGCGCGTGCAGACGCTGGAGGGCATCTTCCGCGCGGTCGACAAGTACCGCGACCGGGTGCTCGCCCTGCGCCTCGGCGTGACCGACTTCTGCTCCTCCTACGGGCTGCGCCGGGCCCCCGACATGACGGCCTACGACGTCCAGGTCGTCGCCTCCGTGATCGCCGACGTGGTGAACATGCTCGGCCGGGCCGACGGCACCGGATTCACCGTGACCGGGCCGGTGTGGGAGTACTTCCGGGTCCAGGAAAGGATGTTCAAACCGCAACTGCGGCAGAGCCCGTTCCTGGAGGTGCAGGCCGTGGAGCTGCGCCAGAAGCTGATCGAGCACTCCATGGACGGCCTGCTGCGGGAGATCGCGCTGGACCACGCCAACGGCCTGCTCGGCAAGACCTGCATCCACCCCTCGCACGTGCTGCCGGTGCACGCCCTGTCCGTCGTCAGCCGCGAGGAGTTCAGCGACGCCCAGGACATCCTGCGCCCCGAACGCGGTGGCGGAGGCGTGCTGCGGTCGGCGTACACGAACAAGATGAACGAGGTGAAGCCGCACCGCGCCTGGGCGGAGCGGACCCTGCTGCGCGCCGAGGTCTTCGGCGTGGCCAACGAGGACGTCGGCTTCGTGGAACTCCTCGCCGCCGGGCTGTCCGACTGAACCTGTCCGACCGGACCCGCCCGACCGGACCCGCCCGACCGAATCTGTCCGACCGAACACAAGGAACCGATGAACGACGCAGTGGACCACGGGAGCGACGAGCACATGGGGAAGGCGGCGCGTGCCGGGGAGCACGCCGGCGTCTGGTCCGGCAGCTGGGTCGCGGAGCGGCTCGGTGTCGAACTCGCGGGGGACGACGCCCTCACCGGCATGCTGGGACTCGCCCTGCGCCGCAACCCCAAGCGCGCCCACCTGCTCGTGTCCAACGTGCTGGGCAAGCACGTCCCGCAGTCCCCGTCCGTCGTGTACGGCCACGGTCTCACCCTCGGCCACCGCGTCCGCGACCTGCTGGGCGCCGAGGAGACCGGCCGGGCCGTCGTCCTCGGCTACGCGGAGACCGCCACCGGCCTCGGCCACTCGGTCGCCGACGGCCTGGGCGACGCCCCGTACCTGCACTCCACCCGCCGCCCGGTCACCGGTGTCGCCCGCGCGGGCGGCTTCGAGGAGTCCCACTCGCACGCCACCTCCCACCTGCTGCTGCCCGAGGACCCGGCGCTGCTGGCCGGCGACGGGCCCCTGGTCCTGGTCGACGACGAGTTCTCCACCGGCAACACCGTCCTGAACACCGTCCGCGCCCTGCACGAGCGCTACCCGCGGGACCGGTACGTGGTGGTGGCCCTGGTCGACATGCGCTCACCCGCCGACGCCGGGCGCCTGGAGGACTTCGCCCGCGAGATCGGCGCCCGCGTCGACCTGGTCACGGCAGCCTCGGGCACGGTGCGCCTGCCGGCGGACGTCCTGGAACGGGGACAGGCGCTGGTCGCCCACCACGAAACGGAGGCGGCGGAAGCCTCCCGGCGTCCGGGGGCGGAGGCAGGACCCGAGGCGGCCGACGACCCCACTGCCCCGGCATCCGACGTGCCCGGCGCGCCCGACTCCGCCGCCCCGGCATCCGACGTGCCCGCACGTCCCGGCCCGGTGGGAACCGGCGCCGTGCCCCGTGTCGAGCTGAGCTGGCCCCGTGGCGTGCCCGACGGAGGACGGCACGGCTTCACGCCCGCCCAGCGCGACCGGCTCGAGGCGGCCCTGCCCGCCATGGCCGCCCGGATCGCCGAGGCACTGCCCACCGGCGCGCGCCGCGTCCTCGTCCTCGGCTTCGAGGAACTGATGTACGCCCCGCTCCGACTGGCCTGCGAACTGGAGCGGACCGTCGATGCCGAGGTGCGTTACTCCACCACCACCCGCTCGCCCGTCCTCGCGGTCGACGACCCCGGGTACGCGATACGCACCCGCCTGGTCTTCCCCGCCCACGACGACCCCGCCGACGGCCCCGGCGAGCGCTACGCCTACAACGTCGCGGGCGGTGGGTTCGACGCCGTCGTCGCCGTCGTCGACTCGGCCGCCGACACCCCCGCCCTGCACGCCCCCGATGGACTGACGGCCCGGCTCGCCGCGCACGTCCCGCACGTCCTGCTCGCGGTCGTCCCGTCGTACGAGCCCGGACCTCCCGGCTTTCCGCACGCTCCCGAAAGGCCCCCGATGCTGCCCGAGCCCCTGCGCGGCCCCGCCTTCTCCTCGTACGCCCCCGACGAGGTCGGCTGGCTGCTCCAGGACCTCTCGGAGGTGACGCTGGAGGCGCCGACCGAGGAGCGCGAGGAGGCGATCCAGCGAGGCGGCGCCCACTACGCGGAGTCGCTGCCCGTCGAGTACCAGCCCAGCGAGCAGTACCAGGAACTGTTCCACGCGGCCCTGGAGGCGTCCGCCGCCCGCCTCGCACGGGCCGTCGGCGCCGTCACCGAGATCGTGCTCACCGAGCGGTCTCCGCGCCCGGTCCTGGTCTCCCTCGCCCGCGCCGGCACGCCGGTCGGCATCCTGATGCGGCGCTGGGCCCAGTACCGCCACGGCCTCGACCTGCCGCACTACGCCGTGTCGATCGTCCGGGGCCGCGGCATCGACGCCAACGCGCTGCGCAGGCTGGCCGCCGACCACGATCCCGCCGACGTCGTCTTCGTCGACGGCTGGACCGGCAAGGGCGCCATCACCCGCGAACTCGCCGCCGCACTGCGGGACTTCGAGGCCTCCGACGGCATCACCGGCTTCGACCCGGAGATCGCCGTCCTCGCCGACCCGGGCTCCTGCGTGCGCACCTACGGCACCCGCGACGACTTCCTCATCCCCTCCGCCTGCCTCAACTCCACCGTCTCCGGCCTGATATCCCGCACTGTGCTCCGCGCCGACCTGGTCGGCCCGCACGACTACCACGGCGCGAAGTTCTACCGCGACCTCGCCGGCGCCGACCTCTCGGCGGCCTTCCTGGACGCCGTCTCCGCCCGCTTCCCGGAGGTCGCGGACACCGTCGACGCGCAGGCCAAGGAACTCCTCACCGCCGACCGCGCCCCCACCTGGGAGGGCTGGGCCGCCGTCGAGCGCATCAGCGAGGAGTACGGCATCCACGACGTCAACCTCGTCAAGCCCGGCGTCGGCGAGACCACCCGCGTGATGCTGCGCCGGGTGCCCTGGAAGGTGCTCGCCCGGGCCGGTGCGGGCGCCGACCTGGACCATGTGCGGCTCCTGGCCGAGCAGCGGGGCGTCCCCGTGGAGGAAGTCGCCGACCTGCCCTACACCTGCGTCGGACTGATCCACCCGAAGTACACGCGGGGTGCGACCGGCGCCGACGGCAGGGCGGTGACGCGCTGATGCCGGTGCTCGTCGCGAGCGACCTCGACCGCACGCTCATCTACTCCGCCGCCGCCCTCGGCCTGACCATGCCCGACGAGCGGGCGCCCCGGCTGCTGTGCGTGGAGGTCTACGAGGGCAAGCCCCTCTCCTACATGACCGAGACGGCCGCCGGACTGCTGACCGACCTCGGCGGCACGGCGGTCTTCGTGCCGACCACCACCCGGACCCGTGAGCAGTACCAGCGCATCAGCCTGCCCGGCCCCCCGCCCCCGTACGCGATCTGCGCCAACGGCGGCCACCTGCTGGTGGACGGCGTGTCCGACCCCGACTGGCACGCACGGGTGACCGCGCGGCTGGCCGACGAGTGCGCCTCGCTGGACGAGATCCGCGACCACCTCATGAGCGCCGCCGACCCGGTGTGGGTGCGCAAGCAGCGGGTCGCCGAGGACCTGTTCGCCTACCTCGTCGTCGAGCGCGAGCTGCTGCCCGAGGACTGGGTGAAGGAACTCGCGGTCTGGGCCGAGAACCGCGGCTGGACCGTGTCCCTCCAGGGCCGCAAGATCTACACCGTGCCCAAGCCGCTGACCAAGAGCGCCGCCGTGCGCGAGGTCGCCCGCCGCACCGGCGCCGAACTCACCCTGGCCGCCGGCGACTCCCTCCTCGACGCCGACCTGCTGCTGGCCGTCGACCGGGGATGGCGCCCCGGCCACGGCGAGCTGGCCGACTCCGGCTGGACGGCACCGGCGATCAGCGCTCTGCCCGAGCGCGGGGTGCTGGCGGGGGAGCGGATCCTGCGGGAGTTCCTGCGTGCGGCGAACCCGGCTCGCTGACTCCGCCGGCGTCCGGACGCCCGGCACCGCCTCCGGTGCCGGGACGGCCGTCGTCGTCACCGGCCGGCGGCCGTATGCCCTGCCCGCCGTCGCGTTCGCGGCCCCGCCTGCGATGGCCGGCTCCCGGCCGCAGCAGACGCATCCCTATGAAGACCAGCACCGCCAGCACGGCGAGCGCGAGCACCACCTTCGAATAGGCGGAGACGACGCGGGAGACCTCGGACCAGTTGTCCCCCAGCGCATAGCCCGCGAGGACGAACGCGGTGTTCCAGAGCGCGCTGCCCAGCGTGGTCAGGGCGAGGAAGGCGGGCAGCCGCATCCGTTCGACACCCGCCGGCACGGAGATCAGGCTGCGGAAGATCGGTATCATCCGGCCGAAGAACACCGCCTTGGTCCCGTGTTTGAGGAACCACGCCTCCGTCTTCTCTATGTCGGACACCTTCACCAGCGGCAGCTTCGCCGCTATCGCCACCGTGCGGTCCCGGCCGAGCAGGGCGCCTATCCCGTACAGGGCGAGCGCGCCGATCACCGACCCCGCCGTCGTCCACAGCAGGACGGCGATCAGGTTCATCCGGCCGGAACTCGCCGCGAACCCGGCGAGCGGCAGGATCACCTCGCTCGGCAGTGGAGGAAACAGGTTCTCCAGAGCGATGGCGAGGCCGGCGCCCGGTGCGCCGAGCGCGTCCATGAGGTCGTTGATCCACTGCGGTGCCGCACCGCTGTCCGCGGCCGGTTGCGCTGCGATGGCTGTCATGACGACCACGCTAGGAAATCGCAGCTGAAGGGGCCCTGAGGAAGACCGCAGGATCGCATGCGGTGTACCGGAAGCGGGAATTGAGGTTTTCCGCAGTGCGCGCCGCTGCCGCGCCCGACTAGCCTCGCGATCATGCGAGACATGGCGCGACGCGTAGTGCGGTGCGGGGTGGGCCTGATCATGGGGACCGCCGCGGCCGTCGTCGAGCTGCTCTTCGCCCTGCTGGCCGGTGCGGCCCTGCTGCCGGTGGTGGCCTGGCCGTCGGGACGTCGTGCCGTGCTGCGTCCGGTCCACGCGGGCGCGCGGAGACTGGCGGAGCTGGAGCGGGGCCGGCTCGGGATGTGGCTCGGCCTCCGTGTCCCGCCCGCGTACGAGGACGCGCGGGCGCTGAGGTACGTGGCCTGCCGCGGGGCCCTGGGCGTCCTGGGCGGCGTGGTGATACTGACGGCGGCGATCGGCCTGGGATACGGCACCTTCGGGCTGTACGGCTGGCTCCTGCTGGACGACATACGCGACCCCGGGTCGTTCGTCCTCGGCAGTCTGGGCGGCTTCTTCCTCGTGTTCCTCGCCGTGCAGGGGATGTTCGGCGTGGTCGGACTGGAGCGGCAGTTGGCGCGTCACTTCCTCGGCCCCCGCCACCAGGAGGAGCTGGAGCGGCGGATCGCCGAGCTGTCCGCCAGCCGGGCCGCGGTGGTCGACGCGGTGAACGATGAACGGCGCCGTATCGAGCGGGACCTCCACGACGGTGTGCAGCAGCGTCTCGTCGCCCTCGGCATGCTGCTCGGCCGGGCCCGCCGCAGCCAGGACGCGGACCGCCGGGACCGGCTGCTGGGCCAGGCCCACGACGAGAGCCGCCGCGCCCTGGACGAGCTTCGCGAGGTGGCCTGGCGGATCTATCCGACCACACTGGACGAGGCGGGGCTGCGCGCGGCGCTGGAGACGGTCGCCGAGCGGGCGTCCGTGCCGGTGGGAGTGGCTTACGACCTCGACCAGGAACCCGAGCAGGCGGTGGCGACCGTCGCGTACTTCGTCGTCTGCGAAGCGGTCACGAACGCGGTCAAACACGCGGCGCCGACCCGTATAAGAGTCGCCGTCAGAGCGGAGGAGAAACGGATGTACGTGAGCGTCCAGGACGACGGCTGCGGCGGGGCGAATCCAGCCGGCAGCGGACTGTTCGGGCTCGCCCGGCGCGTCGCCGCCCTCGACGGCAGCCTCAGCGTGGTCAGTCCGCCGGGCGGGCCCACCCTCGTGGCCGCGGAGCTGCCATGCGGGTGATCCTCGCCGAGGACTCGACCCTGCTGCGGGAGGGGCTGGTGCGGCTGCTGGCGGAGGAGGGCCACGAGGTGATCGCGGCCGTCGGCAACGCGGAGCTGCTGCTGAAGGCGGTGGCCGAGGACCGGCCGGACGTGGTCGTCGCAGATGTCCGGATGCCGCCCACCCACACCGACGAGGGGCTGCGCGCGGCCCTGGAGATACGCGAGCGCTGGCCGGAGGTCGGGGTGCTGGTGCTCTCGCAGTACGTCGAGAAGCGGTACGCGACGGAGCTGCTGACCGGAGAGACGGAAGGGGTCGGATATCTGCTCAAGGACCGGGTGGTCCAGATCGACGAGTTCCTGGACGCGCTGGAACGGGTGGCCGCCGGACGCGCCGCGTTCGACCCGGAGGTCGTTCGACAGCTGCTCGGCCGCACCACGCACACCGACCTGCTCGCCCGGCTCACCGTGCGGGAGCGGGACGTACTGGCGGAGATGGCGCAGGGCCACACCAACGCGGCGATCGCGCGTCGGCTGCACATCTCGCAGAGCGGGGTGGAGAAACACACCAACGCGATCTTCGAAAAGCTGGAACTGACCGGGGGCGAGGGCTATTCGCGCAGAGTGCTGGCGGTGCTGCGGTACCTGGGGAGCTGACGCGAGCCGAAGGGAGCAGAGCCGGTCGGACACCCCGGCGTCCCCGCACCGGGCCGCGCCCCCGCACCGGGCAGGGGCCGGCCGCGTCCGGACCGCAGTCTCTCAGCCGCAGCAGCCTCCGCCGCAGCAGCCGCCACCGCCTCCGCCGCCCGCGCGGGGCGCCGGGGCCGGTGCGGAGGACGAGCCGCCGACGGCGACCGTAGACAGCAGCTTCACCGTGTCGTCGTGGCCCGCCGGGCAGGGCGCGGGGGCGGAGGACTCGGCCATGGGACGGCTCAGTTCGAAGGTGTCGCCGCAGCTGCGGCAGCGGTACTCGTAGCGAGGCATGCGCACAGGTTAACCGGCGGCCCCGGGCGGGCGGCCCCGGTGGCGGAAGCCGGACTCAGTGCCCGCTTCCCCGCTCCTCGCGGATGCGCGACACCACGCCGGCGACCGTTCGGCGGACCGCGTCCGTCTCCGTCAGGAAGTGCCAGTAGTCGGGGTGCCGGCCCTCCAGGGTGGTGATCGCCCGTTCCAGCCGGGCCACGGCGTCGTCCAGGGGGCGCGCGTGCCGCGGGTCGGGGGTGTTGCGTCCCGCCATGGCGAGCCGCTGGGCATCGCGGATCGCGAACCGGGTGCGTTCGATCTCCTGCTGGGGGTCCTTCTGCACGGCGTTCAGCTGCCGCAGCCGGTCGCCGGCGGCGGAGACGGCCTCGTCGGTGTCGTTCAGCAGCGCCCGGACCGTCGACAGCAGGGCGGTGGCGTCGGGCCAGCGCTGCTCGTCGCGGGCACGCTGCGCCTCGGCCAGCCTGCGCTCGGCCTGGCGCACCGTTTCGGCGGCCTGGTCGGGCACGTGCTGGAGGTCCTGCCAGCAGGCGGCCGTGAACCGCCGCCGCAGCTCGCTCAGCACCGGTTCGACCTGTCCGGCGCGGGTGGTCAGGGCCTGGGCGCGGGTGCGCAGGGAGACGAGGCGGTGATCGATCTCGGCGGCCCGCTCGGGCAGCCGTTCGGCCTCGGCGCGGACCGCCTCGGCCTCCCGGGTGACCCGCTCGGCCCGCTCCAGGGTCTGCGGCACACCGTGCTGTCCGGCGCCCTGGTTCAGCCGGGTCAGCTCCGGGCTCAGAGCGGCGAGACGGGCGGCGAGGTCGTCCGCCTTCAGGCCGGCGCCCCGTGCGGCGTCCAGGGCCTCGGAGGCGGCGAGCAGGGTCTGCCGGGCCCGCTCGACGGCGGGGGCGAGCCGGGCCAGCTGGGTCTCGGCCTTGCCGAGCAGCGGGCCGAGCCCTTCGGCGAAGCGGTCCAGTTCCTGCTTGACCCGGCCCAGCTCGTCCTTGGCGGCGGCCAGTTCGGTGCGGGCCCGGGAGGCGACCGACGCCTCCAGGTCGTCCCGGTCCAGGTCGTGGGCGTCGACGGCGCTGATGTACCGGCCGCTGGCCTCGTCGATGCGCCGGCCCAGCGCCGCGAAGTGGTCGACGGCGCGCCGGGCGGCGGGGGAGGGGTCGACGGCCGCGATCGTCTCGATCGAGATCCGCAGGTCCCGCTGGGCGGTGTCCAGTTCGTAGAAGGCCGCGGCGGCGGCGTCCTTCGCGGCCTGCGCCTCGGCCCGCTGGCTCTCGGCCCGCCCGCCGAACCAGCGCCGGGTGCCGCCGCCGGCGAACGCGGCGGGCAGGGCGAGCGCGGCGAGCAGCGGCAGACCCAGCAGGGTGAGCGTGTCACGGAGCGCGCCGGGCGGGCGCCGCCCCGCGGACCGGTGCGGCAGGCGCGGCGCGCGCGGCACCATCGGCGAGTACGGCTGCGATGGTGTCGCCGTCACATCCCTCTCCCGTGTCGTCCGTCCTGCCCGGGTTCATTCTCCCACCCGTAAGAGACGAACACACGGGCCGGTCAGTTCGCGGTCCGGACCGTGACTTTGCCGTCCCGGGTCCGCGCGGTCACCACGTGGGAGCTCGCGTCGTCGCGGGGCACGGACACGTGGACGGAGCCGTCGTCGCTGTCGGCGGACACCTTGTACGTGGCCCGGGGCAGGTCGACCGTGACGGAGCCGTCGTCGCTGCGGGTCTCCACCAGGTCCGGGACCGCCCCGAGTTCGAGGCGGACCGAGCCGTCCTCGGTAGACGCGGCCACCCGGGGCGAGGACACCTTCGCGCGCAGCGATCCGTCGTCGCTGTGCAGGGCCAGCGGCCCGGTGGTGTCGCTGACGCGCACGGACCCGTCGGCCGTGCGGATGTCCAGCGCGTCCCGGAAACCCCGGGCCTGGACGCTGCCGTCGTCGGTCTTCACCGTGACGGCGATGCCGCGCGGCACTTCCACACGGTGCTTGGTGGCGCAGTCGGCGACCAGGCCGGAGCAGTGGGTCCGCAGTTTCAGCCGGTCGCCGTCCATGCTCCAGGTCACCTCGGGGTCGGAACCGAGGGCGACCGAGCCCTTGAACCACCGGGTCACGTCGATCTCGCCGGACGTGTTGCCGTCGGCGGCGACGATCTCCAGCGCGGAGTCGTCGGCGTCGACGGTGAGGGTGGAGCCCCGGAGAGCGAAGGACCGGTGGTCGGGGTCCTTGTCCTCCTCGGCGGAGGAGCAGGCGCCGAGCCCCGCGACGAGGACGGCGACGGCGCCGGCGGCGGCGAAGGCGCGAGCGGTGACGGTACGGGCGGCCATGACGATCTCCCCCTGGGACGGACGGCGAGGCACCGCACCGGGACTGCCCGGGTGCCGGGCTCGGTGCGGTGACGTTCCTGACCGTACGGACCGGGGCTCCGCGCGGGGATCCGGGCCGCTCCCGGATGCGGGGTGGGGTTAACCCCCGGCCGGGGCCCGGGCTCGAACGCGTTTGCCGGACAGTGCCCGGGGCCATGTAGGCTGTCGACTCGTCCCGGGTGCGTAGCTCAGGGGTAGAGCGCCTGCCTTACAAGCAGGATGTCGGCGGTTCGAAACCGTCCGCGCCCACCAGGGCCGGCGTCAGCGCCGGTCGAGAGGCCCCCGGATATCGTCCGGGGGCCTCTCGCGTGCGCCTGCCGAGGGGGCCCTAGGCGTCCTGCTCCGGCCGGGCCTCGTGGACGTGCTTCAGCGCCGTGCGCGCGTCCACGCGGTCGGGGCCGGTGGCCTCGGACCAGTAGCGGTGGGTGCTGACGAAGACGGCGAGCTCGCGCTCGCGCTGCCGGAGCTTGTCCACCTCGGCCTGTTCGTCCTCCGACCAGCCGGGCGAGGCGGGGCGCTCGATCTTGCGCCAGCCGTTGTCGTCGCTGAAGCCGTCCAACGGTGCGACGGACCAGGGGAGCCTCTTCAGCAGGGCCGACAACTCGGCCCGGACCTGACGCAGTTCCTCCTGACCGGCGAGGAGATCACTGGGGAAGTCATAGGTCGTAGCCACGCCTCAATGATACGTCTGTTCGATTTTGAGGCGCGCGTTCCCTTGGGTGGTTCATGCGAACGAGTGGCCCTGGCGCGAGTGCCGTACGCGCCGGCCGGGGGAGGAGACTGGAGTCATGTGCCGCAGCATCAAGACGCTACGCCCGCCCGTGCTGGCCGAGGAGGCCACCGAGGACGAGATCAGGGCCGCCGCCCTCCAGTACGTGCGCAAGGTGTCCGGGTTCCGGGCGCCGGCCGCGCACAACCGGGAGGCCTTCGACCGGGCCGTGGAGGCCGTCACCGCGGCCACGGCCGAACTGCTGGCCGGCCTGGAGGTACGGGGAGGCGCGCGACGGGAGGGGTGACGCCGCTGCCGTGACCGGCCTCCCCGGGCCCGTTACGAGGCTTCGCCGGCCTGTGGCTGTCGGCGCATCAGGTATGCCGCGCCCGCCCCCGCGCCGAACAGCGCGAGCAGGGACACCCCCGTCGCCAGCCAGCTCGCCCCGAGCCACTGGCCGCCGAAGTAGCCGAGGGCGACGCTGTAAGCGGCCCAGGACAGGCCCGCGAGCGCGGACCAGGGCAGGAACTCGCGGACCCTGCGGTGGGCGGCTCCGGCGACGAGGGAGACGACCGAGCGCCCGGCCGGCGCGAAGCGGGCCAGGACGACGAGCGCGCCCCGGGCGCCCCCGCTGCGGGCGAGCACCCCGCCGAGGCGTTGCTGCGCCGTGGTCAGCCGGCGGGACCGGGCGATCGCGCGGTCCAGACGGGCTCCGCCGCGCCAGGCCAGACGGTAGGCCACCAGGTCGCCGAGGACGGAGGCGGTCGTGGCGCACAGCAGGAGGGCCAGGATGTCGGGGACGTCGTGCGGCACCTTTCCGGCCACCGCCGCACCCGAGCCCGCGGCCGCCGCCGTGGCCGCCGTGATCACCAGTACGCCGCTCGGCAGCACCGGCAGGAAGACGTCGAAGAGCACCGAGAGGGCCACCAGCACATAGATCCATGGGCTGCTGACCAGTGCCGCGACATTTCCGAAACCCTCGACCACCACACACTCCCGTGAAGCCCCCGTGGACCGGACCGTGCCGCGGTACGCGGGGAAACGGCAGGAGCGGTCGATGACAGCCATACAGCGTACGCCTGAGGTGTGACAGTTGGTTCACAGGGGGCTCGCGCGCACGGCGCGGAGGGTTCACCCGGCCGCCGCGGACGCGAGGCGGCGCCCACCCCCGCACAGGGGTGGGCGCCGCCCTGCGTCGGGGTCAGGCCGCGACGGGCGTCTGCTCCGTGGTCTGCTCCTCCGGCTCGGACGTGCGCCGGGACAGGACCCGGTCCAGGCCGAAGGCGCCGGAGCCGGTGAAGGCCAGCAGCAGGAAGGCCCAGCAGAACATGGCGGAGGCCTCGCCGCCGTTCTCCATCGGCCACAGGGCGCCCGGCTGGTGCACCTTGAAGTAGGCGTACGCCATCGAGCCCGAGGCGACGACCGCGGCGGCGCGCGTGCCGAGGCCCAGCAGGACGAGACCGCCGGCGACGAGCTGGATCACGGCGGCGTACCAGCCCGGCCAGGTGCCGGCCTCCATCGTGCCGCCGCTTCCCGGGGCGCCGCCGAGCACACCGAAGAGGGAGGCGGCGCCGTGGCAGGCGAAGAGCAGGCCGACGACGATGCGGAACAGGCCGAGGGCGTAGGGCTGGGCGCTGTCGAGGCGTTCGGTCATGTGGGGGAGCTCCTTCGGTCGGATCGGCCCGTGAGGGGGCCGGTCGGGGACGGAACCGAGTGGGCTGCCCACGTTAGGTGACCCTAAGCAGTACTTGCAAGTTCAACATTTGGCCACGGCTTGGCTTCGGGTTACTGGTTCGTAGGAGAAACCACCGCACGTACGGGTCGTCCCACGCACACCGCCAAGCCCTGCGGGCTGACCGAAACCCGCGCACACCGCCGGCCCGCGCGGGTCGGCCGAAGCCCGCGCGGGGCCCGGGGCTCGGAGACGCTGACGCGGATCCCGGCGCAGAACGGCGATGGGAGCGAACGTCCCGGCGTCACGCCGTCCGCGCGTCGCTCTGCCGGGACATTCGCTCCCATCGGGGACTTCAGCGCCCCTGCCGAGGGCTCAGCGCCTCCCGTCGAGGCCCGGAGCGCGGAGCCGGGGTCCCGCGTCGGCTCCCTGCGCCAGCTCCCTGTCCGTGATCGTCCGCAGCGTCGTCGTCCCGTCGCGTTCCGACCGGGCCTGTTCCAGGCGCACCCGGGCCGAGCGCCCGCGCAGGGTCAGCGTCATGAGCTGGTTGCCGAACCAGGGGCCGCCGGCCTTGCGCCAGGAGACCGCCGGAGGCGCACAGCGCCCGTGCCGGGCGAAGCGCCGCCCGAGGGCACGCGCCGGGGCGCTCCAGCCGAAGCGGAAGCCGAGCCGGATCGAGAGCGGCACGGAGTTGTGCACGGGGGAGCAGGTCAGCTGCACGACCCGGGCGTCGGGGCCCCGGCCCGGCCAGGACGGCTCGGCCACGTAGGCGTGGTGGACGTCCCCCGACAGCACGCTCACCGTCGCGGGCGCCCCCGGACCCGTCCCGGCGTCGGCGATCAGACCGGCGAGCGCGTCGAAGGAGGCCGGGAACGCCGCCCAGTGCTCCAGGTCCGCCCCGCGCCTGATCCTCTCCCCGAGCCGTGCCCAGCGGGCGCCCCGTTCGCCGCCGCACAGCGAGGCGTTCCAGGCCTCGACATCGTGCACCAGGTGGGGCAGCAGCCAGGGCAGGGAGGTGCCGATGAGGAGGTGGTCGTAGGCGCCCCCGCCGTCACCCCGCCCGTCCAGCACCTGCTCGCGCAGCCAGGCGGCCTCGCCCGGGTCGAGCATCGACCGCCGGTCCTCGTCCAGCACGCGGGCGGCGCGGGAGTCCACCATCACCAGCCGTACGCGGCCGAAGTCGCGCCGGTAGCTCCAGCGGACGGCGGCCGGGTCGGCGTCGGCCCGCGCGGCGAAGTCGCGCAGCGCGTCGGTGCCGTCGGGGGTCGCGCGGACGGCCGCGTAGAGCGGGTCGGCGGACAGTTCGGCCGGGGAGAGGTTCCCCAGGTGCTGGTACACCCAGTACGACATCAGGCCGCTCAGGATCCGCTCGCGCCACCAGTCGGTGGCCCGCATGTCGGCGACCCAGGCGGCGGAGGTGTTCCAGTCGTCGATCACGTCGTGGTCGTCGAAGACCATGCACGAGGGCACGGTGGACAGTAGCCAGCGCACCTCCGGGTCGCTCCACGACTCGTCGTAGAGCCGGGTGTACTCCTCGTAGTCCGCGACCTGCTCGCCCGGCGGTTCCGCCGGGTCGCGGCGCCCGGCGATCCAGCGGCGGGTCTCGTCGGAGACCTCGTCGGCGTACACCTGGTCGCCGAGCAGCAGCAGCACGTCGGGCCGCGCCCCCCGCGGGTCGGCCGCGACGCGGGCCGCGAGGGTGTCCAGGGCGTCCGGGCCCACCGGGTCCTTGCCCCCGGCGGGCGGCGCGGCCCATCGGCAGGAGCCGAAGGCGACGCGCAGGCCGTCGTCACCGGCGGGCGTGGCGATCACCGGGGGCGGGAAGCGCGAGTCGGGCGGCGGCCACACGCGCGCGCCGTCGAGGAGCACCTCGTACTCCGTCGCCGTCCCGGGCGTCAGGCCGCTCACCGGGACCAGGACGTAGTGGTGGCCCGCGATCTGGAACGTGCGGGCCCTGCCTCCCGCGCCGTCGGCGCAGCGCACCTCGGCGGTGCAGGGGCGGCTCGTCTCGGCCCAGACGGTCGCGGACGAGCCGTCGTTGTACCTCAGCAGTGGTCCCAGGCGCAGTCCCGCCATGGCGATCCCCTCCTCCGTCGCCCCGTACGGTACGGAACGACGGAGGGCGCGCGGGAGTGTCCGCGCCGGGGCGGGGGCGGCCTCAGCGGCCCGCGAGCGGCCTCAGCAGCCCGCGAGCTGGTTCTGCAGCGCCGACTTCTCGGCGGAGTCGACGGACAGGCCGTAGTAGTACTTCACCTGCACCCACGCGCGCACGTACGTGCACCGGTAGGCGGTGCGGGAGGGCAGCCAGGTGGCCGGGTCCTGGTCGCCCTTGGCCTGGTTGACGTTGTCGGTGACGGCGATGAGCTGCGGGCGGGTCAGGTCGTTGGCGAACGCCTGACGCCGGGAGGTCGTCCAGCCGCTCGCGCCGGAGTCCCATGCCTCAGCGAGCGGGACGAGGTGGTCGATGTCGAGGTCGGAGGCGGCGGTCCAGGTGGCGCCGTCGTAGGGGGAGTACCAGCTGCCCGCGGTGGCGGCGCAGGAGGAGTCGGTGACGACGCCCGTGCCGTCGCGCTCGAGGACCGTCTCGCGGGTGTTGCAGGTGCCCGACTGGGTGATCCAGTGCGGGAAGAGGGAGCGGTCGTAGCCGGTGCGGTTCTCGGCGGCCACGGGGAGGGAGGCGAGGTAGGAGCGGGCGGTGGCGGCGCTCACCGGGGTGGGCAGGGCGGCGGAGGCGGCCGGGCCGCCGAACAGCCCGGCGGAGGCTATGAGTCCGGTGAGCGCGGCGAGGACGGCGAGGCGTCGACGCGCGTAGAACCTGGGCATGCGAACTCCCTCGGGGGGGTGGGGATGTCGGACGCGAGCGGGGGAATGCTCGCGACGCCGCATGGCGCGCGGATGTGCGGCCGGTAAGAAGTTAGTGACGTGTGCATGGCACGTCTATGGGGGCGGTGGGACTTTCGCCCCCCGGGGCCGCCCGGGGGCTCGCGTACTATGGACGGCGCAGAAGGGGAGTAGCTCTTCGCCGGACCGTCGACATACTGCTCAGCTCGTCTGAGCCGGCGCCCGGAGGCGGACCCCGGTCACGGGGCCGCCAGCGAGACCTTCGGCAAGCAGTGCACGCCCGTGCCGTACGGCGGGGGCGACCGTGTGCTGCCGTGCCGAGGTGTCGTTCGCGCAGGACCAGCACTCTCGGCGGGGCGGCCCCGACCGATAGAGGATTCCTTGATCAGCCTGACCGTGACGGCGCTCGTCTTCGGCGTCGTCTTCCTCGCCGAACTCCCGGACAAGACCGCGCTCGCCGGTCTCGTCCTCGGCACCCGCTACCGCGCCTCGTACGTCTTCGCCGGCGTCGCCGCCGCCTTCCTGCTGCACGTCGTGCTCGCGGTCGCGGCCGGCAGCGTGCTGACCCTGCTGCCGCAGCAGATCGTGCACGCGGTGACGGGTGTGCTGTTCCTGGGCGGCGCCGCGGTGCTGCTGATGAAGAAGGACGACGAGGACGAGGAGATCCGCAAGCCCGAGGACCAGTCCTTCTGGAAGGTCGCCGGGGCGGGCTTCATGCTCATCCTGGTCGCTGAGTTCGGCGACCTCACGCAGATCATGACGGCCAACCTCGCGGCCCGCTACGACGACCCGCTCTCCGTCGGCCTGGGCGCGATGCTCGCCCTGTGGGCGGTGGCCGGGCTCGGCATCGTCGGCGGGAAGGCCCTGATGAAGCGGGTGCCGCTGGCGCTGATCACCAAGATCGCGGCGCTGCTGATGCTGGGCCTCGGCGTGTGGAGCCTGTGGGAGGCGGTCACCGGCTGAGCGGGCGAACGGCGGGTGAACGTTCACCCCGGGACGGGGGTACATCGCCCGGGGCGGTGGCGCGATCCCCCGGCCGTTTTGTACCGTGGAGAAACAAAGTGGCTCCCGCCCGTTCTCCCTGACCGGCGGGCGGGGCCGCCTTGTTCCCTCCCCGCGCCTTGGAGTCTGCCGATGACGGCCACCACCACTGTCCTCCCCGCCCGTGCCCTGCTGCTCGACATGGACGGCACCCTCGTCAACTCGGACGCCGCCGTCGAGCGCGTCTGGCGGCGCTGGGCCGACCGGCACGGACTGGACGGCGACGAGGCCATGAAGGTCGTCCACGGACGGCAGGGCTACGCCTCGATGGCGCTGCTGCTGCCGGACCGGCCGATGGAGCAGAACCACGCCGACAACGCGCGGATGCTCGCCGAGGAGACCGCCGACACCGAGGGTGTCGTGGAGATCGCCGGGGCACGGAAGTTCCTGGCCTCGCTGCGGGGGCTGCCGCACGCGCTGGTGACCTCCGCGGACGTCGCGCTGGCCGGCGCGCGGATGGCCGCCGCCGGGCTGACGCTGCCGGATGTGCGGGTGACCGCGGAGTCGGTCGGTGCGAGCAAGCCGGATCCGGAGGGGTTCCTCAAGGGTGCGGCGGAACTGGGGGTCGATCCTGCGGACTGCGTCGCCTTCGAGGACTCCGGGGCGGGGATCGCGGCCGCGCGGGCGGCGGGGATGCGGGTCGTGGGGGTCGGGCCGCGGGCCGGTGCGCACGGGCCGGACGTGGTGGTGCGGGACCTGACGGAGGTGCGGGTGGAGAGCCTCGGGGGCGGAGAGCTGCGGCTGCACGTCGGCTGACGGGTGGGCGGCGTCCAGGGGGCGTGCGGGTGCCGCGTCGGTGAGAGGGGGCCCGCGCGGGTGGCGGGGTCGCGGGCAGGGGGCGCGGCCCGGCGCCGGCGGGATGCCGCCGCGCCCACCCGTGCCGCCCCGGGGGCACCTCCCAGGCCGTTCAGGCACTGGGGGAGGCACGATTGCCCGCGGATTGCGCGGATTGCGCGGATTGCGCGGATTGCTCGGATCGCGCGGTTGACGGCGGGGCGCCCGACGTCAGGGCCGGCGGGTTTCCGATTCCAGCATCCGGCGGGTCGCTTCGTCGTAGACGCCCAGGGCGTCGGTGCGGATGCCGCGGGCCCACTGGTAGGTGCGGACCGAGTCCTCGACCTGGCTGTTGTAGTTGCCGTTGATCTCGCCCGTGTACAGGTAGAGCTGGGCCAGGCGCTGCTGGAGTTCGGCGACCTCGGCGCCGTGGTCGCCGCGGTGCAGGGTTCCGCCGCCGTCGGGGCGGTCGTCGTCCTCCCCGTCGCCGGGACCGGGGGCGGCGGCGCTCGACGCGGTCGCGGTCGGCTCGGGCGACCGGGACGGTGTCGGAGAGGCGCTCGACGCCGACGCCGACGGGGACGGGGACGGGGAGGACGAGGGGCTCGCGCTCGCCGACGCGGACGCTGACGCGGATGCGGACGGGGACGCGGTGGCCGGCCCGGTGGACGGCGGGCTCGGCTCCGGTGCCGTCGAGGACGTGGTGACCGACGGGGCCGGGACGCTCGCCCGGACCTCGCCCGGCAGGGCGCCGTCCCGCGACGGCGACTCGTAGGAGAACAGTCCGCTCGCGTACCCCGCCGCCCCCACCACGACCACGACCGCCCCGGCGGCGCTGAGCAGCACGCCCCGCCGCCGCCCGCGCGGCCGGCGGTCACCGTCGCCGTCCGGCACGGGATCCAGCGGCGCCGTCGACGCCGGGCCGCCCGCCGCCGAGGCGTCGAACAGGCGCAGGTCCCGGTCGCTGGGCGCACCGGCCGAGGGCACCAGCGGCGTGGGCAGCACGGACGTCGCCTCCGTGGCCGACGGCCCGGCGTCGACCGCGCGCAGCGTCATCGTGGCGTCCGCGTCCGCATCCGCATCCGCGTCCGCACCCGCGTCCGTCTCCGGCAGCGGTGCCGTGGCCTCACCGGCACCGCCCAGCTCGACGTACGGCCGGATCCGCAGCGGGTCGAAGTCCTCCGCGGCCGCCGCCTGCGCCGTACGCGCGTCGCGCAGGGCGTCGGCCGCGCGGGGCCCGCAGGCGCAGGACGGCGTGTTGTCCGCCTCCCTGGGCGCTCCGCACTCCGGGCACGGGTGCCCCGAAGGCCGCCCCTGCGGCTCCCGCGACGGCTTCTGCTGCTCCACGCTCGTCCCTCCCCTCGCGACTCCCCTCGCGACTCCCCTCGCGAACTCCAGAGATTATGCAGATCTTCTCCACACTCGCGCGCGCACGCCCCCGGAACACCGGCCTCCGCAGGAATGAACAGGCCATAACCGGTCACATCGATCAGGATGGAGTGTGCGTGGGTGGTGGCACCCCTGGGACGGCGCCTGGAGGTCATCGATGGCAACGGATGTGCGCGAGGTGACGGAGCCGGCACGGCCCGAGGACCGCGAACAGGTCTCCGGCAGCGTGCTGGTCTCGATCGGGGCCCTGCTCCTCGGCATGCTGCTCGCCGCCCTCGACCAGACCATCGTGTCGACGGCGCTGCCCACCATCGTCAGCGAACTGGGCGGGCTGGAGCACCTGTCCTGGGTGGTCACCGCGTACCTGCTGGCCGCGACCGCCGCGACCCCGCTGTGGGGCAAGCTCGGTGACCAGTACGGCCGCAAGAGGCTGTTCCAGACGGCGATCGTGATCTTCCTGGTCGGCTCCGCGCTGTGCGGCGTCGCGCAGAGCATGCCCCAGCTGATCCTCTTCCGGGCGGTGCAGGGCCTGGGCGGCGGCGGGCTGATGGTGCTGTCGATGGCGATCGTCGGCGACCTGGTCTCCCCCCGCGAACGCGGCCGCTACCAGGGCCTGTTCGGCGCCGTGTTCGGCGCGACCAGCGTGCTGGGACCGCTGCTCGGCGGGGTCTTCACCGAGCACCTGAGCTGGCGGTGGGTCTTCTACGTCAACCTGCCCGTCGGCGTCGTCGCGCTCGCCGTGATCGCGGCGGTCCTGCACATCCCGCGCCGGGCGACCCGGCACGTCATCGACTACCTGGGCACCGTGCTCATCGCGTCCGTCGCCACCTGCCTGGTGCTGGTCGCCTCGCTCGGCGGCACGACCTGGGCGTGGGGGTCGCCGCAGATCATCGGCCTGGCGGTGCTGGGCGTCGTCCTGGCCGCCGTGTTCGTGGCGGTGGAGCGCAGGGCCGCCGAGCCCGTCCTGCCGCTCAAGCTCTTCCGCGTCCGCACCTTCACGCTCTCCGCCGTCATCAGCTTCATCGTCGGCTTCGCGATGTTCGGCGCGATGACCTACCTGCCCACGTTCCTCCAGGTCGTGCAGGGTGTCAGTCCGACCCTGTCCGGTGTGCACATGCTGCCGATGGTGGTCGGCGTCCTGCTGGCCTCGACCGGTTCCGGGCAGATCGTCAGCCGCACCGGCCGCTGGAAGGTGTTCCCCGTCGCGGGCACCGCCGTCACCACCTTCGGCCTGCTCCTGCTGCACCGGCTCGACGAGAACAGCTCGACCGCCGAGATGAGCGCCTACTTCTTCGTCTTCGGCGTGGGCCTCGGCCTGGTGATGCAGGTCCTCGTCCTCATCGTGCAGAACGCCGTGGCGTACGAGGACCTGGGCGTCGCCACCTCCGGCGCCACCTTCTTCCGCTCCATCGGCGCGTCCTTCGGCGTCTCGATCTTCGGCACGGTCTTCTCCAGCCGCCTCGGCGACAAGCTCACCGGCGTCCTCGGCGGCGTGCGGCTGCCGCCCGGCGTCTCCGCGGACTCGCTGAAGGCCGACCCGCGCGGCATCGGCGCCCTGCCCCCCGCCCTGCGTCCGGCGGCCCTGCACGCCTACGCGTCCGCCATCACCGACGTCTTCCTGTACGCCGCCCCCGTCGCCCTCCTCGGCTTCCTGCTGGCCTGGTTCCTGAAGGAGGACCGGCTGCGCGGCTCGGTCACGGCGCCCGACGGCGCCCAGACCTTCGCCAGCAACCCGGTAGAACGGTCCTCGCACGACGAGGTGTGCCGCGCCCTGTCGGTGCTCGGCACCCGCGAGGGCCGCCGCGAGATCTACCGCAGGATCACCGAACGGGCGGGCTACGACCTGCTGCCGGCGGCGAGCTGGATGCTGCTGAGGATGCGGAGGTACGGCCGGGTGGAGCCGGCCGTGCTCGCCGAGCGCAGCCCCGTTCCGCTGGCCGCCGTCATGGCGGCCGCCCGCCAGGTGGAGGAACGGCGCCTCGCCGTCCGCGCGGGCCTCGACCTGGTCCTGACCGACCGGGGACGCGAGTACGCCGAGCGCCTGGCGAAGGCCCGTGAGGAATCCCTGGCCGTGCTGCTCGGCGACTGGTGGGGGCCCGACCGCCCGACCGACCTGGTACGGCTGGTGAGGGAGCTCACCGGCGAGCTGTGCGGCTCGGAGCGGGAGCACCCGCACGACCGGCGCACCCTGACCCGGGCCGGCTGAGCCCCGTCAGACGACGGCCCGGACCAGCGGCTTGGTGAACCAGTGCTCGGCGTACGGGTCGTCCTTGTACGCCTCGGTCTCCGTGTAGCCGAGCCGCGCGTACAGGGAGCGGGCCTCGACGAGGTCGCCGCGCGTGTCCAGGACGACCCGCGCGGCCCCGAGCTCCCGCGCGGCCTCCTCCGCGGCCCCGACGAGCAGCGCGGCGCCGCCCCGGCCGCGCAGGTCCTCCCGGAGGAACACCCGGGTCAGCTCGGCGGTCGCGCCGTCCAGCAGCCGTACGCCCGCGGTGCCGGCCGGCTCACCGGCGTACCGCGCCACCAGCAGCCGGCCCCGGGGCGGGGCCAGGTCGGCGCCGGACCGCGCGGCGATCTCCCGCTCCAGCTCGTCCGGGTCGGTGCGCCGGCCCTCGTGCAGCAGGTACCAGCGGTCGCTGACCTCCGTGTAGTACGCGCGCCACAGGGTGGCGGCGACGGGGGAGTCGTACGGTTCCGGGTCGACGGTCCAGGTCATGACCCGCATGGTCGGGACCGGCCGGCCCGGTGCGCGAGCGTATTTTCCCACCGACGCGCCGCCGGCGCTCCCCGTGCGCCGTTTGAGGGGGGACAGGGCGGCAACACGGAGTGCGAACCGGCCGCTCGGAGAGCCGGTTGGGCCGAGAACCCGGAAGGCACTCATGTCCACAGGCGTGATCATCGCTCTGATCGTGATCGTGGCGGCCGTGCTCGTCGTGGCGGCCGTCCTGGCCTCGCGCGCACGGGGCTCCCAGCACGGCGGAAACCTGAAGCGGCGCTTCGGGCCCGAGTACGACCGGGCCGTGGCCCGGCACGACGGCGACACCAAGGCCGCCGAACGTGAACTGGCCGAGCGCGTCGAGCGGCACGGGTCGCTGCGCCCGAGGCCGCTGGACCCGGCCGAGCGCGAGCGGTTCGAGGCGCGCTGGACGGCCGTCCAGGAACGCTTCGTCGACTCCCCGCGCGATGCGGTCGCCGAGGCGGACCGGCTGATCGCCGAGCTGGCCGGCGCCCGCGGCTTCCCGGACGGCGGACAGTACGAGGAGCAGCTCGCCGCGCTGTCCGTGCACCACGCCCACCACGTCGAGGGCTACCGGCGCGTGCACCGCGTGACGCACGCCCGCGTGGACGGCGCGCAGGACGGCGGTGCGGGCACGGAGGAGATGCGCGCGGCCCTCGTCGAGGCGCGCGCCCTGTTCGAGGACCTGGTGCGCCCGGCCCGCCACGAGGGCGGCCGGAACCGGGCCGAGGCGGACGGCGACCGGCCCGCACCGGCGCACGCGCACCACGCATGGTCGTTCAGCAAGCGCCAGCCGAAGGAGAGTTGAGGCACATGTCCGACGTGACCCGGCAGCCCGGCGGCAGCCCCGCCGAGCGAGCCGCGCAGACCCCCGACGCCCGCGGAGAGAGCGCCCTGGGCACGCCCCCGGCGGCCGGCCCCCACGGCACCGGTACCCACGGCGCCGGCCCGGCGGACGGCACCACCGCCCCGGCACCCGGCGCACGGGCCGACCACGGCGCCGGCACCCGCGACGACGTCACCCCCGGCCTGCGGACCGACACCACCGGTGCCGGGAGCACCCCCGGCCCGCGGACCGACGCCACCGGTGCCACCGACAGCGCCGCCGGTGCCCGCACCGAGGGCGCCGCGGGCACGCGCGGCCTGTTGCCGCACGAGGAGTGCGACAGGCTCGGGCAGCGGCTCCAGCACGCCGTGGCGGAGTTCGTCGACGCCCCCCGGGCCTCCGTCGAGGAGGCCGACCGCGTCCTGGAGGAGCTCACCGCCCGTTTCACGGACGCCGTCACGCACCGCCGCCGCACCCTGCGCACCTCCTGGCAGGACACCGGCGACGAGACCCGCGCCACGGGCACCGACACCGAACAGCTCCGCCTGGCCCTGCGGGACTACCGCGAGCTGGCCGACCGCCTGATGCACGTCTGACGCGCGGACGTCACCGCTCCGCCCGGCGCTCCCGCCACCGCTCCACGACCTCGTCGACGTCGTAGGGCTTCAGACCCAGCGGGGGGCCGGGCGGCGGCTTGAACATGACGTCGCGGATCTTGACGTTGATCCGCTCGACGATCCTGCGGGCGGCCCCCTCCGTCGGGGCGTCCACCGCCGCCTCGAGCGCGTCCTCCGCCTCCTTGCGCAGGGCCAGCGTCGGCGGCAGCACGGACAGACCCTCGCGGGCCATCTTCCGCTTGACCCACCACAGTTCGTCGTACGTGCTCTCCACGTCGCTCGGGAGCGGCTTGCCCGCCCCCGGCAGCCGGTCGAACTCGCCGCGCGCACGGGCGTCGCGGATCTGTTTGTCGACCCAGGACTCGAACTCCACCCCGGGTGGCTTTCGCTCGGTCATGGCCCCATTGTGCCGGACACCACATCACCGGCCGATCTATCATGCGGCGGCGACAACAAGCCAATGCCAGCCGGAACGTCTCGAAGGAGCGCACGTGCTCGAACTCACCATGGCCGCCGTCACCGCGGCGGACGCGGGCGCCACCGCCGGCATGCAGATGGCCGACGCGCCCAGCGAGCCGGGCGCCGTGCTGCGGGTGGGCCGGGACAGGTCCGTGTGCCGGCTGTCGACGCCGGAGGACTGGCTGTTCGTCTCCCGGGTCCACCTGGAGTTCCGGTGCGGCCCCGACGGCACCTGGCAGCTGACCTGGCTGCGCGGCTCGCAGCCGGACCCGTCCTCCGAGGTCCGCCTCACCGTCGGCGCGCACACGCAGTCCCTCGTCTACGGCGGCACCGTGTCGCTGCCCCGGGGCGGCAGCGGCGAGATCGTCGTCCAGGACCGCACCGAGCCGCGCAGCGTCAACGTCGGCTTCTACCACGAGGCGTAGGGCCCGCGCCCGACCGCTCAGGCCAGGACGCGCGCCAGCGCGAAGCCGTCGTACCCCTTGCTGCCGACCGTCTGGATCGCGGTGCCGCTCAGCCGCGGATGGCTGCCGATCATCTCGATGGCGGCGCGGGAGCCGCGCACGTCGTCGGCGTCGCTCGCGGCGTCGGCCACGCGCCCGCCGCGCACCACGTTGTCGATGACGATCAGGCTGCCGGTGCTGGTCAGCCGCAGCGCCCACTCCAGGTAGTGCGGGTTGTTGCCCTTGTCGGCGTCGATGAAGACCAGGTCGAAGGGGGGCGGGTTCTCGTCGGCGAGCTTCGGCAGCGACTCCAGCGCCGGCCCGACGCGCACATCGACGAGGGAGTCCAGGCCGGCGCGGGCGATGTTGCGGACGGCGACCTCGGCGTGCCGGGCGCTGTACTCCAGGGTGACCAGGCGGCCGTCGGCGGGCAGGGCGCGGGCCAGCCAGATGGTGCTGTAGCCGCCGAGGGTACCGATCTCCAGGATGGTGCGGGCGCCCTGGACCTGGGCGAGGAGGTGGAGGAGCTTGCCCTGGGGGGCGGTGACGGCCACCGGCGGCAGCCCGGCGGCGTCGCTCTCCCGCAGGGCGGCCGCCAGGGCGTCGTCGCCCGGTGAGAGGTGGCTGGTGAAGTAGGCGTCGACGTCGTCCCAGAGCCGCGAGTCGCTCATACCGGGGGCCTCCCGTACGCGTGGTTAGCGCTTCTAAATAGATGCGCTAACGAATATAGACGCGCGGGGAGGAGGTGTCCCGGAGTTGGCCGAGGTCCCGCCGGGCGTGTCCCGGCGGGTACCCGGGCCGTGTCCCGGCCGTGTCTCGTCGGGGTCCCCCGGCAGCGTCCCTCCGGCCCCGGCCGGGCCCCGGCCGGGCTCAGGTGGTCTCGGCGCGTTCGACCGCCGGTGCCGAGCCCGGCAGCGGGCGTCCGGCCGACTCCGTCATGAACCACACCGCCACGCCGCCGATCACGGCCGCGGCCATCATGTAGTAGGCGGGCATCATCATGTTGCCCGTCGCCCCGATCAGCGCCGTCACCACCAGCGGGGTGGTGCCGCCGAAGAGGGACACGGAGACGTTGAAGCCGATCGACAGCGAGCCGTAGCGCACCCGCGTCGGGAACAGCGCGGGCAGGGCGGACGGCATCGACGCGGTGAAGCAGACCAGCAGCAGGCCCAGCGCGGCCATGCCGAGACCCACGGCGAGCAGGCTGCCCTGGCGGATCAGCAGCAGCGCCGGGACCGACAGCAGCAGGAAGCCGGCGCAGCCCGCCGCGATCACCGGACGCCGGCCGACCCGGTCGGTGAGCGCGCCCGCGAACGGCTGCACGATCATCATCAGCGCCATCACGGCCAGTACGACCAGCAGCCCGTGCGTCTCGTCGTACTTCAGCTCGCTCGTCAGGTAGCTCGGCATGTACGACAGCAGCATGTAGTCGGTGACGTTGAAGACCAGCACCAGGCCGACGCAGAGCAGCAGCGTCCGCCACTGCCCGGTGACCATCTCGCGCAGCGGCACCTTCGGCCGCTCCGCCTCCGCCTTCTCGACCTCGGCGGCGAACGCCGGGGTCTCCTCCAGCCGCATCCGCAGGTACAGGCCGATGAGGCCCATCGGCCCCGCCACCAGGAACGGGATGCGCCAGCCCCAGGAGGTGAGGTCGCCGTCGGACAGCAGTGCCGTCATCAGGGTCACCAGCCCCGCGCCGCCGATGTAGCCGGCGAGCGTGCCGAACTCCAGCCAGCTCCCGAGGAACCCGCGCCGCTTGTCCGGCGCGTACTCGGCGATGAAGGTGGACGCGCCCGCGTACTCACCGCCGGTCGAGAAACCCTGCACCAGGCGGGCCACCAGCAGCAGCACCGGCGCCCACACGCCGATCGACGCGTACGACGGGATCAGCCCGATGGCGAACGTGCCCGCCGCCATCATGATCATCGTGACGGCGAGGACCTTCTGCCGCCCCACCCGGTCGCCGAGCGGACCGAAGACCATGCCGCCGAGCGGCCGGACCAGGAACGCCGCGGCGAAGGCGCCGAACGTGGAGAGCAGCTGGGCGGTCGGGTTGCCCGAGGGGAAGAAGACCTTGCCGAGGGTGACGGCGATGTAGCTGTAGACGCCGAAGTCGAACCACTCCATGGCGTTGCCGAGCGCCGCCGCCTTCACAGCGCGCCTGACGAGGGCGGGGTCGGTGGCGGTGACGCCGGCACCGGACGACGGCGCGCCCGCGCGGGCCGGCTTCTCGAGGGACGGGTGGGATGCGACGGTGGCAGCCGACAAAACTCCGCTCGCCTACCTTTCGACGGGGACAGGGACACCGCGACCCGCACGGCGGCACTGTCGCCGGGCCGGTGGATACCCGCGGCAATGCGCCACAGGCCGAAAAGCGACCATAGGCGCTGGTGCGCCGCTTACGCCCGGTAAGCTGCTCGTTGCACAGTGCATCAATATGACGTGCACGCAGGGACGTCTCGTCGGTACGGAGTGCGTTCCGCGCCTCTGACCTGTGATCCTTCTCGCTCCGCACGGCCCGGTGCCGGACTTGCGGAACGGGGCGGGGGAGACGCCCGGAGCGCGGCCGCACTATCGTCATGCGGGCAGAAGACGGACAAAACCGGATCCCACAGGCGGACAGCCGGCGGACAAGGCACACGGCGGGCGGTCACGAGGCCGGCCGGTGACCGACGGCGGTCAGGCGGAACGGGGGCCGCCTGCGTCTTCCCGAGGGGCCGGTGCGAGCCTCGTAGGGTTCGCAGGGACAGCACCGCGCACACGAGCGCGCGGACGAGCGGGGCGGGAGGCCGACGGGGCGTGGCGAATGCGGAGCACAGTGGGCGACCGGCGGAGGTTCTCGCGGCACCGGCCGTCGAGGCGACCAGAGCGCGGCTGCGCGCGGCGCGGCTGGGGCTGTGGCTGGTCGCCGCCGTCCTCGCCGTACGCCAGCTGACCACGGTCCTCGGCACCCCGCGCGGGGAACGGCTGACGGACCTGGAGACCTGGGTCGGGCAGTACGGGGTCCTGCACGTGGAGGGGTCGCTGTACGACTCCACGCAGTTCACCGGCACCCCCTTCGTCGGCCTCGTCCTCAAACCCTTCACCCGCGCCGCCGAACAGGCCCTCGGCTGGGGCTGGACCTTCGGCTCACTGCTGCTGGTCGTCGCCCTCGGCCTGGTCGTCGCCCGCGCCCTGCCCCAGCCGGTGAGCCGCCTCACGGCGCTGCTGGCGGCGCCCGTCGCCGTGAGCCTGCTGATGCTCTCGCTGCCCGTGCGCAACGCGCTGTGGCTCGGCCAGACCAGCATCCTGCCCGTCCTGCTCGTCCTGCTGGGCTGCTTCGCCGTCCGCGGTGAGCACGGCGAACGCGTCGGCGGCGCGCTGATCGGCGTCGCCGCCGCCTTCCAGCCGACCGTGCTCCTGTTCGCACCCCTGCTGTGGTTCACCGACCGCAGACGGGCCGCCGTCTCCACGGCCGCCGTCTTCGCCGCCTGCACGGCCGTCGCCTGGGCGGCGATGGCGCAGGACTCGTACACCTACTGGGTGCACCACCTGGCGGGCGTCGGTCTCGGCGGCGCGGCGGACGACCTCGCCAACCAGTCCCTGCACGGCGCCCTGCTGCGGTTCGGTCTGACCGGCCCCCTGGAGATCGCCCTCTTCCTCGCCCTCGGCGCCGCCGTCGCGGTGCTCACCCTGCGCCGCGCCGTGCGCTACGCCCGCGACGGCCAGCTCCTGCTCGCCGTCGCCGTCACCGGCTGCGCGGCGGTCGCCGTCTCGCCGACCACCTGGCAGCACCAGCTGCTGTGGCTGCTGCTCGCGGTCGTCGGCCGGGTCGGCAAGCGCGCCTCCGACCGGTACGTGTGGCCCGTCGCCGTCGTCCTGGTGATGACGCTGCCCGCCAAGATGCTGCTGCCGAACATGGCGACCCTGTTCCCGCTGCGCGACAACATCGTCCTGCTCGCGGCGCTGGCCGCCGCCGTCGCCGTGCCGTTCCTGCCCCGCACCTCCCCGTACTACGGCTCCCCGGTCCCGACGGGCTACGCACCGCCGGTCCCCACCCGCTTCCGGCACGTCCCCCTGCTGCCCTTCCTGCGCCGGGTCCTCACCCGCCCCAACCTCCTCCTGGAGCTCCTGCTCATCCGGGTCACCTACGCCGCCTACTCCCAGGTCCGGCTCGCGGCGACCGGCGGCAGCAACTCGGCCGGCCGGGCGCGGGCGGAGGAGCACGGCCACCAGATCCTCGGTCTCGAACGCTTCCTGCACATCGACATCGAGCACACGGTCAACCACGCGGTGGTCAAGGTCGGCTGGCTGCGGGACTTCTTCGACTTCTACTACACGTCGTTCCACTTCGCCGTCCCGCTGACCGTGCTCGGCATCCTGTACTGGCGCCGTCCGGTCGACTACCGCTGGGCCCGCGCCTCCCTCGGCTTCGCCACCCTGCTGGCCCTGGTCGGCTTCTGGCTGTACCCGCTGGCCCCGCCGCGCCTGATGCCGGGGCTCGGGATCATCGACACGGTGCACGGTGTGCAGGACTTCTCCAAGCCGGACTACGGCACGCTGACGCACCTCACCAACCAGTACGCGGCGATGCCCTCGCTCCACTTCGGCTGGTCGCTGTGGTGCGGGGTGGCGATCGCGATCATCGCGCCCAGGGTCTGGATGAAGGCCCTCGGCCTGCTCCACCCGCTGTTCACGGTCTCGGCGATCGTGGCGACCGGCAACCACTGGGTGCTGGACGCGGTGGGCGGCGCGGTCGTGGTCGCCGCGGGCTTCGGACTGACGTACCTGTTCCAGGGCCCCCGGGCCCGGACGGTCACGGCGACGCCGACGGCGGTGGAGGGGCGGGCTTCGACCCCCGCCCCGCGTACCCCGGCCGACGAGGTCAGCAGCGGGCCGGCGTCGTCGGCGAAGGAAGGTACTCCGAGCTGATCCGGTACTCGCCCGCCGCCGGCACGGTCAGCCGCGTGAACTCGCCGTCCTGGGACAGGCACCCGCCGTCGGCCCGCAGCCACGGCGACCAGGCGACCTTCACGGTGACCGGACCCGGCCGGTCCGCGCGCAGGACGAGGCTGGTGCCGGTGGTCGTCACGACGGTGCCGGGCGCGGAGACCAGCGGCACGGCGTCCCGCACCCGGAACACCTGCCAGTGCTCGTCCCGCCAGACCGGCTCCAGCCACTCGGGCCGCCGCTCCGGGTTCCGCACGAGCGCCGCCTCGGCCGCGGCGGGGCCGTCCGGCCTGGCGAGCGGCAGGACGACGAGGCCGACGGCCCAGCGGTCCAGCCACGCCCGGTAGGCGGCCGGGGAGAAGCTGCCGTCGTAGAAGAGCCGGCCGCGCTCGACGTCCAGCTGCCGGTTCCAGCCGCGGGCCATGTTGACGTGCGGGGCGAGCCGGGCGGCCTCGCGGTGGTTGCGGGCGGGCACGACCTCGACCCGGGTGCGGTCGGCCCCGAGCCCCTCCAGCGCCCGCACGACGCCGTCCGTCTCGGCGGCCCAGGCGGGCACCACGGTCGACACCTTCAGGTCGTCGGCGGTCTTCTTCCCCACCCACCCGACGGAGTAGACGAGCGCGGCGGCCAGCAGAACACTCGTGACCCGCCGCGTCCGGTCCATCGAGAGCAGGGCGGCGAGCAGCGCGGCGGGCGCGAACAGCTCGGCGAACCGCTCGACGTTCGTCCCGATCGGGGAGGCGATCAGATACGTCAGCACGACCCCGACCGCGTACACGGCCCCGCTCCACCGCGCCACCCGCCAGGTACGGGGGGCCAGCACGGCGACGGCGAGCCCGAGCCCGGCCGGCTGCCAGATCCGCCCCGACGCCATCGGCTGCTCCCCGGTGAAGGGGAAGAACAGCGTGGTGAGCCCGACGACGGCGGCGGGCGGCACGAGCAGGACGAGCGCCCGCCCCCAGTCCCGCACCAGCAGGAACCCGGCCCCGGCGACGGCCACGAACAGCCCGGCCACCGGGGAGGCCATGGTGGAGAGCAGGGCGCAGACGGCGGCGAGGACGAGCCGCCGCTCGCGGACCAGCGCCACGCACGCCGCCAGCCCGAAGGCGACGCCCAGCGCGAAGGTGGTCCGCCCCGAGGCGACGTCGCACCACAGCGCGAGCGAGGCCAGCAGCGCGGGCCACAGCGGCCGGCGCACCCCCGCCCGCGTGATCAGCACGGCCGCCAGCCAGGAGGAGACCAGCCCGGACACCACGGTGACCGTGCGCACCCCGAGCGCGGCCATCAAGTACGGCGATATCAGGCTGTAGTTGGCGGTGTGCATCCCGCCGTACCAGAACAGCCCGTACGCCGACCCGCCGTGCCGCCCCGCGAAGTCCGCCCACGCCTGCTGCGCGGCGAGGTCACCGCCGCCGGTCGCGAGGAAAGCCCACCACACCCCGTACAGGGGCAGGGTGGGCAGCGTGGCGAGCAGTGGCACGCGATGCCGGTGCCAGAAGGCGCGCGGCGCGTCGTTCCGGCGTCCGTCCGACCGCTGTCGGGGCGGGGCGACGGTGAGATCGGCAGAGACCACGGTCGGGGCTTCCGTTCGGCTTCGTCAGGCGTGCCCGGTGCGGACACACGTGCGAAGACGATAAATCGAACAGAAACGTTGCCCCGACCCGGGCCCGGTCAGCCGGCCTGAGGGAGGAGACTGGGCGGCATGGTCGTGGTGGAAGGCGTCGAGGCCCGCGGTATGCGGCACTGTGAGACGACGGCACTGGGCGTGCTGTTGCGGCATGAGGGGCTCGACCTGTCCGAGCCCATGCTGTTCGGGCTCGGTTCCGGGCTGTCCTTCGTCTACTGGGACAGCAGGAACATGGGCTTCCCCTTCCTGGGGGGCCGGGTCAAGCCGTTCCAGCTCACCCGGAACCTGGCCGCCACCCTCGGACTCGAGCTCGCGGTGGAGGAGACCACCTCCCCGCGCAAGGCGTGGCGGAACGTGACGGCCCCCCTCGACGCCGGTCGGCCGGTCGGCCTGCAGCTCGACAGCTACCACCTGGACTACTTCGGCACCCGGGTGCACTTCGGCGGACACGTCGTGGCCATGTACGGCTACGACGAACAGAACGCCTACCTGGTGGACACCGACCAGCAGGGCGGCGCCGTCACGACCGGCCTCGCGAGTCTGGCCAGGGCCAGGGCCGAGCGCGGCCCCATGACCGCCAGGCACCGCTCCTTCACCGTCACGGCGCCCATCGGCCAGGCGGCGCCGGAAGAGCGGATCGTCCCCGCGATCAGGGCCTGCGCCGAGGCCTTCCTGAACCCGCCCATCGCGAACCTGGGCCACCGGGGCATCGAGAAGGCCGCCGGGCTGGTACCGAAGTGGCTGCGGCGCAGCGGCGATCCGCGGGAGGACCTGCCGCGGGCCGCCCTCCTCATGGAGCGGGCCGGCACCGGCGGCGCCCTGTTCCGCAACCTCTACCGGGACTTCCTCGCCGAGTGCGCCCGGCTGATCGACAGCCGCCACCTGCGCACCGGCCACAGCCTGTACGCCGAGGCCGCCGCCCTCTGGACGCAGGTGGCCGCACTCGTCGCGGCGGCGGGTGAATCCGGCGACGCGAAGCACCTCGTGGAGGCCGGCTCCGTCCTCCACCAGCTCTCCCGTATCGAACGCGAGGCGATGCGGGCGCTCAGCCTGCTCCAGGAGGCGCCGGGTGCGCGGGTGCCTTGCTCTGTGACACCCCCTGCCGGGTGCTGAGGAGGGTGGGCGGGACGCAGGTCAGGAGGAGCCGAGGAAGAGCTCGGGCCGGCACGGCTCTGGAGGGCAGCCCCTTGCAGGTCAACGCGAGTACGAGTACGGGTGACCCCGGAGAAAGCCGCTGTCCGGGGAGGGGGCGCGTGCCAGACTGGCGGCATGGCTGACGAACTGCACCTGACCGCCGCGATCACCCGTGAGGGCGAGTGGTATGTGGCGCGCTGTCTCCAGGTCGAGGTCACCTCTCAGGGCGAGACCATCGAGGAATCCCTGGAGAACCTGCGTGAGGCCCTGGAACTCTACTTCGAGGACGCTCCCGCGCCCGAGGTCACCGACGTGATCACCGCCCCCATCGAAGTGCGGCGCGTCGCATGAGTCCCGCTGTTCCCACGGGCCTGTCCGGCGCGGCCGTCGCCAAGGCCCTGGAACGCGGTGGCTTCGAGCACATCGCCACCCGCGGCAGTCACACCAAGTACCGAAGTGGCGAGCGGACCGTCATCGTGCCGCTCCACCGCAGCCTCGCACCCGGCACCCTCCGCTCCGTCCTCCGCCAGGCCGACTGGACCGTCGACGACCTCGAAGAGCACCTGAAGTAGCACCGTCCGGGAGGTTCTGGCAGTGACCGGATCCGCCCCCGTGGGGTGCCCGGCACGGCCTCCGCCTCCTCGGCGCCGAGTAACGGCCGTGTCCGACGGCGACGACAGCGGACGGGGACGGCGGAGGGTGACGACGCGTCGCCGTCGGAGCTGGTCGTCCCGGTGGTCTCCGGACTGCTGAGGCCGATGGTGGGCGACGCGTCCGGTGCGCGGGCTTTTTGCCGGGCCGCCCCGGCGGGCGGTGCCGGGACGCGCGAAGGCGGCGGCCCCGGGGATCGGGGGGCCGCCGCCTTCGGTACAGGGGGCCGGGATCAGTACCAGCTGTTGGCCTGCCAGAAGCTCCAGGCGTCGCAGGCGCCGCCGTAGCGGTCCTTCATGTAGTCCAGTCCCCACTTGATCTGGGTGGCCGGGTTGGTCTTCCAGTCGGAGCCGGCCGAGGCCATCTTCGAGCCGGGCAGGGCCTGGACCAGGCCGTAGGCACCGCTGGAGGCGTTGGTGGCGTTGACGTTCCAGCCGCTCTCGTGTTCGACGATCTTCGAGAAGCACTGGTACTCGGCCGAGTCACCGATCATCTTCTGCGCGGTCGCCCGGGCCGAGGAGTCCGGCGTCGCGGCCTGGGCGGGCCCGGCGGCGATCAGGGAGCCGCAGGCGGCCGCGGCCAGGGCGGCGCCCGCGAGGGCCTTCTTCGGGGCGGCGACGGTGCGGAGGAGGGAGGCGACGGTCAACGGGGTGCCTTTCTTCGGGGACAGGGGCGTCGGCGCACACCGGCCGGGACCGCGTGGTGCCCGGCGGGGGCGTGCGTCGGCGCCGTGGCCCGTGGGGGCATCGGCGCCTGGCGACTGCTTCAGAGAAACAGGCCGGCCATCCGTCCGCAATCACCCCTTTTGCTAAGGAAGGCCGTAGGCGGGGGAGCGGGCGGTCGCGTGAGGGCCCGGTGCGCGGCCCGCCGGCTACGACCCCGCCTCGTAGGTGAACCGGGTCACGTGGGGCGCCTCACCTCGTCGGCCTTCTCGAACGTGACCGGGGTCTCGAAGGCCGCCCTGCGGGTGGCGCGGCGCAGCGCCTTCAGCACCGGCGTGCCGAGCGCGAGGGTGAGCACGACCGTCATGGCGGCGCGGCCCCCGTCCCAGCCCAGGGACGTGGCCAGGCAGTAGGCGACGAAGCGGGCCAGGTTGTCGGGGACCGACGCGTCCGGGTCGAAGGCGATGTTCGAGGCGAGCGTGTTCATGAAGGTCCAGCCCGCCAGGTTCATCACCGTGCCGTAGGCGAACGCCGCCAGGAAGCCGTACGCGGCCAGCAGGAGCAGCTCTCCCCGGCCGCGCAGCCGGTCGGGGAAGGGCAGCAGGCCCGCGCCCATCGTGAACCAGCCCATCGCCAGCATCTGGAACGGCATCCACGGCCCCACCCCGCCCGTGAGCAGCGCGGACGCGAACATCGTGACCGAGCCGAGGACGAAGCCGAAGCCGGGGCCGAGGACCCGGCCGCTGAGGACCATCAGGAAGAACATCGGCTCCAGGCCCGCCGTCCCCGCGCCGATCGGACGCAGCGCGGCGCCCGCCGCCGCCAGGACGCCGAGCATCGCCACGGCCTTGGGACCGAGGCCCGACTCCGAGATCGTCGCCGCCACCACGGCCACCAGCAGCACCAGCAGGCCCGCGAACAGCCACGGCGCGTCCTGGGCGTGGGCGTTCACGGAGGCGTCCGGCGGGGCGAGGAAGGGCCAGCCGAAGCCCGCCACGCCCACCGCGCTGACCAGGACGAGGGCGGCGACGGAGCGGGGGCCCAGGCGCACGGCGCGGGCCTGGCGCTGCGGGGCGGCGGAGGCGGGGGCGGGGGCGGTGCGGGCCGGGGTGCGGCGCCCGGGGGCCGGGGCGGCGCCGCTCACGACAGGGCCTCCCGCACCTGCGCCACCGTCAGCCACTTCTGCGGTGCCAGGACCTTCGCGACCTGCGGGGCGAAGGACGGGGACGCCACCACCACGTCCGCCGCCGGGCCGTCGGCGATCACCTCGCCCTCGGCGAGCAGCACGACCCGGTCGGCCAGCTCGGCGGCCAGTTCCACGTCGTGCGTGGCCAGCACGATCGCGTGGCCGTCGGCCGCCAGCGAGCGCAGGACGCCGGCCAGGCGGGCCTTCGCCGCGTAGTCCAGACCGCGCGTCGGCTCGTCCAGGAGGAGGAGGGGAGGGCGGGCGGTCAGGACCACGGACAGCGCGAGGGTCAGGCGCTGGCCCTCCGAGAGGTCGCGGGGGTGCGTGTCGTCGGTGACGCCGGGCAGCAGTTCCGTCAGCAGGGCGCGGCAGGTGCCGGGCGCCGCGTCCGCGTCCCGGTCGGCGGCCGCGCACTCGGCGGCGACCGTGTCGGCGTACAGCAGGTCGCGCGGCTCCTGCGGGACCAGGCCGACCCGGCGCACCAGCTCGCGCGGGGGCGTGCGGTGCGGTACGGCGTCGCCGGCGCGGACGGACCCGGCGGACGGCTCGACGAGGCCGACGAGCGCGGAGAGGAGCGTGGACTTCCCGGCGCCGTTGCGGCCCATGAGGGCGACCGTCTCGCCGGGGGAGACGGTGAGGCCGACGTCGCGCAGCGCCTGGATCCGGCCGCGCCGGACGGCCAGGGAGCGGACCTCGGCGGCGTACGGGGAGGGGGCGGCGTCCGCCTGCTTCCTGCGGCGCCGCAGGAAGGACGCGGGCGCGGGCCGGGGCGCCGGGAGCGCGGAGCCCGAGGGGACGCGCTCCGGGGGCCGCCGGTCGGCCAGCCGTTCCCGCAGCGGGGCCGCGCGGCGGCGGGCGTCCCGGATCGTCAGCGGCAGCGGGGACCAGCCCGCCAGCCGGCCCAGGTCCACCACCGGCGGGTACACCGGGGACACGGCCATCACCTCCGCCGGGGCGCCGACGACCGGCGCCGCGCCCGGGGACGGGAGCAGGACGACCTGGTCGGCGTACTGGATGACGCGCTCCAGGCGGTGCTCGGCCATCAGGACCGTCGTCCCGAGGTCGTGGACCAGGCGCTGGAGGACCGCCAGGACCTCCTCCGCGGCGGCCGGGTCCAGGGCGGAGGTCGGCTCGTCCAGGACCAGGACGTCGGGGTGCGGGGTGAGCACCGAGCCGATGGCGACGCGCTGCCGCTGGCCGCCGGAGAGCGTGGCGATGGGACGGGAGCGCAGGTCGGACAGGCCGAGAAGGTCGAGGGTCTCCTCGACGCGGCGGCGCATCACGTCCGGGGCGAGCCCCAGGGACTCCATGCCGTAGGCGAGTTCGTCCTCGACGGTGTCCGTCACGAAGTGGGACAGCGGGTCCTGGCCCACCGTGCCGACCACGTCGGCGAGTTCGCGCGGCTTGTGGGTGCGGGTGTCGCGGCCGGCCACGGTGACCCGGCCGCGCAGGGTGCCGCCGGTGAAGTGCGGCACGAGACCGCCGACCGCGCCGAGCACGGTCGACTTGCCGACGCCCGACGGACCGGCCAGCAGGACGAGTTCACCCTCGGGGACCTCGAAGTCCACGCCGCGGACGGTGGGTTCGGTCACCCCGTCGTAGGTGACCGATACGTCCTCGAAGCGGATCACGACGGCTCCTTGGCGGGTGGGGATGCGGGGGCGGGGGTGACGAACGCCGGGAGCAGGCCGACGAGCACGGCCGCCGCCGGCCACAGCGGCAGCGACGGCGCGACCAGCGGGACCACGCCCGGGTGCAGCGCCGCCGGGTCGCGGACGGCGGCCACGGACAGCGCGGCCGCGACCGCCACCCCGGACGCGGTGACCAGCCAGGCGCGGGCGTCCCAGCGGTCGGGGCGGTAGCGGGTGCGCGGGGAGCGGCGCCCGCCGAGCCACAGCCCCGCGAGGGCGGCGGCGAGCCCGGCGAGCAGGACGGGGACGCCGTACGCGCCGCCGGCGGCGGTCAGCACGCCGTACGTCCCCGCGCAGACGCCGAGCAGACCGCCCAGGGTGAGGACGGCGGTGGTACGGCGTACGGCGGCGGGGACGGCGGCGGTACGGCCGTAGCCGCGGGCGTCCATCGCGGCGGCGAGGGCGACGGAGCGCTCCAGGGCGCCCTCCAGCACCGGCAGCCCCACGTGGAGCAGGCCGCGTACGCCCTTGTCGGGGCGGCCTCGCAGGCGGCGGGCGGCGCGGAGGCGGTGGACGTCGGCGATGAGGTGCGGGGCGAAGGTGAGGGCGACGACGACGGCCACGCCCATCTCGTACAGGGCGCCGGGGAGGGACTTGAGGAGGCGGGAGGGATTGGCGAGGGCGTTCGCGGCGCCGACGCAGACGAGGAGGGCGGCGAGCTTCATCGCGTCGTACAGGGCGAAGGCGAGGCCCTCGGCGGTGACCCGGCCGCCGAGGCGGATGCCCTGCGCCCAGTGGGGGAGGGGGACCTCGGGGAGGGTGACGAGGGTGTGGGTGCCGGGGATGGGGGATCCGAGGACCGTGGTGAACAGCAGGCGGATCACCAGGACGGCGAGGGCGAGCTTGACGAAGGCGCCGTAGGAGCGGGACCAGGGGGCGTGGGGGCGGCGGGCGATGACGACGTAGGCGGAGACGGCGACGAGGAGGGCGAGGAGGAGGGGGTTGGTGGTGCGGGTGGCGGCGGTGCCGAGGGCCAGCGCCCACAGCCACCAGGCGCCGGGGTGGAGGGGGGTGGGTGCCGCGGACGCCGGTCGCGTGGTGGCGGGGCGCTGGTGCCGGGGGGTGGGGGCGCTTGCCCGCGCTGACGGGTTGCCTCCTCCAGAGGGGGTGCCCCCAGCGCCCACCCTTTCCCATGCTCGGCTTCGCTCGCGCGGGGGGACCCCCGTCGCCCCGGCGGCACGACTGCCCGCAGGCCGGGTGGGCTGGGTGGCGCGGCTGCTCGCGGGCTGGGCCGTGGGCCGGGCGGCACGACTGCCCGCAGGCCGGGCCGTGGGCTCGGCTGCGGGCTGGGCCGGGTCAGGAGTCGGCATTCCTGCGCCGCCTCGACTGCCAGGTGGCCGCGGCGGCCAGGGCCGCGACGATCGCCATGCCCGTGACGATGCCCACCGACGGGCCGCCGTCGTCGTCCTGGGCGGGCTTCCGCTCGGGCGCCGCGGTGGCCGTCGGGTCCTGCTCGCCCGTCACCTGCTCCCCGCACCCCGTCCTCGGGTAGCCCGCGATGGCGCAGAGCAGGGCGTTGGTGTCGTAGCGCAGGGGGCCGGCGACGGCGGCCAGGGCGTCGGCCGTCGTGGCGTCGGGGGAGACGCGGGCGCAGGCCGTACGGCCTGCGGGCGGGGTCTCGCCGGACGGGGCGTCGGGCGCCGTACCGAAGTCCAGGACGAGCGCCACCCGCTTCGTGCCGTCCTGCGCGGGCGTCTTCGCGCAGATCGCCGCGAAGTCCGCCGTGCCGCGCGGCCGGGCAGCGTCGCCCGAGTCCTCGCTCACCGAGAAGCGGAAGCCCTGGACGTCGCCGTCGGAGGGGCGGGCCATGGAGGGGCCCTGGGTGGCGTACGTCCAGTGGTCGCCGTCGCGGTCCCAGAAGGACCAGTAACGGTAACCGGCGGCCTGCGCCTGGCCCGCGCCCGCGACGATCGCGAGCCCGGCCAGCAGCAGGAGGGCGAGGCGGCGTATCACGGCTGCCGCTTCCGGTTGCGTCCGCTGAGGAAGAAGCCGATGCCGATGCCGAAGACGAGGCAGACGCCGACGAACCACCAGACCCCGAACGGGGAGTCGTCCTTCTTGTCCTCGTCGGCGGCCTGGTTGGTGGTCCGCAAGGTGTCCGTCGCCTTGAACCCCTCGGGGGCGGGCCCCGTGGCGTTCAGCTGCTTCACCAGGTCGGCGCCGCCGAAGGCGCGGGGGTCGGTGCCCGTGGCGTGGGCGGCGAGGATGAGCTGGGCGTAGGCGGCGGGACCGCTCTGCTTCGCCCAGGTGCCGGCGTTCTTCTGCAGCCAGGCCAGCGGCTTCGCGGCCTTCTCGGCGCCGCCCTGCGCGGCGAGCGCGACGACGGCGTCGGCGGTGTTGCCGTAGTCGGGCTGCGGGTCGGCGCCGGCGAGGGCGGAGGTCAGGTGGCCGTCCTTCGCCACGGCCCGCGCGAGGTGGGCGGCGCCGTTGGCGGCGGCCTGCTCGCGGGTGGGCTTGTCGCCACCGGCGCAGCCGGCGTCGCCGCCGCCCGCCGTCCTGCCCGGCTCGGTGACCAGGCCCTTGCCGAGCGCGCCGAGGACACCGGCGGCGGTCGCGTCGTCGTTGGCGAGGAGCTTGCCGGCCTTGTCGGGCTGGAAGGCGAAGGCGCCCGCGCCCTCGCCCTCCGAGCAGGGCAGCGCGAACGTCAGCAGGGCGTCGTAGGGCGTCTTGCCGTCCTTCGTGACGCTCTCCGGCTCGGTGCCGGTGGCGGTCAGGGCGCCGATGACGACGGAGGTGGAGTTGGCGTCGCTGGGGCCGCCGGGGCTGTAGCCCCAGCCGCCGTCCTTGTTCTGCACGGACTTGAGCCAGGCGAGGGCGTCCTCGACGACGTCGCCGTGCCCGCCGACGGCCCACAGCGCCTGGACGGCGGCGGCCGTGCTGTTGGTGTCGACCATGGTCCTGGCGTCGCAGGGCTTGCTCGTGTCGGCCCGGTAGGGCGCGAAGGCGCCGTTGGCGCACTGCTGCCCGGTGAGCCAGTCCACGGCCTGCTTCGCGGGCACCATGCGCACGGTGTCCTGCGCGAGCAGGGTCAGCGACTGGCGCCACACGCCGTCGTACTGGGGGTCGGCGCTGCCGTACAGCCCGGCGGGCAGGGAGGCGGAGGCGGACGGTGACGGGTCGGCGGCGACCGCGGGCGCGGCGGCGCCGAACACGGCTATGGCGGCCAGGGCCGCGGCGCTGCGACGGCGGACGTTCATGATCGGCGGGTGCCTTTCCCTGTGCGGGACCGGACAGCACGGGGCACCCCCGGCGGCTCGGCCCCGTATGCCTCGACGGTGCCCGTGCACGGCGGACGCCGGGCACGTGAGCCGGTCACGGTCCCGTCCGGGGCGATCCGGCTCACCGCCTGCGAACATTGCTCGGCGGACGGCTCACGGTTGCGGGTCAGCGCCGGAATTGCACCGGCTTCCCCCCGTACGGGTGTGATGACGACGCCGCCACTTTACCCGGCCGTAAGAAGGGCGGACCGAGGGGCGGCCCCGGGGCGGGGCGGGCCTCGAGTACCTTCCGGGCATGCCCCCGGGAGACTGCTCGGCACGGGACGCACGGCCGACGTGCACGGGATCGACGAGGCGTGGGTGCTGCGCCGCGACCGGGAAGGCGTCGGGGACGCCGTGGCCGAGGGCGCGGTGATGGAGCACGCGCGCGGCTGAGCCGGTGCCCCGGGTGCGGCCCGGCGGACCGGGGCGCCGTCCTCCCCTCGCCGGGCCCGAGGGACGTCCCGACGGGTGCCCCGGCGGGTCTCCCGAGGGATGCCCCGCCGGGTGTCCCGTGGTGGCGCGAATCACCTGATCCACTCGTCACAGCACCCCTACCTGCCGGTAGATTCGGAGCCTCTGACGATCAAGTCCGAGAGTTGTTCCAGATCAACGTCCCGGCATAGTGTCGCGGGACGAAGCAGGGAGAGAGGGGCCCAGGGTGACCGCTGAGGCCAGTCAGGCGGGACCCCGTCAGGAGCCCGCCGCCGACGGCTTGCGAGCGCTCCGCATCGCACTCCTCACCTACAAGGGAAACCCGTTCTGCGGCGGCCAGGGCGTCTACGTCCGCCACCTCTCGCGCGAACTGGCCCGCCTCGGCCACCGCGTCGAGGTCATCGGCGCCCAGCCCTACCCCGTGCTCGACGAGGGCCACGGCGACCGTCTGTCCCTCACCGAGCTGCCGAGCCTCGACCTCTACCGCCAGCCGGACCCCTTCCGCACCCCCAAGCGCGACGAGTACCGCGACTGGGTCGACGCCCTCGAGGTCGCCACCATGTGGACCGGCGGCTTCCCCGAACCTCTGACGTTCTCGCTGCGCGCCCGCCGCCACCTGCGCGCCCGCCGCGGCGACTTCGACGTCGTCCACGACAACCAGACCCTCGGGTACGGCCTCCTCGGCGACGTCGGCGCCCCCCTGGTCACCACCATCCACCACCCCATCACCGTGGACCGGCAGCTGGAGCTGGACGCCGCCGACGGCTGGAAGCGCCGCTACTCCGTGCGCCGCTGGTACGCCTTCACCCGCATGCAGAAGCGCGTCGCCCGCCGCCTGCCGTCCGTGCTCACCGTCTCCGGCACCTCCCGCCAGGAGATCGTCGACCACCTCGGCGTCCGGGACGACCGCATCCACGTCGTCCACATCGGCGCCGACACCGACCTGTTCTCGCCCGACCCCTCGGTGCCGCAGGTGCCGGGCCGGATCGTGACCACGTCCAGCGCGGACGTGCCGCTCAAGGGCCTCGTCTTCCTCGTCGAGGCGCTGGCCAAGGTCCGCACCGAGCAGCCCGACGCCCACCTCGTCGTCGTCGGCAAGCGCCCCGCCGAGGGCCCCGTCGCCCAGGCGATCGAGCGGTACGGCCTCGACGGCGCCGTCGAGTTCGTCAAGGGCATCTCGGACGCCGAACTCGTCGACCTCGTCCGCTCGGCCGAGGTCGCCTGCGTGCCGTCCCTGTACGAGGGGTTCTCGCTGCCCGCCGCCGAGGCCATGGCGACCGGCACCGCGCTGCTCGCCACGACCGGCGGGGCCGTCCCGGAGGTCGCCGGACGCGACGGGGAGACCTGCCTCGCCGTGCCGCCCGGCGACGCGGGGGCGCTGGCCGCCGGACTGAACCGGCTGCTCGGCGACCCGGAGCTGCGCGCCCGGCTCGGCGCGGCCGGACGCGACCGCGTGCTGCGCCACTTCACCTGGGCCCGCGCCGCCGAGGGCACGGTCGCCCGCTACCGCGAGGCCATCGGCGCCTCCGCCACGACCACCCCGAGGATCGTGTCCGCGACCCCGGCCACCAGTGACACCGGCGTCTACCCCGAAAGCAGGGCCACGTGCTGACCGTCGACTTCTCCCGGTTCCCGCTCGCCCCCGGCGACCGCGTCCTGGACCTCGGCTGCGGCGCCGGCCGGCACGCGTTCGAGTGCTACCGGCGCGGCGCCCGGGTCGTGGCGCTGGACCAGAACGGCGAGGAGATCCGCGAGGTCGCCAAGTGGTTCGCCGCGATGAAGGAGGCCGGTGAGGCACCGGCCGGGGCCACCGCCACCGCCATGGAGGGCGACGCGCTGGCCCTGCCCTTCCCGGACGAGTCCTTCGACGTCGTCATCATCTCCGAGGTGATGGAGCACATCCCCGACGACAAGGGCGTCCTCGCCGAGATGGTCCGCGTCCTCAAGCCCGGCGGCCGCATCGCCATCACCGTGCCGCGCTACGGCCCCGAGAAGGTCTGCTGGACGCTGTCCGACGCCTACCACGAGGTCGAGGGCGGCCACATCCGCATCTACAAGGCGGACGAACTCCTCGCCCGCATCCGCGAGGCGGGCCTGAAGCCCTACGGCACCCACCACGCGCACGCGCTGCACTCGCCGTACTGGTGGCTGAAGTGCGCCTTCGGCGTCGACAACGACAAGGCGCTGCCCGTGCGGGCGTACCACAAGCTGCTGGTCTGGGACATCATGAAGAAGCCGCTGGCGACGAAGGTCGCCGAGCAGGCGCTCAACCCGCTGATCGGCAAGAGCTTCGTGGCCTACGCGACCAAGCCGCACCTCCCGCCGGTGGACGCCGCGTGACGTCGTCCCGGAGTCCTCGCACCCCCCGCGCGGAACACCTCGTGCTGCCCGGCGTCCTCACCGACGAGCAGGCCACCGCCACCGTCCGCGGCATCCTCGCCGTGCAGCGCGAGGACGGCGCCATCCCGTGGTTCCGCGGACACCACCTCGACCCCTGGGACCACGTCGAGGCGGCGATGGCCCTCGACGCGGCCGGCGAGCACGACGCCGCCGGGCGGGCGTACACGTGGCTGGCCCGGCACCAGAACGAGGACGGCTCCTGGTACGCCGCCTACGCCGACGGCGACTTCGCCGACGTCACCGACCGCGGCCGCGAGACCAACTTCGTCGCCTACGTCTGCGTGGGCGTCTGGCACCACTACCTCGCCACCGGCGACGACACGTTCCTGGACCGGATGTGGCCGGTCGTCGTCGCCGCGACCGAGTTCGTCCTGCGGCTCCAGCAGCCCGGCGGGCAGATCGGCTGGCGGCGCGACGACGACGGCACCCCGACGAAGGACGCGCTCCTCACCGGGAGTTCCTCCATCCACCACGCGCTGCGCTGCGCGCTGGCCATCGCCGAGCAGCGCGAAGAGCCGCAGCCCGACTGGGAGCTGGCGGTGGGCGCGCTGCGGCACGCCATCCGGCGCCACCCGGAGCGGTTCCTGGACAAGGGCCGCTACTCGATGGACTGGTACTACCCCGTCCTGGGCGGCGCGCTGACCGGCACCGAGGCCCGCTCCCGCATCGAGGAGAGCTGGGACCGCTTCGTCGTCCCGGGCCTCGGCGTGCGCTGCGTCGTCCCCAACCCCTGGGTGACGGGCGGCGAGTCGGCCGAACTCGCCCTCGCGCTGTGGGCGGTGGGCGAGTCCGACCGCGCCCTGGAGATCCTCCAGTCCATCCAGCACCTGCGGGACGCGGACAGCGGCCTGTACTGGACGGGGTACGTCTTCGACGACCAGGTCGTCTGGCCGCGCGAACTGACCACCTGGACGGCCGGTTCCCTGCTGCTCGCCGTCGCCGCGCTCGGCGGCCACGAGGCGACCTGCCAGGTCTTCTCCGGCGACCGGCTGCCGAGGGGCCTCGACCCGGACTGCTGCGTCTGAGCGGCTGCTCGAGCGGTCAGCGGTGGCCGAGCCGGTTGGCGATGGCGTGGCCGACGAAGAGGTAGACCACGGCGGCCAGGCCGTACCCGGCGACGACGCGCGCCCAGGCCTCGTCGAACGTGAAGAGGTCTCGTGACCAGCCGGCCAGTACGTCGGCCGTGTCGTGGACGAACCGCACCAGGTCGTTGGCCCGGTTGGCGTCCAACAGGTACATCAGTATCCACAGGCCGAGGATGAGGGCCATGACGTCCGCGACGATCGCGATGGCTCGTCCCGCGGAACTGGAACCGTGGTGTCTGGACATGCCTTGCGTATGACCCCGCAAGGCGAGCGGAAACCTGTGCGAACGGCCCTCCGTCCGGAACTGCGTCCGGACGGAGGGCCGTTGGGGTTCGGGGGTCAGCCGCGCTGGATGCCCGAGGTGTCCTGGAGGACGCCGCGACGGCCGTCCTGCGTCTGGGCGACCAGGTTCGCGCCGCGCTGCTCGACGGCCAGGTACCAGGTGCCCGGCGCCAGTTCGGCGATCGGCGTCGGCGAGCCGTCCTCCGCGAACAGCGGACGCGGCACCGGCACGGCGAACCAGAACGGCGAGAAGTCCCCGGCCGGCTGCGCCTGCGCCTGCTGCGGCTGCGGGGCCTGCGGCTGGCCGCCGAACGACGGCTGGCCCGGCTGTGCGCCGTACGGCTGCTGCGGCGCACCCGCGCCCGGGTAGCCGTAACCGCCCTGCGGCTGGGCGCCGTAGGGCTGCGGCGCTGCCGGGCGGGGGGCCGGGACGAGCGCGGCCCTGAGGGCGGGGACGAGGGGGGTGGCGAGGGCGCCGACGGCCATGACCAGCGTCGCGACGAGGGCGAGGATCAGGCCCGTGCCCGCGTCCGGGCCGTCGCCGGAGCCCCCGAAGTTGTCGGTGCCGCCGGCCGGGTCGAAGACGTTGCCGAGCGCGCTCCACGCGGCGAAGATCGCGAAGGCGGCGCCGAACTGCCCGAGGTCGAGCCCGGCGACCTTCTTGGGCTGCGGCAGCCCCCGGGCGACCACGACGAGCACGGCGCCGATGATGCCCGCGAGGACGACCCCCATCAGGACCGGCCCGCTTTCCCACAGGTTGGGCATGTCGACGCTGTCGGGCACGCCGTCGATCGAGTAGAGGTCGAAGAACGACGCGATGAACAGCAACACCGCTGCTCCGATCACCACGCCGTCGCCTCGAGTGAGGGAGCGGATATTCACTTCAGGTCCTTCGTAGGTCGTCTCGTCGTCGGTAGAGGCGTCGCTGTCACCATGTCGCCGTCGGGCCCTGATGGGAAGCGCGGGGGTGACCCCTCATCGTACGGAGACACTATCGTCCGCACGCCGGGACTGTCCGCAGAGATCCGGGCGGCTGTCACTACCCGCGCAGGAACCCCACGATTCCCTCGGACATCCCCCGTGCCGCCTTCTGCCGCCAACTGCCGCTGGTCAGCAGCGCCGCGTCCTCGCTGTCACGCATGTTGCCGCACTCGATGAACACCTTGGGAACCGTTGACAGATTGAGACCGCCCAGATCCGTGCGCGTGACCAGACCGGTGCCGCCGCCGAGGTAGTCGGCGGGCGCGGTGCCCGTGACGCGGACGAAGTTGCCCGCGATCCGCCGGCCGAGCTCGGCGGAGGGGGCGACGATGGCGCGGGTGTCGGCGGCACCCGCGTGCACGGTGCCCGGCAGGATGACGTGGAAGCCTCGGTCGCCGGCGCCCGCGCCGTCGGCGTGGATGGAGATCGCGGCGTCCGCACGCGCCTCGTTGCCGATCCGGGCCCGCTCGTCCACGCAGGGTCCGTAGGGGCGGTCGTCGTCCTGCGTCAGCTTCACCGTGGCGCCCTGCGCCTCCAGGAGCGTGCGCAGCCGGTGGGCCACGTCGAGCGTGAACTCGGCCTCGGGCCACCCGGTGTCGGTGGACGTGCCCGTCGTGTCGCACTCCTTCCGGTTCGTACCGATGTCCACCTTGCGGTTGATCTCGGACGGGTGCCGGAAGTTGCCCGGGTTGTGCCCCGGGTCGATGACGACGACCTTGCCCTTCAGCGGTCCGGAACCGGCGGCGGGCGCGGACGTCGGCGGAGGCGCGGAGGGCTTGCCGTCCGAGGAGGAAGAGGCGCCACCGGTGGGCGTCTTCGCGTCCGCGGTGGGGGAGGCAGGACCACCGGAGGACGAGGCCGACGACGCCGGCGCACCGGCCGCCCGGCCCGTGCCGCCGCCTCCGCCGTCCGGACCGCCGACCGCGGCGTACACCCCCCACCCGAGCAGCGCACCGGGGACGAGCGCGGCGAGCGCCACGATCAGCGGGCGACGCAGGGGGGAACGACGGGGTCGGGGTGGATCGAGGTCCGGGCCTGTGTACGACACGTCAGCCACCTTAGAGGCCGCCCGGGCGTCCGGTCAGTCGTCCCCGGACTGCTGCTCGTGCCGGTAGGTGCCGCGGGCCAGCTCCTGCAGGAGCTCGTGCTCGGTCTTGCCCGTCACCCGGGCCATGGTGCGCAGCAGTTGGGCGCAGAGCGCGGCCGCGCCGTCCATCAGGGCCTCCGTCGCCAGCGGGTCCTCACGGCGCCGCTCGGCGACGTACTCGGCCAGCAGGTCGTCCCCGGAGACGTAGGCGGTCATGAACTCGATGCCGGTGCGGACGCGGTCGTAGTCACTGCTCATGGCCGAACCCTCGCACACGGCGGCCGCAGGCGCCCTCAGATCCCCGTGCCCGTCCGCCGCAGGACGCGCAGCGAGTCGGTCGCCGAGACCTCGGTGAACGCGCCCGACGCGAGGGCCCGGAGGTAGACGCGGTAGGGGGCTTGGCCGGTGAACTCGTCGGCCGGGTCCGGGAAGACGTCGTGGATGACCAGCAGGCCGCCGTCGGCCACGTGCGGGGCCCAGCCCTCGTAGTCGGCGTTCGCGTGCTCGTCGGTGTGGCCGCCGTCGACGAAGACCAGGCCGAGGGGGGAGTCCCACAGGGCCGCGATCTGGGGCGAGCGGCCGACGAGGGCCACCACGTGCTCCTCCAGACCGGCCCGGTGCAGGGTGCGGCGGAAGGCGGGGAGCGTGTCCATCACGCCGAGTTCGGCGTCGACCGTCTCCGGATCGTGGTAGTCCCAGCCCGGCTGCTGCTCCTCGCTGCCCCGGTGGTGGTCGACGGTGAGCGCGGTGACCCCCGCCCGGCGGGCCGCGTCGGCGATCAGCAGCGTGGAGCGCCCGCAGTACGTGCCGACCTCCAGGAGCGGCAGTCCGAGCCCGCCCGCCTCGGCCGCCGCCGCGTACAGCGCCAGTCCCTCGTGCGCGGGCATGAACCCCTTCGCGGCGTCGAAGGCGGCCAGGATCTCCGGTGTGGGTGCCGCGGGCATGGGGTTCCTCCCGGTCGTACGTGCGTGCCGGCGCCCCATGCTGCCGCACCCCCCGCCGCGCGGCGCGACAGGGGGTGCGGACGGAAGGCGCGGCGGGCGGCCGGCGCGGATCAGGCGGAGACCGTGTCGCCCGGCAGGGACAGGTCCAGGTCGACCGGCCGCTCGTCGCCCGCGTGCGTCGCCGCGTGGGCGAGCGGGCCGTGGCCCGCGGCGCGGGCGGCCAGCACGTACGGGCCCTCGGCGGGCACGGCGAGCGTGTAGCTGCCGTCCCCGGCGGTCAGGGTCGCGCCCGCCTGACGGCCGTGGCGGTCGATCAGCGTGACCTTGGCACGGGCGACGGGCGCGCCGTCCGCGGCCAGCACCCGGCCGCGGAAGCCCCGCAGCGCCTCCTCGGCGCGGGCCAGGTTCGCGTCCTCCTCGCTGCTCGCCCGCAGTTGCGTGGTGGCCTCCGGGCGCCTGCGCGGCAGGAAGAAGGCCAGCACGAGACCGGCCGCGACCGCGCCGGTGGCGATCAGGAACGAGACCCGGAAACCGTGCATGGTCGGGATCGCCACACCCCCGACGGTGGTCGAGGTGTTGGCGAGCACCATGCCGATCACGGCGCTCGACACCGACGTGCCGATGGACCGCATCAGGGTGTTGAGGCCGTTGGCCGCACCCGTCTCCGAGGCCGGGACGGCCCCCACGATCAGCGCCGGCAGCGACGAGTAGGCGAGACCGATGCCCGCGCCGAGCAGCACCGAGGTGACGACGGTCTGCCAGGCGGCGCTCATCAGGCCGAGGCCGCCGCCGTAGCCGACCGCGATGACCAGCAGGCCGATGATCAGCGTGGTGCGCGGGCCGTAGCGGGCGGACAGCCGGGCGTACACCGGCGCCGTGAACATCATCGTCAGGCCCAGCGGCGCCACGCACAGGCCCGCGACGATCATCGACTGCCCGAGGCCGTAGCCGGTGGCGGAGGGCAGCTGGAGGAGCTGGGGCAGGACGAGGGAGACGACGTAGAAGGCGACGCCGACCATGATCGAGGCGAGGTTGGTGAGGAGCACCTCGCGGCGGGCCGTGGTGCGCAGGTCGACCAGCGGGGCCGCGACGCGCAGCTCCATCAGGCCCCACAGCAGCAGGACCACGACGGCGGCGGCGAACAGGCCGAGCGTGGTGGCCGACCCCCAGCCCCAGTCGCTGCCCTTGGTGATCGGCAGCAGGAAGAGGACCAGGCCGGCGGAGAGGCCGAGCGCGCCGGGCAGGTCGAAGGAGCCCTTCGCCCGCAGCGGGGACTCCGGTACGACGAGGAGGGTCAGCGCGATGGAGAGAACGCCGAGGCCGGCGGCGCCGTAGAACAGGGCGTGCCAGTCCGTGTGCTGGGCGACCAGTGCGGCGGCGGGCAGCGCGAGGCCGCCGCCGACGCCGATCGAGGAGCTCATGAGGGCCATCGCCGAGCCGAGCCGCTCCCGCGGCAGCATGTCGCGCATCAGGCCGATGCCGAGGGGTATGGCGCCCATCGCGAAGCCCTGGAACGTACGGCCGACGATCATGGGCAGCAGGGCGTCGGTGAAGGCGCTGACGAGCGCGCCGGCCACCATCACGGCCAGACTGGCGATCAGCATGCGCCGCTTGCCGTACAGGTCGCCGAGGCGGCCCATGATCGGCGTGGCTACGGCTCCGGACAGGAGCGTGGAGGTCAGGACCCAGGTGGCGTTGCTGGGCGTGGTGTCCAGGAGTCGGGGCAGGTCCTTGATGACCGGCACGAGCAGGGTCTGCATCACCGCGACGACGATGCCCGCGAAGGCGAGCACCGGGACGGTGGCCCCGCTCACTCGCCGGGCGGGCTCGTCGGTCGTCGTGTGGGACATTGGGTGAGGCCTCCAGGCCGAGGAGTCGAGCGAATGCGATGCGTGATGTGTGCAGGCTGAACCTCGTGCGCCCAGGCAACTATTCCGTTGCTTCGAGCCCCTAACGATTTCTTGACCTTCTCTTTGCGCGTGCATGTACCCGGGGTGTCCGGGCGTCCGGGTGCCCGAGGGCCGGGGCGGGTGGGTGTCGCGGCTGGAGCCAGCCCTGCCGACGGGCCTCGCCCAGGGCAGGGGCGGCGACGGCTGCCGCTGGGGCGGCACGCCGCCTGACCCGGACCCGCGTCAGGCTGCAAGGCGTCGGGCACGTGCGGGTGCACCGGCACCGGCCCGTGCCCGGCCGGGTCAGGACGATCAGCGTCAAGCGCGAGGGCGACACCGGTACGTCGTCCTCGCCCGCGACGAGCGCATGTCCCGGATGCCCGGCGTCCCGTACGGTCGGGGCTGTCCACGACGGTGACACCGGGAGGGTCATGCCCATCGACGCAGCCGAGGCGCTCGCCGCCGGACCCCGTGTGCGGGAGATCTCCTGGGACGCCAGGGACGTCCTGCTCTACCACCTCGGCATCGGCGCGGGCGTCCCCGCCACCGATCCGCGCGAGCTGCGCTACACGCTGGAGTCCCGGCTGCACGTCCTGCCGAGCTTCGCCACCGTCGCCGGCGGCGGCCCCCCGGGCGTGATCCGCGCCCTGTCCGTGCCCGGCGTCGACGTCGACCTCGCCCGGGTCCTGCACGGCGGACAGAACCTGCGCCCGCACCGGCCCCTTCCGGTGCGGGGCCGCGCGAGGGCGGCCTCGCGCGTCGTCGCCGTGCACGACAAGGGCACCGCGGCCGTACTCGTCCTGCGCACCGAGGTCACGGACGCCCGTGGCCCGCTGTGGACCGAGGAGGCGGAGGTCTTCGTACGGGGCGAGGGCGGCTGGGGCGGCGAGCGGGGACCGTCCGGACGCCCGGGGCCGCCGCCCGCCGGGGAGCCCGACCTGGTCGTGGAGCGCCCCGTCCGCGAGGACCAGGCCCTGCTGTACCGGCTGTCCGGCGACCTCAACCCCCTGCACGCCGACCCGGAGTTCGCCGCGCGCGCCGGCTTCGGCCGGCCCGTCCTGCACGGACTGTGCACCTACGGCAGCACCCTCAGGACCGTCGTCGACACACTGCTCGACGGCGACGTGACCCGGGTGCGCGAGTACCGCACGCGGTTCGCCGGCGTCGTGTACCCGGGGGAGACGCTGCGGGTGCGGATGTGGCGGACCGGCGATGACGACGGTGACGGCGCGGGTGCCGCGGGCGTCGTGCGGGTGGCCGTGAGCGCGCCCGGGCGGGGCGAAGCGGCCGTCCTCGCCGACACCGTCGTACGCCACGACTGACCGCGGGGCGGCGGGACGCACCCGCGGGACGGACCGGCGACGGCCAGGACCGGCGACGGCCACGGCCCCGCCCGTCGGATGCGACGGGCGGGGCCGTGGCCTTGTGCTCCGTGTGTCCCGGCGGGCCGTCAGGCCGCCGACTCGGTCTCCTCCACCGGCTTGCGGTGGCGGCCGCGCGGCGTGGCCGCGCCGTCCTGACTGGAGACCGGTCCCCGGTGCCGGCCGTGGCCGGTGTCGGTCTCGCGAACGTCGGCACCGGCGGCCTGGATCGGCTGGGTCGTGCTGGTGTCGTTCATCGGAAGGAATTCACCCCGTCAACATGATCTTTCCTACAGCCGGGCGAGTGTAACCGGCACACCACGGCCCGGATCCAGGCGATCACGCCAACCGGCACTAGTTCGTTACAAGCCGTGCGAGCGGGGCCTGTTGGAGCGGAACCGGGCGTGATGGAGAGGGGTCCGGAGCCTCCGCTTCCGTCGCTCCGGCCGGGGCCCGGCGCTCCGCGCCGTCCGCCTCCTCGTCCTCGGTGAAGGGCACCGTCAGCCGTGCCACCCCGCACGGCGACTCCCGGGTGGCGTACGGCAGACGCAGCTCACCGCCCGCCGTCCACAGCCCGGCCCCCGTCAGCCAGCCCTCGGGCGCCGCGAGGTGCCGTACCCGCCGCTCGGCGGGCCGCCACACCGCGACCCAGCTGCCCCGCGCGCCGTCCACCCGCAACGCCACCGCGCAGCGCTCCGGCGTCAGCATCTGACCCGGCTGGACCGCGAACGGCGTCACGGCGCAGTCCGGCAGCCGCAGGCACTCCGGGAACCGCACCGGCAGGGTGCTGCCCAGCACCCCCCAGCCCAGCCGGGCACGTCCCGGCGAGGGCGCGTCCGAGCGGATCAGCACCAGCCCGCTGTCCGGGTCGGCCAGCAGCATCCGATCGTCGCTGTCCGCGGCGATCTGCAGCAGCGGCGACACCTCGCCGCCGCACCCCAGGTCCACCACGACCGCCTTGGTGCACCCGCCGGTCTCCCGGTCCACGGCCAGCATCCGCCCCTCGCGGTCCAGCCAGACCCCGCCCGAGCAGCGGCCGGGGATCTCCGCGAGGTGCTCGGGCCCGGAGGCGCCCCCCGCCACCTGCCACAGCGCCGTCGAGCGCGGGCCGACGGCCAGGGCGTACGCCCGCTCGCCGCCCGGTGCCGGCGGCAGCAGCCGCAGCCGCCCGGCGTCGTCCGGGCACTCGATCGCGCCGAGCGGCTGCTCGCCGGTGCCCGGACCGGTCGGGTACAACAGCGCGAAGAGATGCCGCCCGGCCGCGACGCGGTGGACCAGGACCCGACCGTCGGCCATCGGCTGCACCTCGGTGCCGGGCTCCTCCGGCTGGTCGCCGGGCAACGGCACCGCGTACGGCTCCGGGCCGTCCAGGGTCCAGCGCTCCGGGTACCAGGAGTCACCGGCCGGGGCGAGGCGCGCGGCGTAGGCCCCCTCCGCGGTGATGGCGCAGGCCGGCCGCGGTGTCCCGTCGTTCTCCGGACCTCCGTTCCCCCGGTCCGCCGAGGGCTCGATAGCACAGGCCGTCATCGTTCGGTCACCTCCGGTGATGAAGGTAGTTTTCGTACGCACAGCCGGGGGAGCGGAGACCGCCCCCATCACACATACGTGTGGCGCAGGAACGATTCGCCTGAGGAAAGGGCGAGGAGTGTGCTGCACGGCGCCGGTGCGCCCGGCACGGCACGCGGCGGGTACAACGGCCCAGAACCTCCAGGTAGCCTTGCGTGCGTGCCCCGTCTGTCAGAAGTCATCGCCGCGCTGGAGAACCTGTGGCCCGCCGAGCGGGCCGAGTCCTGGGACGCGGTCGGCACCGTCGTGGGCGACCCCGGCCAGGAGGTCTCCCGGGTCCTGTTCGCCGTCGACCCCGTCCAGGAGATCGTCGACGAGGCGGTGAAGCTGGGCGCCGGCCTGCTCGTCACCCACCACCCGCTGTACCTGCGCGGGACGACGACGGTCGCGGCCTCCACCTTCAAGGGCCGCGTGGTGCACACGCTCATCAAGAACGACATCGCGCTGCACGTCGCCCACACCAACGCCGACACCGCCGACCCCGGCGTCTCCGACGCGCTGGCCGGCGCCCTCGACCTCCGCGTCGTACGCCCCCTGGTGCCGGACCCGTCCGACCCCCGGGGCCGCCGCGGCCTGGGCCGCGTCTGTGAACCCGAGCACCCGCTCACCGTCCGCGAACTCGCCGCCCGCGCCGCCGAGCGGCTGCCCGCCACCGCGCAGGGCGTCCGCGTCGCCGGCGACCCCGAGGCGGTGGTCCACACGGTCGCCGTCAGCGGCGGCTCCGGCGACAGCCTCTTCGACCACGTACGGGCGGCCGGCGTCGACGCCTTCCTCACCGCGGACCTGCGCCACCACCCGGCGTCGGAGGCCCGCGCCCACAGTTCTCTCGCGCTGCTCGACGCCGCGCACTGGGCCACCGAGTGGCCCTGGTGCGAGCTGGCCGCAGCCCAGCTCGACGAGATCTCCGACCGCAACGGATGGGACCTGAGGGTCCACGTCTCCAGGACGGTCACCGACCCCTGGACCGCCCACGCGGCGTCCACCACCACAGCCGACACCATGGGAGCCCCCAACTGAACGCCGCGCCCGCCGACCAGATCCGACTCCTCGACCTCCAGGGCCTCGACGTCCGCCTCCAGCAGCTCGCGCACAAGAAGCGGTCGCTGCCCGAGCACGCCGAGATCGAGGCGCTGACCAAGGACCTCACCCAGCTGCGCGACCTGCTCGTCGCCGCGCAGACCGAGGAGAGCGACTGCGCCCGCGAGCAGACCAAGGCCGAGCAGGACGTGGACCAGGTGCGCCAGCGCGCCGTCCGCGACCAGCAGCGCCTGGACTCCGGTGCCGTCACCTCCCCGAAGGACCTGGAGAATCTCCAGCGCGAGATCGTCTCCCTCGCCAAGCGGCAGGGCGACCTCGAGGACATCGTCCTGGAGGTGATGGAGCGCCGCGAGTCCGCGCAGGAGCGCGTCGGCGAGCTGACCGGGCGGGTCGCCTCCGTCCAGGCGAAGATCGACGACGCCACCGGGCGCCGGGACGCGGCCGTCGGGCAGCTCGACGGCGAGGCGGCCTCGGTGGCCAAGGAGCGCGAGGTCGTCGCGGCCACGATCCCCGCGGACCTGCTGAAGCTCTACGACAAGCTGCGCGAGCAGCAGGGCGGCGTCGGCGCGGCCAAGCTGTACCAGCGCACCTGCCAGGGATGCCGCCAGGAGCTGGCCATCACCGAGCTGAGCGAGATCCGCTCGGCGGCGCCCGACACGGTCGTACGCTGCGAGAACTGCCGCCGCATCCTCGTGCGCACGGCCGACTCCGGGCTGTAGGGGGCCGGTCCGGTGGCGAGCGCGGGGGCAGATCCGGCGGCAGATCCGGCGACGGGTCCGGTGCGGGAGTTCGTCGTGGAGGCCGACGGCGGGTCGCGGGGCAACCCGGGGCCCGCGGGCTACGGCGCGGTGGTCAGCGACGCGGCGACGGGGGAGACCCTGGCCGAGGCCGCCGAGTACCTCGGCGTCGCCACGAACAACGTCGCCGAGTACCGGGGCCTGCTGGCCGGCCTGCGCGCCGCGCGCGAGCTGGACCCGTCGGCGTCCGTCCACGTCCGAATGGACTCCAAGCTCGTCGTCGAGCAGATGTCGGGCCGCTGGAAGATCAAGCACCCCGACATGAAGCCGCTCGCGGCCGAGGCGGCGCGCGTCTTCCCGCCGGGCCGGGTGACCTACGAGTGGATCCCCCGGGCGAGCAACAAGCACGCCGACCGCCTGGCCAACGAGGCGATGGACGCGGGGGCCCGCGGCGAGCGGTGGTCCCCGTCGACGTCGACGGCGGAACTGGACACGGCGGGCGCCGGCGGCGGTCGCACCGTCCGGGGCGGTCGCGCCGGGGGTGAGGCGGAGGCCGGTGCGGGCGGACGTCGGGCTGCCGCGGGCGCCGCCGCACGGACCGTCGAACCGGCCGGGCAGGGTGCCGGTGCCGCCGAGGACGAGCGCGTCGCCCAGGCGGCGCGGACCGGTGCCGGGACCGCGACCGGCGCCCGCGCCTCCGCTCCTGCCGCCACCACCGCCGATGTCGCCGCCGCCGACGCCGCCGACGCCTCCGCCGACGGCGACGTACGGGCCGCCAGGACCGTGGCCTCGCCCGGCTGGGGCCCGCCCGACCTGGGCGCCCCCGCCACCTTCGTGCTGCTCCGGCACGGGGAGACGCCCCTGACGCCGCAGAAGCGGTTCTCCGGGAGCGGCGGCAGCGACCCGTCGCTGTCCGCCGTCGGCCGCGAGCAGGCCGCCAGGGTCGCCGAGGGCCTCGCCCGACGCGGCACGGTCCAGGCGATCGTCGCGTCCCCGCTGGCCCGCACCCGCGAGACCGCCGCCGTCGTCGCCGCCCGCCTCGGCCTGGAGGTGACGGTCGACGAGGGCCTGCGCGAGACCGACTTCGGGGCCTGGGAGGGACTCACCTTCGCCGAGGTGCGCGAGCGCTACCCGGACGATCTGAACGCCTGGCTGGCCTCCCCGGAGGCCGAGCCGACCGGTGGCGGCGAGAGCTTCGCGGCGACCGGCGCCCGCATCGCCGCCACCCGCGACAGGCTGGTCGCCGCCTACGCGGGCCGCACCGTCCTGCTGGTCACGCACGTGACGCCGATCAAGACGTTCGTCCAGCTCGCCCTCGGCGCCCCGCCCGAGTCGCTGTTCCGCATGGAACTGTCGGCGGCCTCGCTGTCGGCCGTGGCGTACTACGCCGACGGCGGCGCCAGCGTCCGCCTGTTCAACGAGACGTCGCACCTGCGCTGAGCCCCGCCGCCGCGCGGGCCAGCGCCTCGACCCGCGCCCAGTCGCGCCCGGCGACGGCGTCCTTCGGCAGCATCCAGCTTCCCCCGACGCAACCGACGTTGGGCAGCGCGAGGTACTCCGGCGCGGAGTCCGGTCCGATGCCGCCGGTCGGGCAGAAACGGGCCTGCGGCAGCGGGGCGGCGAGGGCCTTGAGATAGGCGGTGCCGCCCGCGGCCTCGGCCGGGAAGAACTTCATCTCCCGCACCCCGCGCTCCAGCAGCGCCACCACCTCCGACGTGGTCGACACCCCCGGCAGGAACGGCACCCCGGACGCCCGCATCGCCGCCAGCAGCGCGTCCGTCCACCCCGGGCTGACCAGGAACCGCGCCCCGGCCGCCACCACCTGGCCCACCTGCTCCGGCGTGATCACCGTCCCCGCGCCGACCACCGCGCCCGGCACCTCCCCGGCGATCGCCCGGATCGCGTCGACGGCGACCGGCGTCCGCAGCGTGACCTCGATCGCGGGCAGCCCGCCGGCGACGAGCGCCCGGGCGAGCGGTACGGCGTCCGCGAGGTCGTCGACGACCACGACGGGAACGACGGGCGCGAGATTCAGGACCGAGGCGGACGGGGAGGAGGGCAGCGGTGAGGTCATGGCCTCATCGTGCCCTCGGAGTGCATCCTCCGCAATTATCGTTGCGCATATTGCAACGCTGGGGTGGCGGGGTCAGTGGATCTCCTCCACCAGCACGTCCAGCGACCACGGCTTCCCCGCCTTCGCCGGCGCCTCGGCCTCCACCACGTACCCCAGGTCGCGCAGCGCCTCCACCAGCTCCGCGGGCCCCTCGGGCGCGCTCCCGGAGGCCAGCAGGCTCCGTACGATCCGCCCCTTCGTCGCCTTGTTGAAGTGGCTGACCACCTTCCGGGTCGGCGCGTGCAGCACCCGCACGGACGCGGTCCGCCCGGCCACCTCGCCCTTCGGCCTCCACGCCGTCGCGTACGCCGCCGACCGCAGGTCCAGCACCAGCCCGTCCCCGGCGGCCTCGGGCAGCACCTCGGCCATCGGCGCCCGCCAGTACGCGCCCAGGGCCCCCAGCCCGGGCAGCCTCACACCCATCGAGCACCGGTAGGACGGGATCCGGTCGGTCACCCGCACGGCGCCCCACAGTCCCGAGAACACCAGCAGCGACCGCGCGGCCCGCGCCTGGGCGGCCGGGTCGAGGGAGGCCAGGTCCAGGGCGTCGTAGAGCACGCCGGTGTAGATCTCCCCGGCGGGCCGCGCCCCGGCCGTCCGCAGCTCCGCGTTCTTGGCGACCTCGCCGCGCAGCCCCTCGCTCAGCCCCAGCACCTCGCGCGCCTTCTCCTCGTCCCCGGCGCACAGCTCGACCAGCTCACCGAGCACGGCCTCCCGGGCCGCGGTGAGCCCCGGCAGGGACAGCGACCCGGTCTTCAGCGGGGCACCCCGGCCGGACGCGGCCTTCCCCTCGGACGGCGGCAGCAGGACAAGCACACGTAACTCCTTCACTCCAAGCTCCCGGTCAGGGTACGGGGCGCCCCGCGGCGGAGCCGGTGCCCCATACTCACCGGAGGTGATCACCGGGGAGGGCATCTCATGCGACGCGGAGGCGAGGTCGTACGCGGCCACGGAAGCACGCGGTCCGTCACGCGATGGGCGACGACCGTCGTCGTTCTGGTCGGCCTGGCGAGCGGCTGCTCGTCCCACGACACCGCGCAGGACGACGAGACACGCGAACACTACTGCTCCACGCTGGGAACCTGGCAGAAGGAGAAGGCCCGGTCCGGGAACGCCGACGTCGCCGGGTACGCGGCCCTCGCCGCCGCGCGACGGCTCGACAAGGAGGGCCTCGACCGGTCCGGCAGCCACGTCCTCCGGGACACCGCCCTGGCGGTCGACAACGCGGACACCGACGCCGAGGGCCGTGCGGCGTCCTACTGCACCGACGCCGGCTTCGAGACCTACGTCCGCTGAGCCGCGCCCCCGGGGACGGTGATCCTGTGCCACGATCGAGGGAACGGTTCCCGCTCTCTCGGACAGGTGATCAGCTGATGTCCCGGTATGGCGAGCGGCCGAAGGAGGGGCGTGACATGACTGCCATGGCACACGAACCGATCACGCAGGACCTCTTGCTGGAGTGGTTTCTCGCCCTGGACACCCCGGAGGGGTTCCGGGCGGAGCTGATCGAAGGGGAGATCGTCGTGACACCGCCGCCGGACGGGGACCATGAGGATGACATCGGGCTGATCGTGAGCCGGGTACACCGGCGGTCCGTCACCGACATGCAGTTCTCGGGCAACAAGGGCCTCAAGCTGAAGAACGCCGACGGCCTTCTGACGGACCATGTGATCCCTGACGGCACCTTCGCGCCCAAGACGTCCAGGCTCTATCGCGGAGCCGAGCACTGGATGCCTTGCGACGGTGTCTCACTGGTGCTGGAAGTGACCTCCACCAAGCCCGAGGCCGACCGTGAGACCAAACGCCGTGCGTACGCGCGCGGCGGTATCCCGTTCCACCTGCTCGTCGACCGTCAGGAATCGTCGATCACGTTGTTCGGCGATCCGGGCCACGACGACTACCGGCAGCACTGCACGGTCGACTTCGGGAAACCGCTGACTCTGCCCGCCCCCTTCTCCTTCGACCTGGACACCGCCGACTTCCTCTGATCCCGTTGGAGCAGGGGGTGGGAAGCGGTGGACGCACGCGGCGAACAGGCACGGTGGACCAGGGCCCGGCTGGGGACGGCCGGCCCGCCCCTCGACCTGCTCACCGCCCGCTTCGACCGCCACGTCTACGCCCCGCACGCCCACGACGAGTTCACGGTCGGCGTCACCGTCGGCGGCCTGGAGGTCATCGCCTACCGGGGCGGACACATCCACTCGGGGCCGGGTTCCATCGTCGTCCTGGAACCCGGCGAGGTGCACACCGGCGGCCCGGCGGCCCCCGACGGCTACTCCTACCGCGCCCTGTACGCGGCCCCGACCCTCCTCACCGACGGCACGCGCGGCGACGCCCTCCCGCACTTCCGCGAACCCGTCCTCCAGGACCCCGAACTCGCCCGCGCCCTGCGCGCCGCCCACACGGACCTGGCCCGCCACCCCGACCCCCTGGAGGCCGAGTCCCGCATCCCGTGGCTGCTCACGGCCCTGGCCCAGCGCCACTCCACGGCCCGCGCGGCCGACGACACGGTCCCGGGAGCCGACCGCATCGCCCGCGTCGTACGCGACCGCCTCGCCGACGAACTCCTCGCCCCGCCCTCCCTGGCCGCCCTCGCCACCGACCTGGGCCTGTCCCGCTACCAGCTCCTGCGCGCCTTCCGTACGACGATGGGGATACCGCCGTACGCCTGGCTCGCCCAGCACCGGGTGGCCAGGGCGCGCGGACTCCTGGACGCGGGCGTGCGCCCCGCCGAGGCGGCGGCCCTGGTGGGCTTCGCCGACCAGGCGCATCTGACCCGCTGGTTCCGCCGCGTCCTCGGGGTGACCCCGGCGGCGTACCGCAACAGCGTGGTGAGCGCCGGTGCCGGCCGCAACAGCGTTCAAGACGGCGGGTGAGGGCGGCACGCAGAATGCCGCCATGACTGCACGCGGCTGGGCCCTGTTCTCCCTGATGGGAGTGGTCTGGGGCATCCCCTATCTGATGATCAAGGTGGCGGTGGAGGACCTCTCCCCGTCCGTGGTCGTGTTCACCCGGTGCGCGCTCGGCGCCGCCCTCCTGCTTCCGTTCGCCCTCCGCCAGGGAGGTCTCGCCCGGACCGTCCGGGCGCACTGGAAGCCGATGCTGGCCTTCGCGGTCATCGAGATCATCGGCCCCTGGTGGACCCTGACCGACGCCGAACGGCACCTCTCCAGCTCCACCGCCGGCCTGCTGATCGCGGGCGTGCCGATCGTCGCCGTCCTCCTGGCCCGCTTCTTCGGCGCCGAGGAACGGGTCGGCGCCCGCCGGATCACCGGACTCGGACTCGGCCTCGGGGGCGTCGCCGTCCTCACCGTGCCGCACCTCACCGGCGGCGACGCCCGCTCGCTGGCCGAGGTGCTGGTGACGGTCGTCGGCTACGCCACCGCACCCCTGATAGCCGCCCGCCACCTCAAGGACGTCCCCACCCTCCAGCTCGTCACCCCCTGCCTCACCCTGGCCGCCGTCGTCTACGCCCCCGCCGCCTTCCTGACCCGACCCGCCACCCTTCCCTCGGGCGAGGTCCTGGCAGCCCTGGCCGGCCTCGGCGTCGTCTGCACCGCGATCGCCTTCGTGGCCTTCCTGGAGCTGATCAAGGAGGCCGGCCCGACCCGGGCCGGCGTCATCACCTACGTCAACCCGGCGGTCGCCGTCGCCGCGGGCGCCCTCCTCCTGGACGAGGACCTGACCCTCGGCATCGGCGTCGCCTTCACCCTGATCCTGGCGGGCTCGGTCCTCGCGACGGCCGCCGCCGGTCCGCGGCGGGAGGTCCGCCGGGTACCATGGGCGGCACGGCAGACGAGCCGGGCGGGCGGCCGCGTGGAGTCCCTTGCGGGACTTCCCGAGGAACGTCCGGGCTCCACAGGGCAGGGTGATGGCTAACGGCCACCCGGGGTGACCCGCGGGACAGTGCCACAGAAAGCAGACCGCCCGGGACTCCGGTCCCGGGTAAGGGTGAAACGGTGGTGTAAGAGACCACCAGTGCCCAGGGCGACCTGGGCAGCTAGGTAAACCCCACCCGGAGCAAGGTCAAGAGGGGGCGCCTCCTCGCACGAGGGGGCGGCCCTGCGCGGACGTTCGAGGGCTGCCCGCCCGAGTCCGCGGGTAGACCGCTGGAGGCCGGTGGCAACGCCGGTCCTAGATGGATGGCCGTCGCCGGCGGGACCGCGAGGACCCGCCGGAACAGAACCCGGCGTACAGCCCGACTCGTCTGTCGCTCCGCGTTTCCGCACCCATGAGGACCGGGGCCGTCAAAGGCCGCGAACACCCGCTCCGATGCGCTGATGAGCCGTGCGCGTCCGGTTGCTATCGCGCAGAGGTCTCGGCCGGCCGCTTGCGTACGAGGTGGGTGGCGACCATCGTCAGTTCCCCCACGAGGACCGCGGCCGCCAGTACGGTCAGCCAGACCTCCCCGTCGTCGACGACGTTGGCCACCAGGAGGAAAGCGGTCAGCACGGCGGCCGCCGCCCACAGAACGTCCTCGCGCATCCACCACCGCGGGCCGGGGGCGGTCTCCTGATCGGCGATCCGCAGGGCGTACAACTCCACGGGCCCGAACTCCTCGTGGGCGGCGCGCCCGGTGGACGCGAGGTGCTGGGCGGCCTCCCGGGTGAGTTCGGCGGCCCGGTCACGCGGCAGTCCGTGCCGTTCCTCGAGCAGCCGCGGCAGATCGGTCAGCCAGTTCTCGGACTCGGTCCGGGACTCCATGGTGGCTCCTTCTTCCAGGTCTTCTCGATCGGTGTCGGTGTCGGTGTCGGCGTCGGTGGTCGGCTCGGAGCGGGCGACCGCCCAGAAAAGCAGGGCCCCCAGCGCACACAGGAACGGGGCGGGGATCCGGACGACAGCGGTCGTGGGCAGGGTGGCGAAGGCCGCTCCCGCGAGCAGCACCGACACCAGGGTGGTGGCGGCGCAGGCGGCGGCGCCGCGCGCACGGGAAAGCGCGAGGGTCGCCGTGAGGGACGCGCTCGACAGCGCGACGGCGGTGAGGGCGGTGCCGGTCAGCCCGGCGGGGGTCAGAGGCAGCATGGTGCCCTGCCACGCCCACAGGCAGACACCGGTCAGCGCGAAGACCACGGCGATCGGCGCGAGAGCGGAGAAGACCTTGTCCGCGGGCGTCAGGCCGCTCCAGTGCCGGCCGGCGCGTTCCTCGTCCGGTACGCGCTCGCGGGCCACGGCGGCGGCGTACGCCTCCGATGGGCCGAAGGCCTCCTCGGGCGTCTCGCCGCTTTCCGCGCAGTGCTGTGCGACCTCGTCGAGCACCATGTCGGCGGTGGCCAGGTCCACCGACCGGGCCGCCAGCGCCAACCGCACCCGGGCGTTCCAGCGGGTCGCCGCATCCGTCATGCCCCCTCCTTCTTCCCCTGGTCCAGCAACCGGTCCATCGCGTCGGAGAACCGATGCCAGCTTTCGGTCTCCTCCCGCAGCCGGGTGCGCCCGGCGTCGGTGAGCCGGTAGACCTTGCGGCCCGGTCCGCCTTCGCCGGGCTCCCAGCGGGCTTCCACCAGCCCCTCGGTCTCCATCCGGCCGAGCACGGGGTACAGCGCGCCGCCGCGGACGGTGCCGAACCCGTGCGCGGCCAACTGCTGCACCAGCGCGTACCCGTGCTGGTCGGCCTGCTCCAGCACGGCGGCGAGGGCCAGCGGCAGGACCCCGCGCAGCCAGCCCGACGAGGGCTCGTTCACCGGCACGCACAGTCACCCCGGTCCTCTACTCGTGAATCCCGACTAGTTCGTTTTCAGAGTAGTGGAGTCGGTGACCGTTGGCCAGGCGCTTCAACCCGGCCCGGGTGTCCCTGACGTTCTCCGGCATCGCTTCGCGGCGGACCGGCCTCCCGGACGGTGGCGACTCGGACGGTGACGACTCAGACGGTGACGACGAGCTTCTTCGCGGAGACGCCGTCCTTGAGCCGCCGCAACGCGTCGGGGATGCTCGCGAGTCCGTCGCCCACGACGATCGCGTCCGGTGCGGCCCGGTAGGCGCCGGTGGCGAGCGCGGTCGGGAGGAAACCGGTGTAGATCGCCGGCCCGACCTCGTTGTCCTTCAGGGTCCCGCCCCAGATGCCGCTCACCCGCACGCCGAGCAGCGGCGCCCGCCACCCCTCGACGCGCGCGATCGGTGCTGTCCGCGCGGAGGCGACCCGCTTGCTGCCCGCGGTCCGGGCCGCGATCGCGATCGCCTTCCGGATCGACCCGGAGCCGATCGCGAGCGTGCCCGCGAGCGGGCTGTCGCCGATCCGCTCCACGATCTCGTCGACGGCGGTGGGGCTGCCGCGGTCGACCGCCTCGACCGCGCCCAGCGACCGGACGTGGTCGAAGTTGCGGGGTGACGCGGTGGCCACGACCCGGTAGCCGGCGTTGCGGGCGAGCTGGATCGCGTTGCTCCCGACGCTCGTCGAACCGCCCCACACGAGCACCGTCTCCGACCGGTCGACGGGGCCGGTGCCGGGCAGCGCCAGCCCGAGGTGGTCCTCCTGGAACATGCCGGTCGCGGCGGTCGAGAGCGTCAGCGGAAGCACGGCCGCCTGCGTGAAGGACAATGCGTCGGGGATGGGGGAGACCATGTGCTGCATGAGCACGACGTAGTGCTGGAAGGCGCCCTCCGCCGGGCGGTTCTGCGACTTCTCGACGCCGAACGCGTGCCCGAGGACGCGATCGCCCGGCCGCAGCCGAGTCACGCCCGTGCCGACCTCGACGACCTCGCCGGCGACGTCCGAGCCCACCACGGCCGGGAAGGTCAGCCAGGGCACGACCACGCGATACAGGAAGCCCGGTATGCCGTCGACGGGGTTCACGGCGATCGCCCGTGCCCGGACGACGACCTCGTTCGCCGCCGGGGGCGTGTAGGGGGCGGGGCCCACCTCGAAGCGTGCGCCTGGCTTCGGCAGCCACAGTGCGACATTCTGCTCGGTCATCTCCGGGCCTCTTTCCGCCGTTCGTTCACTGGACCGTGCGGTCGGGTCACGCGAGCCGTGCTCGGCAGACTAGACACTGCCTAGAAAATAGGCAACGTCTACTTCCGGGTAGGATGACGCCATGTCCCATCGGCCTTTCCACCACGGCAACCTCCGTGCCGTGCTGCTCGAAGAGGCGGAGGCGGTGCTGCGGGAGCGGGGGGTCGACGCGCTGTCCCTTCGGGAACTGGCGCGTGCGGCGGGCGTCAGCCACGGAGCCCCCCGAAGCCACTTCATCGACCGCAGCGCCCTCCTGGACGCGTTGGCGGAGCGGGGCTTCCTCCGGCTCGCCGACGAGATGCGCGGGGCCGCTTCGCGCGCGCCGGGAGACCACGCCCTGGCCCTGGGTGCCGCGACCTCGGCTTATCTGCGCTTCGCGGTGCGGGAGCCGGCGCTGCTCGACCTCATGTTCGCCGCGAAGACCGACGGCCCCTCGGAGGCGGTCCGCAACGCTGCGGACCGCCTGTTCGGCACCATGACCGACATCATGGGGGCGGGCGTCGAGGCGGGCGCGTACGACGCCCGCGACGTCGGCCGGCTGACGATGCTGCTGTCCGCGACCGTTCAGGGCATCTCCGCGCTCGTCACCTCTCGGCGGATCACGACGTCCCAGGGCGAGGCGCTCGTCGACGACGCGATCAGGATCTTCCTCGCGGGCGTGTCGGCCGAACGGTAGCCGGACCGTGGACGACGGTTCCGGTCACCAAGGCCGCGTACGGGTACCCGGCACGGGACACGGGCGGGACCACCGGGCACCGACGGTGCCCCATCGGGCAGTCGGCCCTGTCCCCGAGGCCGGTGACGCCCCGTCACGGGCGCGCTAGCGTCCGAGCGTGAGCCGATACACCCCGCCGACATCACGCCCCGCCGTGGCGCCTTCATGGAGCCGGCCCGGCGCGTGACCAAGGACAGGGAAGGCACGGCGTACCCCCGGGCGGTGGGGACGACCGGGCACGACGACGACCTCCGGCCGGATCCCGCGGCACCGCCCCCCGCTCCGGCACCGCCCTCCGATCCGGCGGGGCACCGATCGGCACGGCCCGGACCGCGGCCGGCCGTGGTGGAGCCGCCCGTCGTGGGGCCGGCCGCCCCCTCGCCGACCGGGAACCCGTCGGCCGCCGACGCGGCCGGTGCCCGCACCTCCCCGCGCCGTCGCCGCGGCCCCGGTCCCTTCGTCCTGATCGTGCTGCCCGGCCTGGTGACGCTCACCGGGATCCTCACCTTCGTCGCCCTGTCCGGCATCCCCGGCACGGACCTGTCGCAGGACCCGGGTCCGAGCCAGTCGTCCGTCAGCAATGTGGACGGCTCCTACGTCCCCTGGCTGCGCAGGGCGACCGCGGACTGCCCGGGCGTCACCCCCGCACTCCTCGCCGCGCACATCGACCAGCTCTCCGGGTGGCAGGGCGACACCGCGAGCCTCACCGAGCAGGGCATCGCCCGCTTCACGGACGCCGACTGGAAGACCTGGGGCCGGGACGAGGACGGCAACGGCAGCTCCTCGCCGCGCGACGCGGTGGACGCGATCATGGCGCTGGGGCGGAAGGACTGCTCCCTGGCGAAGGAGGTGACCGCGCTCCGCACCGAGGGCACCGTCAACGGTGACATCGCCGACCTCACGCTCGCCGCGTACCGGACCGGGACGGACCAGGTCAAGGAGGCCGGCAAGGTGCCGGCCCCGGCCCGCGCGTTCGTCGCCGAGGTCAAGAAGCGGCTGCCGCGGTACGACGCCCTGGTCCGGCAGAACCCCGAGCAGGAGAACGGCCGGGCCCCCGGCGCGCTGCTGACGCCGCCCGTCACCGCGCTCACCGTCACCTCGCCCTTCGGGTCGCGCGCGCACCCGCTGACCGGGGTCACCAAGCTCCACACGGGCGTCGACTTCGGGGCGCCGCAGGGGGCCCAGGTGTCCGCGGCACGGGAGGGTCGGGTCGAGTTCGCGGGCATGACCCGGGCCTACGGCAACCGCGTGGTGATCGACCACGGCACGGTCGACGGAAAACGGCTGGAGACCACCTACAGCCACCTCGCCGTCCTCCAGGTGACCGCCGGCCAGAGCGTGTCCGTCGGTCATCCCGTCGGACTCGTCGGCTCGACAGGTCTGTCCACCGGCCCGCATCTCCACTTCGAGGTCCTCTTCGACGGCCAGTACATGGATCCGGTCGCCTGGCTCAACAGCGGCGGCTGAGCCCCGGACCCGTCCTCGGAGGGGACCGCGAGCCGCTCCCCGGCGCGGGGGCGACGGAGCCCCGTCGCCCCCGCCGGCACATCACTCGGGGGTGCGACTGGACGGGGCGGAGGCGCCCCCACCGCCCGGCCCCGACGCCTGGCCGAACTCGTTGTCACGGATCTCTCCCAGGGGCTCGACGACCCGGCTGGGTGCGGCACTGATCCCCAGAACGGGCGACGCCCTTTGCCGGTGACTGCTTTGCGCGCCCCGCATTGCCTGTCCCCTGACTCGTCAGCGGGGACAGGCGTCTTCATCGGGACCTGGCCCGGACCGATTCGACGTGTCGTCGGCGAGGTCAGAGCCTGGTCGACACCGCCCCGACCCCGGCCGGCTCGGACCGGCTCGAGGGCGATTGCCCGCGGCCGGCTCCGAGCGGCTCGGGTCGAGGAGGGGTTCCCTCCGACTGCCTCGGATCACCCCTGTAAGCCGCACCGGCAGATCACAGCCGCTTCGCCCCGCGAAGCCGCAGGCCAGAAAAGCGCTCCAGGAAGCCCCGGCGCACAGCCCGACTCGGCTTCCGCTCCCCCGGGCCGCCGTCACGGAATCTCCACGACCAACAGCATTCCCCCACTCCGGCGGCCCGGCCGTCACGGCGGCCGGTGCGTGCAAGGGGGTTCGGCGTACGTATAGTTGGCTGGAATTCGATAGTCCGTGCGGATGGAGGGGTCGGTGGAGCCCGAGCGGTTGAGGCGATGCGGCGTCACGCCGACGTGGTCCCTGCCCGTGGTCCCGTCCTCCGGCCGGGCTCGCCCGGCATCGGCCCGGATACCACAGCGGGGCGTACGGGCGACGAGTTCACGACGAAGTGGGATTGCTGACGGCCCATGCGACAACCGGGGTTTTCCCGCACGTCAGGGTGATTAGCATGGGCCGTATGTGGACGGAAGATCGCCCTCCTGTTGGCTGACCCCTCTCCCGGCCCGCGGCTGCTTCGTGCCGCCACCCCGATTCCCCTGCTCTCACCGACCGAGGGACCGCTCCATGCCTGTGCCTGCTTCGCCCCGTCCGCACCATCCGGCGGGGGCGCCGCGCACTTCGTTCGTCGCACGGTCGGTCGTGCTGGGGGTGAGCGCCGTCGCCGGCGGCGCGACGGTCGCCCTGGCGCCGTCCGGCGCCTCCAAGTGGATCCTGGCCGTGGTGGTGGCCGGCTGGGTGTGCCTGGCCGTCACCCTCCTCGTCGACCACCGGCTCGTCCACCGGGCCCGCGGCACGGCAGCCGAGCGGGAGTCGGAGAGCAGCCGGCTGAGGACCGAAGCCGCCCGGCTGTCGGCCGAGATCTCGCACCTGGCCGGTGTGACGCTGCCGGCCGTGGCCGGGCGGCTGCGGGAGGGCGCGAGCGCGGCCGACGTGCTGGCCAGCGTGCCGCCGCCGTCCGACCCGCAACTGCAGCGGCTGACGCGCACGTTCGCCGCCGTCGTCGAGGAGGACGCGCGACAGGTGGCCGCCCTGGACGGCGAATACCGCGCGCTGCGCACCGAGACGGACCAGGCGGCGGCCGAGTACGAGCGCTTCGTCAAGGAGACGCTGCCCGCCGCGGTCGCCCGGCTGCGCGAAGGCCGGTCCGCCGACACCGTGCTCGCCGAGGTCGACCTGCCCCGGCTGTCGGAACTGCGTGTCCCGGCCGAATCGTTCATCCGCGAACTCGCCCACAGTGAGCGGCGTGCCGCCGCGGCGCAGGCCGCCTCCGCCAAGGCGCTCAGCCGCGTCCAGGCCAAGGCCGTGCGGATGCTCGCCGACCTGCGGGAGATGCAGGAACGGCACGGCGAAGAGGTCTTCGGCGACCTGCTGAAGCTGGATCACAGCACCTCCCAGCTGGGCCTGATGACCGACCGGCTGGCGCTGCTCATGGGCGGCAGGTCCAGCCGTGCCTGGAACAAGCCGATCGTGATGGAGAGCATCCTGCGCGGTGCCGTCGGCCGCATCGCCGCCTACCAGCGGGTGCGCCTGCACTGCTCCACCCGCGCCGCGGTCTCCGGCTTCGCCGCCGAGGGCGTGATGCACCTGCTCGCCGAACTGATGGACAACGCCGCGAACTTCTCCCCGCCCATCGACGAGGTGCACGTCTACGTCGAGGACCGCAGCGCCGGCATCGTCGTCACCATCGAGGACAGCGGTCTGAAGATGGCCGACGCGGCGATGCGCCGCGCCGAGGAGGCCGTGACCGGCCGCGTCACCGACCTCGCCTCGCTGCAGGGCACCCGGCTCGGCCTGGCCGTGGTGGGACGACTCGCGGTGAAGTACGGCATCAGCGTCAACTACCGCCCCTCCTCCCGCGGCGGCACCGGTGTCGTCGTCCTGCTGCCCCTGCACCTGCTCGCCCAGCAGCGCGACCTGATCCCGCACCAGACGGCCCCACGGCCCGAGGCCATGCCGGCGGCGCTCGCGCCCGCACCGGTGCCCGAGGCCACCGAACCACCCGCCGCCGCGGCACTGCCGGCGGCCACCGAACCACCCGCCGCCGCGGCACTGCCGGCGGCCACCGAGCGCCCCGCGGCGGCGACACTGCCGGCGGCCACCGAGCCCTTTGCCGCCCGGCCCGAGCTGTCCGGACAGCGGCGCCATCGGCGGCCCGACGGCACCACGCCGAACGGTCTGCCGGTGCGGGCCCCGGGCCGCACCATGGCCGAGGCGGAGCGCGAACGCGAGCAGCGCCACTCGGCGTCCGGGCAGACCGGTGACGCACCGTCGGCCCAGCGCCCGGCACGCGACGCGGGCACACGGTTCGGCGCCTTCCACCGCGCCCGGCAGTCCCAGGGCGGCACCTCCGGACCGGGCACCCGGCCCGGGGCCGAGCCGCCCGAGGCTTCCTAGTCCCACCCCTTCCCGTGCGGCGTCCGGAGCGACGGCGCCCCTTCCCGCTCGAGCTCGTGAGATAGGAGGAACGGGCCGGTGGCCGGTCAGCCGGACACCACCGTCCCATCACCCATCATGCAGACCACCGACAACAGCCTCAGCTGGCTCCTGCACGGTCTCCTGGAACAGACCCCCGGCGCCCGCCACGCCCTGGTCCTCTCCCGGGACGGCCTGAAGCTCTGCTGGAGCGAGCACCTGACGCTCGACCAGGCCGACCAGCTGTCGGCGATCTGCTCCGGCATCCAGGCCCTCGCCCAAGGGGCCTCCGCGGAGTTCGGCGACGGCACCGGCGGGGTCCGGCAGTCGATGACCGAGTTCCACGGCGGCCTGCTGTTCATCGTGGAGGCCGGCGAGGGGGCGCACCTCGCCGTCGTCGCCGGGGAGGACGCCGATCCCGGAGTGGTCGGCCACCAGATGACGGAGCTGGTCGAGCAGATCGGCGAACACCTGCGGGCCGAGCCGCGGGACCAGGCCAGGGCGAACGGCACCGCGTGATGCGCAAGCCCGTCGACACGGGTGATCCCGACCGGCTCTACACCGTCACCCGTGGACGGAGCCGTGCCGACGACTCCTTCGACCTGGTCACCCTCGTCGTCAGCGAGAGCGGGCCGGTGCCCGGGATGCAGTCGGAGCTCGCACGGATCCTGGAGATGTGCCGGCACCCCACCGCCGTCGTCGAGATCGCCGCGGAGCTGGGACTGCCGATCACGGTGGTGCGGATCCTGCTCGGCGACCTGCTGGACACGGGACGCATCACCGTCCGCCACCCGCGCGCGGCGCCGTCCGTCGCCTCCCTGCCTGATTCCGCCCTACTCCAAGAGGTGCTCCATGGGCTCCGCAACCTCTGAGCCGCCCTCCCACCGCACACCGCTGAGCGACACCGCGGAGACCGGTCTGAAGATCGTCGTCGTGGGCGGATTCGGCGTCGGCAAGACGACCCTGGTCCGCTCCGTGAGCGAGATCCGGCCGCTCAACACCGAGGAAGTGATGACCCAGGCCGGCGTGGGCGTCGACGAGACCGGTGCGGTGACGTCGAAGACCACCACGACGGTCGCGTTCGACTTCGGCCGGATCACCCTCAACGACCGCATGGTGCTGTACCTGTTCGGAGCGCCCGGCCAGGAGCGCTTCTGGTTCCTGTGGGACCGGCTGTTCTCGGGAACGCTGGGTGCCGTGGTCCTCGTGGACACCCGGCGGATGGACGACTCCTGGTACGCGATCGACAGGCTGGAACACCACCGCACGCCCTTCGTGGTGGCCGTGAACCGGTTCGACGACGACGCCGTCCGCCACTCCCTGGACGAGATCCGCCAGGCGCTCGCCCTCCCCGCGCACGTGCCGATGGTCGACTGCGACGCGCGGGTCAGGCAGTCCGGCAAGGACGTCCTGCTCACCTTGGTCAACCACCTGCACGACATGGCCATCGCCCAGGAGGCGACACTGTGACCGACTCCGGCTACCCCTCCGCGCAACCGGCGCCCCCGGGCTGCCCCGCCCACGCCGGGGCGGTGCGCCTCGGGGGGCTCGAGTACCAGCAGACGCCGGCGCAGCTCTACCGCGCGCTGCGCCGGGAGCACGGCCCGGTCGCGCCGGTCCTGCTCGACGGCGACATCCCCGCCTGGCTGGTGCTGGGCTACTCCGAGGTCACGTACGTGACCAGTCACGACGAGCTGTTCGCGCGCGACTCGCGGCGCTGGAACCAGTGGGACCGCATCCCGCCGGACTGGCCGCTGCTGCCCTTCGTCGGGTACCAGCCGTGGGGGGGGGTGGGCGCGGGGGGGGGGGCCCCCCCGCGGGGCGGGGGGGGGGCCCCGGGGGGGGGGGGGGGGGCCCACAGGGAGCGGGGACACCACAGCCCGCAG